>JAHEJV010000064.1 GCA_024638705.1 Deltaproteobacteria bacterium | reverse complement strand
CCCGCCACGCCGTCTGCGCCGCGCATGCCGCCGCCCGCCGCGTCGTCCGCGCCGCGCGTACCGACGCCCACCGCGTCGTCCGCGCCCGCACCTGCCGCGTCGACGGAGGCGGGGAGCGACGATCCGGAGCGCGAGAACGGCATGCGGCTCGCGCGCATCATCGTCTCCGACGTGATCCTCTACAACCCGGAGAAATTCGAAGCCGGCGTCCGCGGAGGCAACGTCGTCGAATCGCTCAGCGGCGAGCTCCAGGAGGGCTTCGCGCTCTTCGCGCAGCGGGTCGACACGGACGTGTGTGACCCGCGCGAGTTCCTCGAGCGCGAGCTGCTTCGGGTGGCGCGATCGCGAGGGATGAACGGATGACCGAGTGGGACGACCCCGATCGGGAGAGCGTGCTCGAAGACCTCGCGAGCTCCAACGAAGAGGTGAGACGGCTCGCGGTCGAGCGCGCCGACTTCTTCGATCTCGAGCAGATCTTCCCGCGTCTGATCGAGCGCCTCGGCGACTCGGACTGGCGGGTCCGCAAGGCGGCGGTGCGGCGCGTGGTCGCGCACCCCGATGCGGAAGAGGTCGCGCGCCGGCTGCTCGACGCGCTCGCCGATGGCGAGAATCCGGGCCGGCGCAACGCCGCCGTCGAGGCCCTGGTCGAGCTCGGCGAGCGGGCTTTGCCGTCCCTGATCGCGTCGTGCGCGGTCGAGGACGCCGACGTCCGCAAGTTCGTCGTCGACGCTCTGGCGGGTGTCGGAAGCATCCACTCCGTCGACGTGCTCGTGCAGCGATTGGAGGACGTCGATGCGAACGTGCGCGCTGCCGCAGCGGACGCGCTCGGGGCGGTCGGCGGTGCGGTCGCGCGCGAAGCGCTGCGCGCTACCGCCGTGCAGGGCGACGAGGATGCGCTGGTCCGCTTCTCGGCGCTGCACGCGCTCGACACGCTCGAGGAACCGCTGCGGTCGGACGAGCTGGCGACGGTCCTATCCGACCCGGTGCTCGGGCCGGCCGGGCTCGCTCTGCTCGGGCGCTGCGACGATCCCGGCGCTCTCGACGCATTGCTGAAAGGGCTGGCGAGCGGGATTCGCGCCGCGCGCGAATCATCGATGCGCGCGATCCTGCGCCTGGTGGCGCAGCGCGACGGCGCGGAAGTCGCCGCGGTCCGCGAGCGGCTCGCGGCGCTCGTCGACTCCGAACCGGTCATCGCGAGTAGCGCCATCGAACGGCTTGCGGACTCCGACCTCGGCACCCAGCTCGCCCTCGTACAGTTCCTCGCACTCGTGGGCTCCCGCGAGGCGGTCATTCCGATTCTCGAGGCCGGGCGCGACGAAGCGCTCGCGCCCGTAGCGATCGGCGCGCTCGAGGAGATCGGCGCCGAGGTCCCGTCCGCGATCGACGCCGCCTGGGGAGAGCTCGACATCGAACGCCGCTGCGCCGCCTGCGAGGTGCTCGGTCGCGTCGGTGGAAAGCGCTCGCTCGCGCGACTGCTCGCCGTCCTCGAAGATCCCGATCCGTCGCTGCGCACCGCGGCCGCGCGGGCGCTGTCGACGCTCGGGGCCGAGTCCGCGCTGGCGCCGCTCGTACGGAGGCTGCAACACGTCGAGAGCGAGGAATCGTACGAGGGCGAGGAAGAGACCGACGCGATCGCCGAGGCGATCGTGTCACTGGCGGGCGCGAGCGAGGAAGGCGCCGAGGCGCCGCTCACAGGTCAGGCCGTCGAGCTGCTCGCCGCCGCATTGAACGGTGCCTCCAACGCCGCGCGACTGTCGATCGCGCGCGTGCTGGGGGCGATCGCGCGCGATAGGGACGCGGAGCTGGTGGCGATGCTGCTCAAGGACCCGAGCCCGGAGGTGCGGTGCGCTGCGGTCGACGCGGTCGCCCGCCTCGAAGCGGATCGGACTCCGGAACCCCTGCATCTGGCGATCGCCGACGAGGCGCCGGGCGTGCGCGTTGCGGCGGCGCGCGCACTCGGCGTGTCGCGACACGAGACGGTCTTCGACGACCTGCAGCGTCTCGCCGACGACGAGGATTCGCGCGTCCGCGCCGAGGCGGTCGGCGCGATCGGGCGCCGCTTCGCATCGGATGCGGACCCCCGGGTTCGCGTCGCAGCGCTCGCCGAGCTGAACCGCGCGTGCGAAGACGAGGCCCCGGTGGCGCTCGCGGTCGTCGAGTCTGCCTACGAGACCGGGGGCGATTCGCTCGCCTACGTCACGCCGCTGCTCTCGCGCTCCGAACCCGAGATCGTGATCGGAACGGTCCGCTGCCTCGGCGCCCACGCGCCCGACACCGAGCTCGAGGCGTTGCTTCCGCTCGTGTCCCACGCCGACTGGTCGGTCCGCGCCGAAGCGGTGGAGACGCTCGGCGTGCGCGGGTTCCGTCGCGCCGTTCCCACGATCCTCCGTCGGATGGAGACCGAACAGGATGATTTCGTGCGCAGCGTGACCCTGAACGCTCTCCAGAAGCTCGAGGGCTGAGTCAGGCGATGTCCGCACTCCGCGCCAACGATCCGCCCCCGATGACCGACCGCGAGTTCCGGCTGTTCTCGGAGCTCGTTCGTTCGCATTGTGGGTTGAGCTTCGGTTCGGAGACGCGCTTCCTGCTGGAGAGCCGGGTCTCGCGCCGGATGCGCGAGCTCGCGATCCCGAGCTATTCCGCCTACCACTACGAGCTGCGCAGCGACAAGCGTCGCGACGGCGAGCTGGCGAACCTGATCGACGCGTTGACCACGAACGAGACCTACTTCTTCCGCGAGCGCGGTCAACTCCGCGCACTTCTGCGCGAAGTGCTCCCCGAAGTGCTGATGAACCGGCGCGAACGCAACGGCGGTCCGGTCGGCATCTGGTCGGCGGGGTGTTCGAGCGGGGAAGAGCCCTACAGCATCGTGATGCTCGCGATGGAGGCGGGCTTCGATCCGGCGGCGGACATCCGGGTCTACGCCTCGGACATCTCCCGCCGTGCGCTCCGCCGTGCACGCAGCGGAACCTATCGCGAGGCCTCGTTCCGCGAGACCGAGCCCGAGCTGCGCGAGAAGTACTTCCAGGAGAAGGACGGTCTGTGGACGATCTCGGACGACGTGAAGAAGTGCGTCGACTTCATCCACCTGAACCTGATGGATCGCTCGCGGCTCGCGCTGCTCGGTTCGATGGACGTGATCCTCTGCCGCAACGTCATCATCTACTTCGACGCCGACGGCAAGCGCGACGTGATCGCGATGTTCGAGCAGAAGCTCCGCCCCGGCGGGCATCTCTTTCTCGGGCATTCCGAATCACTGATCAATCTCTCGACGTCTCTCGAGTTGCGCCATCTCGAAGAAGACCTGGCCTACCGGCGACCGCGACCGGGGCTCGGCAGTCCCGACCAATGGCATCTCGCGGCGCGGCTGGCCATCGGTGACTCCGAGCGCGAGAGGTGAGTCGCAACCCGATCCGCGTGCTGGTGATCGACGACTCGGCGTTCAGTCGCCAGGTGATCACGCGGATGCTGCGCCCCTCTCCACTCGTCGAAGTGGTCGGCTCGGCGCGCGACGGGGAAGAGGCGCTGCGCAAGACGATCGAGCTCGCGCCCGACCTCGTCACGCTCGATCTCGAAATGCCACGGATGGACGGCTTCACCTATCTGCGCGTCATGATGAGGAAGTGCCCGACGCCCGCGATCGTCGTGAGCAGCCGCTCGGACGAGGGCGACGTCTGGAAGGCGCTCGAGCTCGGCGCCGTCGACTTCGTCGCGAAACCGACGCCACACGCCACGCCGATGCTCGCGTCGATCACGCAGGAGTTGATCCGCAAGGTGCACTCGGTGCGCGACCTGCGCATCGAGAAGGTGCGCGAGCGGATCGCTGCGCCCCAGATGGTCGTCGCGCGCGAAGATCGCGCGGCGCCGCGCTCGGATCTGATCGTGATCGGATCCTCCACCGGTGGCCCGGCGGCCCTGATGGAGATCTTTGCGTCGTTCACCGAGCCTCCGCCGTGCGCTTTCCTGGTCGCGCAACACATGCCGAAAGGGTTCACGAGCGGATTTGCGGAGCGGCTCGATCGCCTCACCGTGATGCGCGCGCGCGAAGCCGCGGGCGGCGAGGCGCCGACGCCGGGCGAGATCCTGATCGCGCCCGGCGGCCGGCACCTGGAGGTCGAGAGCGTCGCGGGGCGGCCCGTCACCCGGATCAATCGCAACGTCAGCGGGGATCGCTACACGCCGTCGGTCGACCGGCTCTTCGAGTCTGCCGCCAAGGCGTACGGGGCGAACGTGACCGGCATCATCCTCACGGGGATGGGAGACGACGGCAAGGTGGGCGCCCAGGCGATCCGGGCGTCCGGCGGCTTCGTGATCGCCGAATCCGAGGAGACCGCGGTGATCTTCGGCATGCCGCGCCAGGCGATCCGTGCCGGCGCCGTCGACCGGGTCCAGCGCCTCGAAGAGATCGCGCGAACGATCCAGTGCGGGCTCGACATGCCGATGACGGGAAAGGGCAGCGGGGGCGTCGCGAGGGCGCCTGCAAGGGAACGAGCATGATCGGGACGGACTCGAAGGCGCGCGCGGAGGATTTCCTCGCCCTGTTCGAGAAGGGCGCGGATTTCACCCGCGAGCTGATGCAGGAGAACGAGCGCCTGCGCAGCGAGCTGGCCACGATCGCCGATCGGAACGAGCGCGCCGCGCGCACGCCCGAGGACTGGAACGAGCTTCGGGACGAGATGGTCCAGCGGATCGCCGTGCTCGAGGAGGAGTGCACCTCGGTGCGCGAGCGGCTCGACCAGGTCGAGCTCGAGAAATCGCAGTTCGCCCAGCGTCATGTGGAGGTGGAGGAGGAGAACAACAACCTCGCCAATCTCTACGTCGCGAGTCATCAGCTCCACTCGACGCTCGACCTCGACGAGGTCGTGAAGATCATCATGGAGATCGTGATCAATCTGATCGGCGCGGAAGTCTTCGCGATCTATCTGCTCGAAGGCGAGGATTCCGAGCTGACGCCGGTGGCGGCGGAGGGTCGCTGTGTCTCCGAGTTTCCGGTCACGTCGATCGGGCAGGGCGCCCTCGGCAAGGCGGCGGCAGCGCAGGAAGCGACCTGCTGGGACGAAGCGCGCTCCGACGATCTCAGCCAGCCGATCGTCTGCGTGCCGCTCGTCGTGCAGGGTCGTTCGATCGGTGCGATCTCGGTCTACAGCCTGCTCTCCCAGAAGCACGGGTTCACCGTGCTCGACCACGAGCTGTTCAACATGCTCGGAGGCCACGCGGCGACCGCGATCTTCGCCGCGAAGCTCTACTCCCAGTCCGAACGCAAGCTGAACACGATCCAGGGTTTCATCGATCTTCTGACGAAGCAGGCGCCGCGCGAAGCCGCGGATTCGCCGTAGGGAAAACAAAATGGGCCACCGAATCCTGATCGTCGAAGACAGTCCGACCATGCGTCAGCTGCTCAGCTTTTCGCTGCGTCGGCTCAAGGACGTGGAGCTCGTCGAGGCGCACGACGGCATGGACGGGTTGCGTCGGGTGTCGAGCGAGCCGTTCGACATCGCGCTCGTCGACATCAACATGCCGGTCATGGACGGCCTCAAGCTGATCAGCCTGATCCGCGGGGACGAGACGCTCCAGGACATTCCGATCGTGGTGATCACCACCGAGGGCGCCAGCGAAGATCGCGATCGCGCGATGAGCCTCGGTGCGAACGAGTATCTCGCGAAGCCGATCCAGGCGAACAAGGTGCTCGCGGTCGTGAAGGGCCTGTTGAAGATCGAGTAGCCGCCCCGCGCGATCGCCCCCAGCGAGCCCGGCGACGAGCCGGTACGCTGCCGCCGTGCGCCGTCCCACCGCCGCCTCCGTCGGGTTCGTTCTCGTCCTGGCCCTTGCCGGCTGTGGCTACACCTGGGTGGGCGCCGACGACACGCGAGCGCTCGGACGGATCGCCATCGAGACGCCGGAGAACGCGTCGCGCGAGACCGGGATCGAGTTCGTCGTGGCCGACGCGCTCCGCCGCGAGGTGTTGCGCCGCTCCGGCGCCGAGCTCGTCGAGGATCGCGAGCGCGCCGACTGGGTGGTGAGCGGCCGCGTGCTTCCCGTGCGCACCGCGCCGGCGAGCCTTTCGCCGGTGGTGCTCACCCTCGAGTACGAGCTGACCCTCCAGCTCGAGTTGACCGCCCGCACGGGCGCGGGCCGCGAGTTCGCGTCGGACGCGCGTATGTCGAGCGAAACCGAGCGCTACCTTTCGAGCGCCGACGCCGAGGCCCAGCGCAAGAATCGCGAGGAGGCGCTGCGGCGCGTGTCGCGGATGCTGGCGGCGCGCTTCCTCGATCAGCTGCACGAGAGCGGTCGGCGCGACGCCCGCCTCGAGGAGGGGACGTGACCCCCGCAGAGCTCATCCGGGATCTCGCCGCGAACGGTCCGCGCCGAGCCTATCTCCTCGCCGGCGAGGAGCCGCTGCTGCGAGACGATTCACTCGCCGCCCTGCGTGAGGCCGTGCTCGGATCGGGCGACCCCGACTTCAACTTCGATCGCTTCGACGGATCTTGCACGCCCGGCGTCCTGGTCGACGCGTTGCGCACGCTGCCCGTGTTCGCCGACCGTCGCCTCGTAGTGATCCAGGAGCCCGAGGGTCGGCGTGGATCGGCGCGGGCGCTGCTCGACGCCGTGGCCGACTGGGTCGGTGCGGAAGAAGAGGGCGGTGCGCCGGAGACGTCGGTGTTGGTCGTGGCCGCCAGCAAGGTCGACAAGCGCGCGCGTTGGGTGAAGGCCTTCGGCAAGTCGGTGGTCGTCTGCGAGGCGCCGAAGCGAGCGCGCGACCTGGCCGCGTTCATCCAGGAAGAAGCGACGCGTCAGGAGGTTTCGCTCGACCGCGGCGTGGCCGAGGCGCTCGCCGATCGGGTCGGTCCGCAGCTCCTGCTGCTGCGCAACGAGATCGCGAAGCTCGCGCTGCTCGCCGGGCCCGGCGAGACCGTGAGCCGCGCCCACGTCGGTGCCGGTACGCCGCTCTCGGCGGAAGAGCCGATCTGGGATCTCACCGACGCGATCGGCGAGGGACGCTCGGCCGACGCGCTGCGCGTGCTGGGTCGGCTGCTCGCGGCGGGTGAAGCGCCGCCGATGTTGCTCGGCGCGCTCGTGTCCCACTTCCGACGGCTCGCCCGGACGGCGGCGGGCGCCGAGGTGCCCGGTCCTCCCTTCGTGCGCAAGAAGCTCGCGGCCCAGGCGAAGCGCTACGGCCCGGCGCGCTTGCGCAGTGCGCTAGGCGCCATCCAGGAAACCGACCTCGCGCTCAAGGGCGCGGGCGTGCTGAAGCCCGAGCTCTCCCTCGAACGCCTGGTGCTCGCGCTCGCCGCGTGAGCGGTCGGGCTAGGAGGACGAGGAGGCGGAAGCGGCGGCGCGGGCGAGCCGCGAGACGCGACGGCTGGCCTGCTTCTTCGAGACGATGCCCTTGCTGGCGGCTCGGCGGATCGTGCTCTCGGCCTTGCGAGCGGCCTCGATCGCATCGCCCTCTTCACCGGCGATGGCGGAGCGGGCCGTCTTGACGGCGGTCTTCACGCCCCCGTTGATGCGGCGGTTGCGGGCGCGGCGCTTCTGATCCTGGCGGGCGCGCTTCTTTGCAGACTTGTGATTGGCCAAGCGGATTCCTCTGACGAGCGGCGGCGGAACGTAGTGGCTCCACCCGCAGCTGTCGAGCGTCCGCGGGCCTCGGGAAGTGGGGACCGCGGGCCGCCACGCGGCCCCCGCGATCGGGTTCAGGCCCCCCGGCGACTGGCCGATACGCCAGAGGGATCGCGGGATTCCGGAGGAGAAGTGCGGGCGTGAGGGGAAACCGGGCTCGAAGCGGACGGACCACGTGGCGGATCGGGCGCCCGTTCGGCGTTCTGGCGCTCGTGGTGGGATGCGCCGTCGTCGCCGACCGCGCTGGGGCCCAGGCGCCGACCTCCGTGGAAGTGACCGCCGCGAAACAGGAAACGCCCGCCACCGCGACCCGCGAAGCACTTCCGACCTTCGCCGCTCCGCCCGAGGTGCTCGAGGAGACAGGCGCCGGCGAAGCCGGCCGCCGCGAGGAGTCCGCCGGGCCCGCGCCGGTCCGGGCGGCTCCGGCGCCGAGCGAGTCGAAGCTCGAATCGGCCTGGCGCGCCCCCGCTTCGAGTCTGGAGGAGCGCGTCGAGCGGACGCGCCGCGCCTCCCTCGAAACGGGCGCCTGGAGCTTCGACCCCGTCGCCCGGGTGATCCAGGCGGGCGGCGTGAAGGGGACGCGACTCGATGCGGCGCTCGCCGCCGTCGAGCTCGCGCCGGATCTCCCGTCCGCCCACATGCAGCTGGCCCACGCGCTCTGGCTCGAAGGCGATTCCCCGATGGCGACCCTGCGCGCCGTCGTCGCCGCGCTCCAATCGATCGCGCGGCACCTCGAAGCGTCGCTCTGGTTCGGGGGCAGCGGGCTCTTCCTGCTCGCCGTCGGTCTGATCGGCGGCGGACTCCTGTGCATCCTGCTGGCGGCCATTCCCGCCTTGCCCCACGCGGCCCACGATCTCGGGCATCTGGTGTCGCGCTCGACGCCGCACTTCGCGCGCGCCGCGGCACTGGCGGCGTTGCTCCTCGTACCGCTCGCTTTCGGGGAGGGGATCCTCGGCCTCGCGGCCTGCCTGCTCGGGATCGCCGCGGTATACGGGAGCCGCGCGCAGCGCATCGCCCTCGCGCTCGCGGCGGCGGGGATCGCGCTCGGCGCGCATCCCGTGGCGCGTTATTCCGGGGTGGCGCTCGGCGCGCTCTCCGAGGATCCGGTGGCGAGCGCGGCCCACGCCATTTCCCACGGCGTCGCGACGCCGATGACGATCGCCCGCCTCGAATCGGCCGGAGACGATCCGCTCGCGCTGCGCGGCCTCGCGATCGACGCGCGCCGCCGCGGCAACCTCGGCGAGGCGGACGGCTTCTATCAGCGCCTGCTCGCGGCGGGCGAGCAGGACATCGCGCTGCTCAACAACGCCGCCAACGTGCGACTCGAACTCGGACACATGGAGAGCGCGATCAACCTCTACGATCGGGCCGTGAGGCAGGCCGAGGATCCGGTCGTGCTGTTCAACATGGCGCAGGCCTACGGGCGCGCCTTCCAGGTCGAGGACCTGAACAGCACGCTCGCTCGCGCGCAGAACGCGGGCGGCGACCAGGTGGCGAAGATCACGGCGCTCCAGGGGACGGACACGATCGGCTTCGTCGTCGACTATCCGATTCCGCGGAGCCTCTTCTACGAGCGGACGCTCGCCGCGCAACCGGGATCCGAGCTCGCGGCCGGACTGCGGCGCCCGTTCGCGCCGGGCCACATCGGAGGCGATCCCGTGTGGATGGCGGGCGTGCTGGCCGCGACGCTCCTCGTCGGCGGATGGCTCGGTTCGCGAGTCGAGCCGTCGCGTTCTTGTGTCCGCTGCGGCGGCCGCATCTGCTCGCGCTGCGAAGAACGCGGCACCGCGGGTGAGCTCTGCGACGGCTGCAACAAGCTCTTCTATCAACCCGAGCACAGCGATCGCATGCTGCGCATCGAGCGCGTGAACGAGCTGCGCATCCGCGAGCAGCGGGTCGAACGACTGCGCGCACTCCTCGCCGTGGTCGTGCCCGGCGCCGCAGGGCTGCTCGCGCGTCGCCCGATCGCGGCGTGGCTCGGGGCGACGGGCTTCGTGCTGGCGGCGGCGGCGGTCGTCTGGCGCTGGGGCGTGGTGCCGGATCCGCTCGTCGCGGGCACGGCGGCGCCGACGGTCTTCCTCGGCGTCGCGGTGGTGCTGGGGCTGGTCCATGCGACCGTCGTTGCGACCTCGCTCGGTGCGGCGAGGAGGAGCGCCTGATGTCGGTGGGGCTCTCCGGAAATCTCGTCGACTTCGGCATCGCCGACGTCTTCCAGCTGATCGGTCAGCAGCGCAAGACCGGTGCGCTCGAACTGCGCAGCGAACAGACCCGCATCCAGATGCTCTTCTCGTCGGGGATGGTCGTTTCCGCGGCGCCGGCGGTGTCGCGTGCCGACGACCTCGACCCGGTCGCCGAACGCCTTGTGCGCTGCGGGTGGCTGACGCGCGAGCGCGCCGAGGAGGCGGCGAACGCGTGTCGCGCGGCAGCCCAACCGTTGCAGCGCGTGATCGTCGACCGCGGCTGGGCGAGCACGTTCGCCTTCCGAGAGGCCGAGGATCTCGTCACCCGCGACACCATCTTCGAGGTATTGCGCTGGGACACCGGCAGCTTCGACTTCCGCGCGAGGGAGGTCGTCCACGATCGTCGCCCCACCGACCTGCTGGGTGCCGAGCAGATCCTGATGGACGGTCTGCGCATGGTCGACGAGTGGCACAGCTTCTCCGGCGTCGTCCCCACGCTCGACGTGGTCTACTCGCGGATCGGAAGCTTCGAGCGCTTCCTGGAGAGCCAGCCGCGCATCGGCGCCGAGGACCGCGAGCGCGCCGAGAAGGTGTTCGCTTTGATCGACGGTCGCCTGCCGGCGCACCGCGTGCTCGACCTCGCACGGCTCGGCGTCTTCGACGGCACACGCTGTCTCGCCGATCTGCACCAGGGCGGCGCCATCCGGCCGGTGACGGACGGCGGGTTGGCGATGCCCTTCGCGACCCGCGAGCCGGCCGGCGATCGCGGCGCCGGGCTGCGCCAGGCGCTCTCGGCGCTCGCGCCGCTGCTGGCGCTCGCGGCCGTCGCCTGGTTCACGGGATCTTCGTCCGCGCTTTCGCGGATCGAACCGGCGCAGCGCGTCGCGCGGACGTCGCTCGACGGCCTCGTCCACGACTACGCCACGCGCGTGGTACAGAGGGCCGTCGAGGCCTATCGGCTCGAGCACGGCACGTGGCCGGACGGGCTCGAACTCCTCGTCGAGGAGGGCTTCCTGCCTGGGGACGCGTTGGCGACCCCCGAGGCCCGACCCTACTATTCGATGCGTCGCAAGCTCGGACCGGTGCTGCTGGCTCCCGAGCACCACTGAGGTCGAGCGCGATCGAGCGCAGTCTCGGCTCGCCTCTCTGGCGCGACCCGATCGCAACGCGATCGACAGCCCCGAGGAATCCCTGGCCCGCAACGAGTCGAGCACCCGACAGACTCTCGTCTTCGACGACAACGCCACCGCCGCCGCACTCTACGGCGAGGGCGACCGCACGCTGCGCACCGTCGAGCGCGAGTTCGGGGTCCATGCCGGTGCGCGCGGCAACGAGGTGCGTCTCGTCGGTCCGAGCGTCGAGGTGGGGCTCGCGCGGAAGGTGCTCGAACACCTCTATGGCGTGCTGCGCGCGGGCGGCGCGGTCGGCGCCACCGAGGTGCGTGACGCCGTGCGGATGGTGGCTCAGCAACCGGGCGTCGACCTCGACGACGCCACCGACGACGTGCTCGGCGACGTCGGCCTGCGCCGCCGGATCGTCGCGAAGACGCTCGCTCAGCGGAACTACATCGACATGATGCGCAAGCACGACGTGATGTTCGCGATCGGACCGGCGGGCACGGGAAAGACCTACCTCGCGATGGCGATGGCGATCGCCGCGCTGAATCGCCACGAAGTGGCGCGGGTCGTGCTGACGCGTCCCGCCGTCGAGGCCGGCGAACGCCTCGGCTTCCTCCCGGGCACCATGGCGGAGAAGGTGAATCCCTATCTGCGCCCGCTCTACGACGCACTCGGCGACATGATGGAGTACGAGAAGTCGATGCGGCTGATGGAGCGCGGCGCGATCGAGGTGGCCCCGCTCGCGTTCATGCGCGGCCGAACGCTGAACGACGCCTTCGTCATCCTCGACGAGGCACAGAACACGACGCCCGAACAGATGAAGATGTTCCTCACGCGGCTCGGCTTCGACTCGAAGGCGGTCGTCACGGGCGACGTCACCCAGATCGACCTGCCGAACCAGCAGCGCAGCGGCCTCGTCGACGCGGCGGACATCCTGCACGGGGTCGACGGCATCGGCTTCATGTCCTTCGACGAGTCCGACGTCGTGCGCCATCCCCTCGTCCAGAAGATCCTGCGCGCCTACGACCGTGCGACGCCGCGCGAAGAGTCGAGCGGCGGAGGCTCCGGCCCCGCCGAATGACCGGCTCCGGCTCCGGCTCCGGCGGATGACGGTGCGCCTCACCGGGCGACGCGGATTGCCGCGCGTCGATCGGCGAAGGCTCCGCTCGCTCGCGGGGCGCATCTTGCGCGAGCTCGATCTCGCGCGCGCCGAGCTCTCGATCGCACTCGTCGACGACGAGGCGATCGCCGAGCTGAACGAGCAGTATCGCGGGAGGACCGGCCCGACCGACGTGCTCTCGTTCTCGCTCCTCGAGGGCGTGCACGCCGATCATCGTGGCGGGATGCTCGGGGACGTGATCGTGAGCCTCGAGACCGCCGCCGTCCAGGCGCGTCGCGGTCGCCGCAGCCTCGACGACGAGGTGCTGCGCCTGCTGATCCACGGCACGCTGCACCTCGTGGGACACGATCACGAAGAGGACGACGAGGCGCGGCGGATGCGCGCCGAGGAGCGCCGGGTGTGGCGGGCGCTTCGATCGTGACGAAGCGCAACCGGTTCGCGCGCGCCGCCGCGACCGTCGTCGCGTTGTTCTTCGCGTTCCCACAACCGATCGCGGGCACCGTCCTCGACGGCGGCCTCGTGCTCGCCTGGATCGCGCCCCTGCTCTTCGTCGCGGCGCTGCGCGATCTCGCGCCGCGGCGCGCCGCGCTCTGGGGCTTCGGGGTCACGTGGGCGGCGTATTCGGCGATCCTGCACTGGATCTATGTCGTGACGGTCACCTACGGTCACGCGCATCCGGCGATCGGCGTCGTCGCGCCCGTAGCGCTCGCCCTCTACATCGCCGTGTTCGGCGGGATCTTCGCCGCGAGCCACGCGTGGCTGGCCGAGCGCGGCCTGGCTTCGGCCTGGAGCGCCGCGATCGTGTGGACGGCGCTCGATCACCTGCGCTCCTTCGCGCTCACCGGCTTTCCCTGGGCCACGCTCGGCTACGCCCAACACGAGAACGGGCCGCTGCTAGGACTCGCGTCGTTCACCGGGGTGTACGGACTCTCCTTCGTGAGCGTGCTCGGAGGCGTCGCGCTCCACGAGATCGCCGTCGCGAGAAGGGTAGGGCGCAAGCCGGGACGCTCGGTCTGGGCCGCGCTGCTCGCCGTCGTCGTCCTGCACGGCGTCGGCTTCGCGGCGCCGTCACCGGTCTTCGACGAGACCGTTCGCGTCGGGGTGGTGCAGGGCAACATCGATCAGGGCGTGAAGTGGAACGCGTCGTGGATCGAAGGGACGCTCTCTGTGTACGAGCAGCTCTCGCGCGAGGCGGCGGCCGACGGCGCGCAGCTCATCGTCTGGCCCGAGACCGCCGTGCCGGGCGGTCTCGAGGTCGACCCGATGCTGCGCGAGCGCGTCGCGCGCCTCGCCCGCGAGACCGGCGCCGCCTTCGTGGTCGGGGGCGTCGGCATGGCGCTCGACGAGACCGGCCGTCCCTCCGCCTACTACGACAGTGCGTTCCATCTCGACGCACGCGGCCGAATCCTCGATCGCTACGACAAGGCGCACCTGGTCCCGTTCGGCGAGTACATCCCCTTCCAGGATCTCCTGGGGCGCTTCCTCACCGCGGTGGCGCGCGGCATCGCGCGGGTGGGCGTCGCGCCCGGCGAGGCGCCGCGGGCGATGGACCTCGCGCTGCCCGACGGACGCCGCGTCCGGTTCGGCGTACCCGTCTGCTACGAGCTGCTCTTCCCCGATCTGGTGCGCCGCTTCGCCGCCGACGGCGGACGGGCGCTGCTCGGCATCACGAACGACGCATGGTACGGCCGCACCGGAGCTCCCTATCAGTTCCTCGCGATCACGGCGATGCGCTCGGCGGAAACGCGCCTGCCCCTGGCGCGCGCGGCGAACACCGGCATCTCCGGCTTCGTGGACGCGACGGGTGTCGTTCGGGAGGCGACGCCGATCTTCGAGCCGGCCGTCCGCGTCGCCGACCTGCCGCTCCACCCCGATCCTCGCGATGCCACCTTCTACGTCCGCCATGGCGACGTCTTCGCCTGGGCTTGTTGGGCGCTCTGGCTCGGCCTCATCGGTTTCGCGCGGGGTTTTCGTGCGTCGGATCGCGTGCAGCGGGAGCAGGGATGAGGAATGATCCCGGCCCATGAGTGACGCGACGCGAGAAGGATCGACCGACCACGAGCTCTCCGAGCGGCTGCAGAAGCTGCGCGCGCGCTGGGACGAGCTCCGGGGGCATCTTTGACCTCGCCGAAGTGCGCACCCGGATCGAGCGGCTCGAGAGCGAGTCGGCCGATCCCGACCTCTGGAACGATCGCGAACGCGCCGAGCGCGTGCTGCGCGAGAAGCGGTCCGCCGAGCGCGACCTGGAGCGCTACGACGCGCTGAGCACGAAGCTCGACGACGCCGAGGTGTTGCTCGAGCTGGCTGTCGAGGCGGACGATGCCGACACGCGGCGCGAAGCCGTGGAGAAGCTCGCTGCGGCCGAGCGCGACCTCGACGACACCGAGCTGCGTCGCCTGCTCGGCGGCGAGCACGATCTCGGCGACGCGATCGTCTCGATCAACGCCGGGGCCGGGGGCACCGACGCCTGCGACTGGGCCGAGATGCTGTTGCGCATGTATCTGCGCTGGGCCGAGTCGCGCGACTACAAGACCGAGATCCTCGACATCCAGGCCGGGGAAGAGGCGGGTCTGCGCGGCGTCACCTTCACGGCGTCGGGAGAGTACGCCTACGGCTATCTCAAGGCGGAGGAGGGGGTGCACCGGCTGGTTCGCATCTCCCCCTTCGATTCCCAGGCGCGGCGCCACACCGCCTTCGCCGGGGTGAGCGTGTTTCCGCAGATCGACGACTCGATCGAGATCGAGATCGACGAGAGCGAGCTGCGCATCGACACCTACCGGGCGGGCGGCGCCGGCGGTCAGCACGTCAACAAGACCGACTCGGCGGTGCGCATCACCCACCTGCCGACGGGGATCGTCGTGCAGTGCCAGAACGAGCGGTCGCAGCACAAGAACCGCTCGTCGGCGCTCAAGGTGTTGCGCGCGCGGCTCTACGAGCACGCGCGGCGGGAGCAGGAAGAGAAGATGGCCGCGCTGCGCGGGGAGAAGGAGACGGTCGATTTCGGCAGCCAGATCCGGTCGTACACGCTCCATCCCCAGCAGCGCGTGAAGGATCACCGCACGAATTTCGAGATGGGGAACGTGGACGGCGTGCTCGAGGGCGACCTCGATCGCTTCATCCGCGCGACGTTGCTGTGGCGCGCCGGCGGCGCGGGAGAGGGGAGTGGATCATGAGCGAGCCGCAGGCGCGCAGTGAGCCGAAGGCGAGCGTAGTCCGATGAGCGAGCGAGAGCGCGAAGCGCGTCGCGCGAAGCTCCTGGCACTGCGCGAGGCGGGCGTCGACCCGTACCCCGCGCGCACCGGCGAGCGCGAGTCGCTCGCGTCGGTGCGCGACCGCTTCGCCGAGCAGGACGGCGCCTCGCTCGAGGCGACGCCGCAGACCGTGGCCGTGACCGGCCGCGTGATGGCGCTGCGCTCGTTCGGGAAGCTCGTCTTCGCGACGCTCCAGGACGACGGCTGCCGCATGCAGATCAGCGCGCGCAAGGCCGAGACGACCCCCGAGGTGTTCGCCTTCGTGAAGGGCCTCGATCTCGGTGACATCGTCCGCGTCGAGGGCCCGATGTGGCGCACGAAGAGCGACGAGCTCACCGTCGACGTGCGCGACGCGACGCTGCTCGCGAAGGGATTGCGCCCGCTGCCCGAGAAGTGGCACGGGCTCTCCGACGTCGAGGCGCGCTTCCGTCAGCGCTATCTCGATCTCCTCGTCAACGAGGAAGCCCGACGTGTCGCCGTGCAGCGCAGCGGCATCGTCCGCGCGATGCGCGAGAGCCTCGACTCGCGCGGCTTCCTCGAAGTGGAGACGCCGGTGCTCCAGCCGATCTACGGCGGCGCCGCGGCGCGTCCGTTCAAGACGCACCACAACGCCTACGACCAGGAGCTCTACCTGCGCATCTCGGACGAGCTGTACCTCAAGCGCCTCGTCGTCGGTGGGCTCGACCGCGTATACGAGATCGGACGCGTATTCCGCAACGAGGGTGTGTCGCGGAAGCACAACCCCGAGTTCACGATGATGGAGTGCTACCAGGCCTACGCCGACTACCGCGACATGATGGACCTCGCGCAGTCGCTGGTTCAGGAGTGTGCCGAGCGCGCGCTCGGCACGATGGAAATCCCCTATCAGGGTGAGACCCTGCACCTCGGCGGCGAATGGCGGCGCGTGACGCTCCAGGACGCGATCGGCGACCAGACGGGCATCGACGTTCTCGCCCACGCCGACCTCGGCTCGCTCTCCGAGGCGATGAAACGCAAGGGCCTCGACCCGGGCGACGCGCCGAACTGGGGCCGGCTCGTCGACGACCTGTTCAGCGACCACGTCGAACCGACGCTGATCCAGCCGACCCTGGTGACGGACTACCCCGTCGAGCTCTCGCCGCTCGCGAAGCGTCACGTCGACGACCCGCGTCTGGTCGAGCGCTTCGAGCCTTTCCTCGCCGGGATGGAGATCGGCAATGCCTTCAGCGAGTTGAACGACCCGGACGATCAGCGCGAGCGCCTGATGGCGAGCCGCAGCGCCCTCGAAGCCGGCGACGAGGAGGCGCATCCCCTCGACGAGGACTTCCTGCGCGCGCTCGAAGTGGGCCTGCCGCCCACCGGCGGGCTCGGAATCGGCGTCGATCGCCTCGTGATGATCCTCTGCGATGCGCCGAACCTGCGCGAGGTCGTTACCTTCCCCCACATGCGTCCGCGGGCCGATGGGGAGCCCGACCCGGACGAGATCGCGGACGACGACGCGGACGACGCGAAGGGGGAGGGCGGATGATTCGCTCCGCGGACGGGCGGCTTCTCGATCGGCGCCTCCGGGACGGACGCGAGCCGCGCCGGGCGGACGGACGCGAACTGCTCCTGACCGGCGGACATCGATGAGCGATCTC
>JAHEJV010000372.1 GCA_024638705.1 Deltaproteobacteria bacterium | reverse complement strand
ACCTGCAACTTCTGCCACACCCTCGATCCGTCGCAGGGGTTCTTCGGCGCGGACGGTCAGCAGACCTTCGAAGGGGAGCCGCAGCTGTTCAAGGTCGCGCACCTGCGCAACGTCTACCAGAAGATCGGCATGTTCGGTCTGACCGGCGTGTCCAACAACACGGGCGAACAGGTGCGCGGCTTCGGCTTCCTGCACGACGGCGCCATCGACACGCTGTTCAACTTCCTCGACGCCCCGACGGCGCCGTTCAACCTCATGGTCGACCAGTCGCAAGACCTCGAGCAGTTCATGCTCGCGTTCCCCAGCGACGTCGCGCCGGTGGTCGGCCAGCAGGTGAGCATCGGACCGGGCAATCCGGACAGCTGCGACGACATGACCTGCAACGACTGCGGCCTCGTCAACCAGATCTGCATCGACGTCGTCGACCGCATCAACGTGCTGAACGCCCGGGCGGCGGAGCCCTTCGACTCCTTCGTGTTCAGCAGCACCGACACCGTGACCGAGTGCGACGCGATCGCGAAGACCGTCGAGGGCGGCGTCGTGAAGGGCTATGCGCGCCAGTCGTCGGGTCTCTATCGGCCCGACGACGGCACCGCGGAGATCACCGAGGACGCGCTGCGCGCGAAGGCCTACCCGGAAGGCGACGCACAGGACATCGTCTACAGCTGCGTGCCTCCGGGATCGGGCGAGCGCATGGGCATCGATCGCGACGCAGACTCGGTGCTCGACGGCGTCGACAACTGTCCCGCCTGGCCGAACGGCGCGACGCTGGGCACCTGCACGGCCGGCGAGGTGGCACTCGTGGGCTCGGCTTGCAAGTCGGCGGGCGACTGCGGCACCGGTGGCTTCTGCTCGCAGGCGCAGGAGGACGGCGACCTCGATCTCGTGGGTGACGCGTGCGAGCCGGTGCTGCTGCCCGAAGCGAGCCGCGGGTGGTTGCTGGCCCTCGGTGCGTTGGCGCTGTGCGCACTGCCGCGGCGATTCGGTCAACGGCGGGGATAGGCCGGTGCGTTGGCTCGTGTCGGTCGCCCTCGCCGTCGGACTGGTGAGCGGGTTGCTCTTCGCGTCGGGCTTCGCGTTCACGCAAGCCGTGCTCGTCGCGGGAACGCACGGTCTGGAAGCACGCCCCGGTTTCGCGCTCGGCGACCCGGCCCCCGAGCCGAAGCAGTTCGAGCAGCCGATCCCGGTGCAGGTCGAGGAGCCGTTCTGCGCGCCGTCGATCACCCTCGAACCCGACGGGAGCGCGACGGCCTGCGGCCTGCCGATCGCAGATCCGCCGCCCCTCGACGCGACGTCTATCTGAGCCCCGCCTAACGCCGCTTCGCCAGCAGCCGCAGGCGATCGATCATCGAGAGCAGCGTCGACACGACGAGCGTCCAGCCGAGCACGCGGACGAGCGCGGGCGACGGCCAGGAGAGCGCCAGCGTGTCGCGGATCAGCGGCGTCGCGAGCAGGACGTAGTAGGCGAGGCCGTTCCAGCGACCGAGCTGGCTGGCGACGAGCCCCGACGACGCGAGCACGCGCGAGTCGAGCGCGTATTGCGTGAACGCCAGCGCGATCAACGCGGGCAGGATCGCCGGGACGACGCCGTTGCAGGCGAGCGCCGCGGTGCCGGCGGTGACGAAGGTGGCGTCGACGGCGTGGTCGGCAAAGCCGCCGAAGGGCGTCACCTCCCCGTAGCGGCGCGCCACCCAGCCGTCGGCGAAGTCGGTGGCGACGGCGAGGAAGAAGAGCGCCGTCGCGACCGCCGGCTCGCCGCGCAGCACCGCCGCCACGAGCAGCGGCGCGAGCAGCAGGCGCAGCAGCGTGAGGGCGTTGGCGCGGGTCGCGAGGCGCGCGGGCGACGGGGCGGTGGCGTTCACACGGGCACTCTCACCCGCTTCGGTGCGTGTGTCTACCGTTCGGGGGACGCGCGGCTAAAGTGAACGCGTCATGTCGAACCGCCCTACCCCGACGTCCCCGTTCGCCGCCTCCCCCACCCGGCTCGCCGCCGTCCTCGGGCTCGCCGCCCTACTCTGCGCCGGCGTCCTCGCCTGCTCCGGCGGCGACACCGCCGAGCTGTCGCCCCTCGCGCAGGAGGGGAAGGACATCTACCAGAGCGTCTGCATCGCCTGTCACAACGGCAACCCCAACCTCGACGGATCCGTCGGCCCGGCGAACGCCGGCGCCTCGGAGGAGCTGCTCCTCGCGATCGTCGTCCGCGGGGAGTATCCGGAGGGGTACGAGCCGAAGCGGCCGGGGAGCAACGCGATGCCGGTCTTCCCCTATCTCGAGCCGAAGATCCCCGCTCTCGCGGCCTACCTGTCCGAAGTACAGGAGCCGACGCCGTGACGACCGGCACCGCGTGAGGGCGTGGCGCGTCCACGCCTACGGCCGTCCAAGCGAAGCGCTGCGCCTCGAGGACGTGCCGAAGCCCGAGCCCGGCCCCGGCGAAGTGCGCGTCCGCGTCGCGGCGATCACCCTCAACTACAATGACCTCGACGGCATCCTCGGCCGCTACCGGACGGTGAAGCCGCCGCTCCCGTTCATCCCGGGCATGGAAGTGTTGGGCGAGGTGGACGCCGTGGGGAAGGGTGCCGAGGCCTGGCTGGGGAAGCGCGTGTGCACGATCCCGAACGGCGCCTTCGGCGGCTACGCCGAGTGGGCCGTCGGCGCACCCGCCGCCACCTTCGAGATGCCGGCCGATCTCCCCGACGCCGAGGCCGCGGCGCTCTACTTCCCCTTCCACCTCGCGTGGCTCGGCCTCTTCGAACGCGGACGGCTCCAGTCCGGCGAGACGGTGCTGATCCACGCCGCGGCCGGGGGCGTCGGCTCGGCGGCGGTGCAGCTCGCGCACCACGTGGGGGCGCGCGTCATCGCGACGGCCGGCAGCGAAGAGAAGCTCGCCCTCTGCCGCGCGCTGGGCGCCGACGTCGCGATCGATTACCGCAAGCAGATCTTCGCCGACATCGTGAACGAGGCGACCGACGGTCGCGGCGTCGACGTCGTCTTCGACTCGGTGGGCGGCGAGGTGATGACCGAGTCGATGCGCTGCCTAGCCTTCAACGGACGTCTGCTCTTGATCGGCTTCGCCTCGGGCATCGAGACCGAGGACGTTGCCACGCTCACGCCGCGTCCGCTGATGTTCGGCAACTTTTCGTTGATGGGCGTCTGCCACGCGTATGTCGACGACCCGACCGCCTTCCGCGGCCAGACGGGCTTCAACTTCCCTTCCCATGAAGACGGCGTGCGCGTGCACGAACAGGTGCTCGCGCTCGTGCGCGAGGGCGCGGTGAAGCCGGTGATCGGCCAGCGCGTGCGCTTCGAAGATCTGCCCAAGGCCTTCGACACGGTGGAAGACCGCACCTCCTTCGGACGCAGCGTGGTGTTGCTCGCGGGCTAGGCGCCCTCGGACTCCACTTGCGGAAGCTCCGACCCCGGCGCGCGCTGGTGCCTGCTCGCGCGCGTGACAGGAGCTGCGAGCCTCGAGGCGATGGTGCGGATCGAGGAGGGGAACCAGGGATCTTCGGCGCCGATCTCCGCCAGGCGCCTTCTGCGCGCTCGGCCAGCCGAAACGAGAATCAGGGTGCTTGCGGCAACGGCGCGGATCCAGGCGTCGGCGCGACGATCTCGGGCGCCGACTCCGCTCCCGCCAACGGCGGCACCTCCACCGGGATCCCCGCCGCTTCGTCCTGCAACATCAGCTCGACCATCTGCTCCTTGTGCTCGCTCGTCCACGCGTCCTCGGTGAACTCGCTGAGCGCGTAGCGGCCGCTCGTCCACTGGTGGGCCGAAAGCGGGATCGTCTCGCGATCGGGGTAGCCGCCTTCGATGAAGCGGTAGCCGCGCAGGCCGCGCACCGTGTAGGGCGAGAGCGCGCCGACGTCGCGCAGCACCTTTCCGTAGACGACGAGCGGCGCCATGTGCTGCCCCTCGTCGAGCTCGCCCTTGAAGACGGCGAAGGCGACGGGCGCCCCGCGCGCATCGAAGAAGTTGGCGTCGAGGCGATAGAAGCCGGCGCGCTGCACGTCGATGCCCACCTCGACGTGGAGCCCGCCGTCGCGCACGTAGTCGAGGAACTCGCCGGTGAAGCGTGCCGGGATGCGGTTCTTCGGGGTGTGGAAGAAGCGCAGCGTCTCCTCATGGGCGGCGCCCTCGCCGTAGCCGAAGCGCACCTCCGCGACGAGGAAGCCGTAGTGGTCGGCCACCTCGTCGAGCGGAAGCCGCGCCTCCCAACGCGAACCGTCCTCGCGGAAGGCGAGGTCGACCGGGTCGCCCTCCATGCCGGCGCGCCCCTCGCGCTGCAGGTGGCCCTCGATCCAGGTGAGCTCGAGCGGCGCGTCTCCGCGTCGCACCTCGAGCCACACGTCGGCCTCCTCGTTCTCGGTGAGGTCGTAGCGGTCGGCCGTGAACTCGTAGGATACGACGCCGCCCTCGCTGCCGATCGTGTCGCGGATCGCCCTGAAGCGCTCGTAGCGCTGGTTCGGACGGAGCAGCCCTTCGTGGCCCAGGGTCAGCCGCCCGGAAGTAGGCGGGTAGACCGTGTTGTCGAGATAGCGCTGCACGGCT
>JAHEJV010000371.1 GCA_024638705.1 Deltaproteobacteria bacterium | reverse complement strand
CATCGTCGCCCAACGCCTGGATGAGACGCTTGCCGTCGTGGGTCACCGACACGAGCGAAACCGGATCCACCTGTTTCGAACGTCCCCAGCCGCGCAACAGCTGGGCGTACACCGGGCGGTCGAGTCCGGCCGGCGCCGCAGCCCCGCGTTCCGCCGAGGCCAGGATCAGCGGCACCATCGAACGGCCGTCGACTTCGGGCAGCGGCGGCAGCCCGACGAGATCGAGCACCGTGGGCCAGAGGTCGGCGTTCGAGATCGTCGTGGCCACGCGCACCCCCGACTCGAGCCGGAACGGCGGCAGCAGCACGAGCGGTACGCGCGTCACCTCGTCGTAGAGGTTTCGCGCATGCCCCTCGTAGCCGTGCTCCTGGAAGGCCTCGCCGTGGTCGGCGCCGATCACGACGAGCGTGCGTTCGAGCAGACCGTCTTCTTCGAGACGTTGCAGCAGCACGCCGATCAGGCGATCCGTCCAGCGGATCGCCTGATCGTAGACGTCGGAATAACCCGTCCCGAAGATCGCAGCCTCCTCGTCGTAGACGTACTGGTGCACGTCCATGTAGTGGAGGTAGAGGAAGAAGCGCTCGTCCCCGAACTGATCGAGGAAGCCCATCGCGGCGAGCGTGAGGTCTTCGTCGCTCCCGGAGATCGGCGTGACGGTGCGCGCTTCGCGGTGCATGCGGATCCGCTCCTGGCCGATCACCGGGCGGATGTAGGTGTCGAAGCCCTGGGCGAAACCGAAGTTCTCCTCGACCCAGCCGTTGCGGTAGAGCCCGACGGTGCGGAAGCCCGCGTCGCGGAAGCGCTCCGCGGGCAGCGTCGCCTCTTCCGGGATCACGTCCCCGAAGCGCAGGATGCCGTTGCGCATGGGATGGGTGGCCGTCCAGAGCGACGCCATCGAAGTCTTCGTCCAGCTCGACTGCGACACGACGTTCTCGAAGACGATCCCGCTCGCGGCGGCGGCATCGAGGATCGGACTCGTGTCGCGCTCGTACCCGTAGAGGCCGAGGCGATCGGCGCGCAGGGTGTCGATCAGGAGGAACACGACGTTCGTGTCGTCGCGTTCGCGCATCGCCTCCAGCGCGTCCACCGGGCGCACGGGCCGGGACGGGAAGCGCAGCTCGAACTGACTCGCGACCGCGGTGACGAAGAGCAGGGCCGCGAGCGCGAAGAAGAACGTCGAGGAATGCCAGATCCGCCCGAACAATCCGCGCCTCCCGATGCGCTTTCGGGCGCGATCCACCCGCCGAAGAGCGAAGACTACCGCCCGTCCCCACCCGCGCGAAAGAAGAGCAGGGCTATACTTCGGCGCGCTTCACGCTACGGAGGTCCCGCCACCCGATGGTTCCTGCTTCGGCACCGTTTACCCGACACGGGGGTTGCGCGCGTGGCCCGGGTCCGGACCGATACGGGGGTCCGGACCGTCGCCGGGGTTCGCACGGCGGGCGCCTCCTTCTGCTGCTCGCACTCGGTCTGGCGATCGGCTGCGGCGGCGACACCGCTTCGAAGATGGAGGAGGTGCGGGCGCTCCAGGACGTCGGCCGGTTCGACGCGTCGATCGCCAAGCTCGACGAGGTCCTCGCACTCGACCCCGATCTCCCGGAAGCCAACTATCGCCTCGGTCTCGCGCTCGTGCAGACGGGCGAGCCGTCGCGCGCGGTGTGGCCGCTCCAGAAGGCGGCGGCGGCATCGGGCTACGAGATCAGTGCAGGGGTGCTGCTCGCGTCCACCCACTTCCAGACGCGCAACTTCGACGAGGCGGTCCGCGCCGCCGACGCGGTGCTCGCCGCCGATCCCGAGCGCCAGGCGGCGATGCGCATCCGCGCCAACGCGAACCTCGCCGCGCGGCGCCCCGAGGCCGCGCTCGCCGACACCGAGCTTCTCGTCGAACTCTTCCCCAGCGACTACGGCGTCCGCGCGCTGCACGCCACCGTGTTGGGCGAGCTCGGGCGTCTCGACGAGGCCGAGCGCGAGCACGAGGCCCTCAAGCGCATGGGCGAGGAGAGCGGCGACCCGGCGTTGGCCAGCCGCGCCTGTCTCGCCCCGGCCATCTTCGCGAACGACGTCGTCGGCGACGCCGCGAAGGCGGCGACGCTCTACGACGAGTGCGCGGCCCGCAACCCGACCGACACCGTCGTGCTCAACCACCTCGTCGGCTATTTCGACAGCACGGGCAACGCCGAGCGCGGCACCAGTCTGTGGCGCGACGCCGTCGCCGCGAAGCCCGACCGGCTCGAGCTGCACCGCGGCCTCGCCGAACGTCTCCAGGCGCAGGGCGAGGGCGACGAGGCGAAGTCGGTTCTTCGCGCCGCCATCGACCGCTTCGACTCGGCGCCGGCGTGGAGCATGCTGGCCGCCTTCCATCGGCTGCGCGGCGAGCCCGAGCCCGCCCTCGAGGCGATCGAGAGGGTGCTCGCCCTGTCCGAGGAAGACGAAGAACGGATGCGCTTCATCCAGGCCGACGTCCTGATCGATCTCGGCGAGTTCGAGCGCGCGGAGGAGATCGCCGACGAGCTCTCGCAACCGGTCTACGCGAAGCTCCTGCGCGGCCGCATCCACCTGCTGCGCGGGGAGCCGGCCGAGGCGCTGGCCGAATTCGAGCAGGGCATTCGCGCCTGGCCGAACAACGCCGCGGCCCGCTTCCTCGCGGGCGTCGCCGCGCGCGACCTCGGCGACACCGAGCGCGCGATCTCCGAGTTCCGCGAGGCCGTTCGCGCCAACAACGCCGAGACCGACGCGGCGCTCGAGCTCGCGCGCATCCATCTCCGGCGCGGCGCGTTCCAGCAGGCCGTGACGGCGTCGTCGATGGCGCTCCGCGGTCGCGGCGGTGCATTGCAACCCGAACCCTACGTGATCGCCGCGCGGGCCTTCGCGGCGCTCGGAAAGCCCGATCGGGCGCGGCTCTCGATCGCCCACCTCGAAGAACATGGCCACGTGCACGAGGCGCTGCGCGAGCGGATGATCCTCGAGAATCGTTTCGCCGGGGCCGAGCGGGCCGTCGCGGTCGCCGAGGAAAGTGGCCTCGATCTCGCGAGTCCGGAGCAACGGCTCATCCTGCAACAGCTCGTCGAGATCGAGATCGCCACCGGCGATGCGGCTTCCGCCGTCGCGCGCGTGGACGAAGCGATCGCCCGCACGCCCGACGACGCGACGCTCCTCACCCTGCGCGGCGCCGCGCTCGCCGCCGCCGGGCGTCCGGACGACGCCCGCGCGGCTTTCGAGCGCACCCTCACCCTCGACGCGGACAACGCCGAGGCCCGCGCCGGAATCGCCGGACTCGATGCCGCGCGCGGCGAGATGAAGAAGGCCATCGACGGATTCGATCGCGCCTACGCGCTGCAGCCCGACGAAGGACGTTATGGCTATCTCGGCGCACAGCTCGTCCTCGCGACGGGCGACGTCGACGGGGCGATCGAGCGGCTGCGACGCATCGTCGAGCGGCACCCCGGTCTCGCCGGACCGCGCAACGACCTCGCGTGGCTGCTCGCCGAACGCGGCGAAGAACTCGACCTGGCGCTCGAGCTCGCGAAGAGCGCCCAGCGCAGCCACGCCTCGGCAGAGGTGCTCGACACCCTCGGTTGGGTGCACTTCCGCCGCGGGGAGTACGCCGAGGCGGTCGACGCGCTGGGTCGCGCGGTGAGCCGTGCGCCCGACGCCCCCTCGCTTCGCTACCGCTTCGGACTCGCCCTCCGACAGGCCGGCGAAGAGAAGCGCGCTCGCGAGATGTTCGAGAGCGCGCTCGCGGCCGGGTCCTTCCCCGAAGCCGAAGACGCGCGCCGACAGCTCTCCCGGCTCGCCGGAAGCTAGTGCCCCGCCTCGGAAGGCGGCGCCGCGCGCTCGCGCTCGCGACGGGGCTCCCGAGGGTGGCCGGCGATAGCCGCGCTTCGGCGCTCGCGGAGCTGGACGCCGCCGAGCCCTCACCGATGTGCAACTCCACCTCGAGGTCGCCGACGAGGCGGACCGGGTGAAGAAATTTCGCTCATCCGCCCCCGATTCGTGAACCGATCCCGAGCCGCGGTGTCCCAACTCCCGAGACTGCGCGCGGGTGCACAGTCCAGGTTTCAGAGTTCGTGTCTCCAGCCGACCAGGTGACGCCTCCGGGGTTCTCCTCCCCCGGAGGCGTCTCCACTTCAGGGACTCGGCCCAGGGCCCCAACCCGGGCCGCGTGGTGTCAGGCCGGCTCGAGGTTGGCGAAGCGCAGGAGCAGGGTCTTCACGCCCGCCCGGTCGAACTGGATCTTGAGCTTCGTCGAGGGCCCGCTGCCGGCCACCGTCACGACGACCCCCTCGCCGAAGTGGGGATGGCGCACGCGCATGCCGCGGGCGATCTCCCCGGCCTCCCCCGCCTCTTCCTGGCTGTAGGAGTAGTCGTAGTGGGCGCCGCGGCTCGCCGGGGCGCTGCGTCCGCCGCGACCGACGCGCCCCGCGCCCACCTGCTCGACCACCTCGGCCGGGATCTCCGCCAGGAAGCGCGACGGCACGCCGTAGGTGCGCGACCCGAAGCGCAGGCGCTCGGCGGCGCTGGTGATGGTGAGGCGCTCCATGGCACGCGTCATGCCGACATAACAA
>JAHEJV010000370.1 GCA_024638705.1 Deltaproteobacteria bacterium | reverse complement strand
CTCGCGACGATGTCGGCCCAGGCGACCACGCCGTCGATGTCGTCGGTCGCGCCGTCGAGGTCCGCGTCGCCCGGGAGGTCGGCGCCGTGGGCTTCCACCCGGATCGCGCCGATCGCGGCGCCCGTGAACACCGACGCGTTGCCCGAGGACGTCGTGCCGCCGGCCGCGGTTCCGTCGCCGCCACTCGCATTCAGGGTCACCGGCTGGGCGGCGCTCCCGAGCACCACCGCGCCTTCCTCGGCGACGTGTCCCGCGCTCACGAGGATCTGCCCGCCGCTGCCGCCGTTCGCACCGAAGTCGCCGGTCGCGTCGGTGTCCGCGCCGCGGCCGTCGCCGCCGATCGCGAAGAGCCCGAAGCGCGGGTCGCCGGTGTCGGGATCGTTCTCGGAGAGCGCGACGGAGCCGTCCACAGTGACGACGCGGAGATCGCCGCCGGGAAGCGCCGCGTCGGGGTTGCCCGGATCGAGGTCGGCGACGAGCTCGATGCTGCCCGCGTTGCCGCCGGCGCCTTCGCGCGTCACGCCGTCGGCGGCGATTCCGGCGTGCCCGTCGCCGCCGGACACGTCGATGCTGCCGACGGTCACCGATCCCTCGAGCGTGCCGAGCACGACGCGGCCACCGTTGCCGCCGTCCCCGGTCTCCACGGCGGAGGCGTCGCCGCCCTTCGCTTCGATCAGCCCGGCCGTGATGTTCCCCGTTTCGGTGAGCAGCGTGACGTTGCCGCCGTCGACGGCGTTCACGGTGGTCGCGCCCATGCCCAGGTCGGCGCCGGAGGTGTCGATCGACGCGACGGCGATGTCGCCCGTCCCGGTGACGAGCAGGGCGACGTTGTTCGCGGTGCCACTGCGCACGCCCGAGGTTTCGATCGCGCCGACGGCGATGTCGGCGCTGCGCCCTTCGGACGACGTCGTCGTCATGCGCAGCGTACCGCCCTCGCTGAGGCGGAAGGTCAGCAGGTCGCCCGAACCGTCGGTGTCGACGTCGATGCCGACGATCTCGCCCGGACCGATCGCCTCGCCGGCGTCGACCACGTCGAGGGTGAGGTCGCGGCCGGGTTGGATGACGATGTCGTCCAGATCGAAGGTGCCGGCCGTCTCGATGCTCTGGCTCGCCTGGAGCACGATGTTGGCGTCGGTGTTCTCGATCTCGCTCTCGAAGATCACGAAGGGCTCACCGCCGTCGCCCTCGTCGGTCGTCGCGATGCTGCCGCCGGTGCCGCCGTCGCCACGCAGGAACTGGTCGGGCGGATTGGTGTCGTCCGTGTCGGTGCCGTCCATCGTGCCGCCGGTGATCACGATGCGCGCCGGGTCGTAGAGCAGGGTGCCGACGTCGCCGGCGGGCGCCCCGAGATCGACGGAGCCGTGCGACACCAGGCTGCGCGCGCCGGAGATCTCGGCAAAGCCGCCGTCGCCGGACCCGCTACCGCCGCGCGCCGAGAGCGTCCCGTAGAACGCGGTGGCGTCGTCGGCCCAGACGATGATGCGTCCGCCGTCGCCCTCGGTGCCGGCGTCGGCGCGCAGCACGCTGTCCTCCGACACATGGGTGCGACGCGCGGTCCGCGTCTCGCCCGCTCCGTGGGCGTCGCCACCGACGAGGATCTCGCCCCCGCCGGCGTCGCCGGAAGCATCGAGGGACGCACCGTCGAGCGAGATCAGCTCGCCTAGCACCGCGATGCTGCCGCCACGCACCCCGGCGTCGTCGCTCGACGCGTCGAGGGTGCCCGCGACCGAGACGATGCCGTCATCGCCGCCCTCGACGTGGATCTCGCGCGCGCGGGTGATGCCGGTGTGGTTCATCGCCAGGGAGTAGGCGTCGCCGGCGGTGAGGTGCACCTGGCCGGCACCGGCGTCGAGCGTTCCGGCCTGGACGATGCCGGCGCGGTCGGGATCGGGCGCCGTCACCGGATCGACGCTCACCACGACGCGTCCGTCGACCTTCGCGAGACGCGCCGCGCCGCCGGCCACGAGCAGGATCATGCCGTCCCCCGCGCTGATGTGGCCGTAGTTCGCGACGGAAACGCCTGTGAGCAGGACGCGGTCGGCGGCGCGCAGGATCGCGCCCTCCCCCACCTCGACGGCGCCAGATAGGTTCTCGAAGTGCGTCGCGCCGTCGAGGAAGGCCTGGGTGTCGACCTCGCCCGCCGCCGCGACGAGCCCGCCGACGTCGACGATCGCCTGGTCGCCGAAGAAGACGCCGACCGGGTTCACGATCCACACTTCGCCGTTCGAGAGCAGCGCGCCGTCGATCCGCGTCGGATCCGTCGAGAGCACCTCGTTCAGGATGCGCGACGCCGCGTCGGGCTGATCGATGCGCACCGTCTCGAGCACGCCGATGTCGAAGCCCGTGTACTCGACGACGGTCTGCTGGGTGTGCGTGGTGATGACGGTGAGGTCGCCGTCGCGCGCGAAGTCGGCGCTGCCGGAGACGACGTTCTCGCCCTCGGGCCCGGCGAAGGCCGCGCCCGGGCCGAACGCAATGGCCGCCGCGAGCCAGAGCGAGAGTGCGCGCCGCATCAGTAGAGCACCGTCGCGGCGACGTGGCCGCGGGTTTCGTTCGCGTCCTGGCCCGGTCGTTCGAGATTGCCGAGCGTGTAGCCGACGTCGCCGCGCACGATCAGGTTGCGCAGCACCTGGAGCTCGAGCCCGGCACCCACCGACGTCAGCGTGTCGTTCGGCTCCGACGCGAGGGCGCGGCTCGACTCGACGTGTGCCGCGTCGCCGAAGATGCGCACGATCAGGTCCCAGTCGGGCGCGCCCCACACCTGCGTCGGCCGCGTGCGGAACGTCCCCATCGCGGGGATCTCCGGCGGGTTCGGGTCGGGACGGAGCAGGCGCGGGACATGGAGCCGGTATTCGATCGAGCCGAGCAGCAGGTCGTCGCCGACGACCACCGACTGCTCGTAGCCGCGCACGGTGGTGAAGCCGCCCGCGACCTGCTGGAAGGTAGGCACGAGGCGGTGACCCATCCCCCATTGTCCGCGCGCGAGGAAGGCCATCTCGTGGGCGAGGGTCGAGCTGCCCGGCGTGGTCGGGTCCTTCCAGCCGTAGGGGTCGAGGAGCGGCTCGAGATAGAACGACCAGCTCGCGTCGAAGGTGGCGAGGGCGAAGTCGTCGTCGGCGCGCGCGTTGCCGAAGATGTCGAGCTCTGGCGGGCCCGAGACCGGAGCGCGCTGGAACGTGACGTCGTCGTCGCGGGTGTCCGTCCAGCCGCCGAGCACGCCGGCGCGCGCGCGCAGCCGCGACGTCGTCGTGTCGCGCTGGAAGCGCAGATCGAGGTGCGGCACGACGTAGTCGACGTCGGCCTCGAGGGTGACGCTGCGAAGCTGGCGGTTCTCCACCGAGAGGCGCTGCCAGCGCGCGCCCGCCGCGACGTCCACGAAGAGCTCGCGGTGCTGGAAGATCTGGCGCGACACTTCGCCACCGACGGCGGCGTCCTCGCCCTCGACGTCGGTGGCGGTGAAGCCCGCCTCCTTCGCGTCGAACTGGCTGTACCAGCCGCGCACGCCGAAGCGCCACTCGGGGTTCTCCAGATCGAAGGGCGCCGAGTAGGATACGAACGCGGCATGGACGTCCTCGAAGTCGCCCGTCGTGTAGTCGAGCTGGAGGATGTCGTCGCGGCCGAGCAGCTGGTTGTGGGTGAAGCCGAAGCGCTCGCGGTTCTTCGTCGTCGTCGAGGTGCCGGTGTTGGTGTACTGCGCATACGCATACCAGGGCTTGCTCTCGGCGATCCGCAGATTGACGGCGGTGGTGCCGGCCGCAGCGCCCGGCTCGAGCTCGACGTCCATGCGCCGGCCCGGATGGCGCGACACCTCCGCCGCGTAATCCTCGAGCACGACGACGCCGAGCAGGCCACGCGGACCGCCGGGACGCACCGGCGACCGCTTGCGGATCCACTCGTGGGCGGCGTGGTTGGTGCGCTCGTCGACCGAGAGGCCGCCGAAGCGCTCGCCGTCGGCGATGCTCGCCACGCGCGAGATGCGGCCCGTCCAGATGCGCAGGCGCAGGGTCGTGTCGCCGGGCGGACGGAGGTCGCGACCGGTGCCTTCCTCGACGTCGGGGACGGTGACGATCACGCCGTTGTAGCCGCGCCGATTGAACGTCGCGACGATGTGCTGGTTGATGTGGATGATGGCGGACGCGCCGAAGGTGGCGTCGCGCGGGAGCGCCGAGAGCCGCATGCGCACCGTGCGGTCGACCGGGCGGGGCGCGACGTAGGTGCCCTCGTTCGCGCGCAGGCCGACCTCGAGGTCGAGCACCTCCTCGATCGGGATGTGCTCGGGATGCTCGAGCGCGTACTCGATGTCGAGCGCGCTGACCACGAACACGGGCTCGTAGGTGAGCGCGTGCGACGGCAGTGCGAACAGCCCGAGCGCGGCCAGCGCCGCGAAGGCCGCCGCCCACCGCGAGGCGGACCGCGGAGCGTGGAGTTGGCGCATGGCGGAGATCGGAGATCCTCGAGAAAGGGGGAGGTCCGCGGGGTCAGCATCGTAGCAAGCCGGCGCCCCGCAAACCGGCCCGCCGGGCCGGTGCGCAGCGAGGCGAAGCCGAGCGAAGTCAACAGGTTGCCTC
>JAHEJV010000369.1 GCA_024638705.1 Deltaproteobacteria bacterium | reverse complement strand
GCCCCGATCCCGACCGTGTGGCTCGCGATCGCCGGCGCCTCGGGCTTCGGAACCCTCGCCCTCGAAGTGCTGTTGATCCATGCCCTCGCCCAGATCGTCGACCACACGGTCTACTCGGCGGGCGCGATCCTGATCGTCGTGCTGATCGCCCTGGCCGCCGGCGCGGCCGTCGTCTCGGCCACCGCGCGGCTCGTGTCGGCGCGCGGTCTGCTCGTCGCGGCGCTCTTCGCGGAGGCCGCGCTGCTCTTCTGGCTCCCCGGCGCGCTCGAAGCGCAGACCGCGCTCGGGAGCCTCGGTCGCGATGCGCTCCTCGACGGCGTCCGCATCGCCACGCTCTACGCCGGGCCGGTGATCCTGGTCGGCGCGCTCGTCCTGCCGCTGACGTTCCGCCTCGCCGCGGGCGGGGCGGTCGGCGCGCGGCTCGGCGCCCTGCTCGCCGCCAACACCGTCGGCGGCATCGCCGGATCTATCGCCGCCGGGTTCTTCCTCCTGTCGGCGCTCGGGCTCTGGCGCTCGATCGGCGCGCTGGGCATCTCGTACGCCGCGTTGGGCGTGCTCGCGTGCCGGGGCGTTCGCGCGCGCGTCGCCGGCGCCGTCGCGTGCGCCGGCGGGCTCGCCGCGGTGTTCGCCACTGGCGTCGATCCGTTCCGGCTGCCGGTTGCGTGGCCGGGCGGCGCGAAGCTCCTCGCAGTGGAAGAGAGCCCGTACGGGGTGATCAGCGTCGTCGAAGGCGGCGGCGTCCGCTTCATGAAGCTGAACAACCACTACACGCTGTCGGGGTACGGCAGCCGACACGCCTTGAAGGAGCGTCCCGGACACCTGCCGCTGCTCCTCCATCCCGATCCGAAGCGCGTCCTCTATCTCGGTTCCGCGACGGGACACACCGCCGGCGCGGCCGTCGCTCACGACGTCGACGAGATCGTGCTGGTCGAGATCGTTCCGGAAGTGCAGGCGCTCGCGGGCGAGTTCTTCGCGGACACGAACCGCGCCGTGCATCACGACGCGCGCACGCGGCTCGTAGCCGAGGACGGCCGCAATCACCTGCGCGCCACGAGCGACCGCTACGACGTCGTCGTCTCCGACCTCTTCACGCCCTGGCGTCCCGGCGTCGGCTCACTCTACACGCGCGAGCACTTCGCGTCGGTGAAGGCGCGGCTCACCGAACGCGGCGTGTTCTGTCAGTGGATGCCGATCTTCCAGCTCGGTCCGCGCGAGTTCGACACGGTCGCGGCGACCTTCCTCGACGTCTTCCCCGACGCGACGCTCTGGCGCGGCGACTTCTACCTGCTGACCCCGCGCGTCGCGCTCTGCGGCTTCGCCGCCGCGATGCCTTCTGAAGCCGTCATCGAAGCGCGCCGCCGGGAGCTGGCGGTCGCCGGGGTCGACGACCGCTGGCTCACCGGCCCGCTCGCGCCGTGGATGCTCTATGTGGGTCCGCTCGCGGGGCAGGCCGAGAAGCTCGCAGGCGTCCCGCGCAACACCGACGACCGTCCGCGCTTCGAGTTCCTCGCCGCGCGCACCGACGAGAGGGTGCGGATCGGATTTCGCCGCCGCGGCTTCCCGGCCCTGGCCGAGCGGATCGCCGCCGCGGCGGCCGAGAGCGACCTCTTCGGGCGCGAAGCCGCGCGGGGCGCCGCAGCCGGGACGGCTCTCGCGAAGCTCAACGCCGCCCTCGTCCGGCAGCGCCCCCCGGAGGAGCGAGCGGAAGCGGCGGCGCGGGTCGCCGAGCTCGTCCCCGCCGAGCTGCTCGGCGAACCGGATCCGAGCGCCGCGGAGCTCTGGATGTGGGAGGGGCGGAAGCGGCGCGGACGGGGCCCGTGAGTACAATCGCCGCGACGCGCGTCTCCGCGCGGGGAGTGAATCCGCTGCAACCGATCGGGAAACAGGATGGCGACCCGGTGGGCATCCCGGCGCGGGTGCTGAACGAGTTGTGCGAGCACGCGCGCGAGTCCGACCCGGAGGAGTGCTGCGGTCTCGTCGTCGGCGAGGGCGCCCAGCGTTACGGCCGCGTCGTGCGCTGCCAGAACGTGATGACCCAGCGCCACCGCGAGGATCCGGTCGCGTTTCCGCGCGACAACTCGGCCGCCTACTACATGAGCGAGAGCGACGTGATGGCGGTGCGCCGCGACGCCGACGCGTCCGGGGTCGAGATCACCGCCGTCTATCACTCCCACGTCGGCGAGCGCGCCTACCTCTCCGAGCTCGATCTCGCCTACGCGCGACACCCGCTCTTTCCGCTGCCCGAGGCCGATCAGATCGTGCTGTCGGTGTTCGAGAGCCGGATCCGGGAGATGAAGATCTTCCTGCGCGACGGCGATGTTTTCCGCGAGCGCCTCGTCGAGGCGGTGGCGGGGTGATGCGCTTCGTCGCACTCGTCGCCGTGCTCGCGTCCGTGGGGTGCGGGTCGCTCGGAGGCATTCCGGCGGATTCGCTCCCGGAGGATCCGATCGCGCTGCATTTCTGGACGGCGGAGCAGGCGCGCGAGCGCGCCGAGGCGGCGGCCGAGCGGGCGGCGCTGGGGCCGCCGACCGGCGGACCGCGCGTCGTCGGCAGCAAGGCGAACGTTCGCGCCGACATGAACGCGCTCGGCAGCTTCCTCTCCGAGGCGCTCGGCGTCGAGCCGACGAACCCCGGCGCGGAGCGCGGGCGTCTCGCCCTCTACTTCCTCCGCACCGGCGACCTCGAGATCGTGCGCAGCGCGCTCCCCGGTGCCATCCCGCTCGACTGGTCGCCGGATCACGAGCGGTTGTTGATCGCCCAGACCCAGGACCCCGAGATCGGCGACACCCAGGTGTTCGAGTGGGATCGCGCGAAGGAGACGTTGCGACGCGTCACCCACGCGCCGCCGCGCCACACCCAGGCGTGTTATGGCGCCGACGAACGCATCGTCACGACGGCTGTGGCCGGCCGCGGCGAGGAGACGCGCTCGTGGATCCGGATCAGCCAGCCCGGTGGACGCGGACCGTGGATCGACCTCAGCGAGGGCCCGGCCGACCACTCGCCGACCTGCTCGGCGCAGGGGGACGGCGTCGCCTTCGCGCGTCCGCTGGAGCGAGGGCGCAGCGAGATCCGCATCGTCGAAGCGCCCTTCGATGCCCCGAGCCGGCGTGTCGCGCCCGGGCTCCATCCCCGTTTCACCGCCGATGGCGAGTGGATCGTCTACACCGCGCGGAAGGGCCGGTCGTTCAGGATCGCCCGGATCCGACCGGACGGCAGCGGTCGCGCCCCGATCGGCCGCACCCGCGGACACGAAGCCTGGCCGGCGCCCTCGCGCGACGGCGAGCTCGTCGTTTACATCGCGACCGAACGCGCCGATGAGGAGACACTCCGCCATCGGCTGTTGTTGCGACGCTTCGACGGCAGCGGGAGCCGGGTGCTCCTGCTGAACGGAGAAGCGGAATACCCGGTCTGGTGATGCCCGAACGGGAGAATCAGGGGGACCCGTGAAGATCGGAGTACCGCGCGAGACGAAGGTGCTGGAGTTCCGAGTGGCCCTCGTTCCGGACGGCGCCGCCGCGCTCTCCGCGGCCGGCCACGAAGTCTGCATCGAGCGCGGCGCCGGCGAGGACTCGGGCTTCGCCGACGCCGACTACGAAGCGCGCGGCGCGCGGCTCGTCGATCGCGAGGAGGCGTGGGCCGCGGATCTCGTGACGAAGGTGAAGGAGCCCCAGCCCGACGAGGTCGCGCTGCTGCGGCCGGGCGCCACGCTCTTCACCTATCTGCACCTCGCGGCGAATCCCGTCCTCACCCAGCGTCTGCTCGACGCGGACGTCTGCGCGATCGCCTACGAGACGATCCGCAATTCCGACGGCTCGTTCCCGGTGCTCGCACCGATGAGCGAGGTGGCGGGACGTCTCGCCGTGCAGATCGGCGTGTCGCTCCTCCAGAAGGACCGCGGCGGCAAGGGCCTCCTGCTCGGCGGCGTGCCCGGCGTGATGCGCGGCCGCGTGACCGTGCTCGGCGGCGGCATCGTGGGAGTGAACGCGGTGCGCGTGGCCCACGCGCTCGGCGCCGAGGTGGACGTGCTCGACATCGACCTGCGTCGGCTCACCTATCTCTACGACATCTTCCGCGGCGAGTTGAACACGCTCTACGCCAACCGCGCCAACATCGAACGCTCGGTGGTGACGAGCGATCTCGTGATCGGCGCCGTCTATCTCGCCGGCCGTCGCGCGCCCACGCTCGTCACCGACGCGATGGTGCAGTCGATGGAAGCCGGCTCGGTGATCGCCGACGTCGCCGTCGACCAGGGCGGCTGCGTCGAGACGATCCACCCCACCACCCACGCCGACCCCACCTACGTCGTGCACGACGTGATCCACTACGGCGTGGCGAACATGCCCGGCGCCGTGCCCCGCACGTCGACCTTCGCGCTCACGAACACGACGCTCCCGTACGTCGAGCGTCTCGCCGAGCTCGGCACCGAAGCCGCCGTCGCCGCCGACCCGTCGCTCGCCCTCGGCGCCAACGTGTGGCGCGGCGCCGTGGTGCACGAGGGCGTCGCCGAGTCGATCGGGGTGGCCTGCGAACCGCTTCCGAGCAAGCCCGAGTAACGAAGCAAGCGCCGGCTGAGCCG
>JAHEJV010000368.1 GCA_024638705.1 Deltaproteobacteria bacterium | reverse complement strand
AACCAGGAGCCAGGCGCGGACAGCGCCGATCGGCGTCGCTTCCGCTGACACTGGAACCCATGCAATCCCCCGGTCGGAGCGCCGGCCCGACACCCCGACCCCTCATCGGCGTGCACCGGGCGGAAGCTGAGGCGCAATTGCCGGCTTCCCGGCCGGTGGGGGCTCGGTTCGCGGGAGGAGCGCGACGCGGGCCGGCGGGCGGCCGTCAGCCGATCAACAACCGCTCCAGGATCGCCTTCTGGGCGTGGAGGCGGTTCTCTGCCTGGTCGAAGACGATGCTGCGGTCGCCGTCGAGCACCTCGTCGGTGATCTCCTCGCCGCGGTGCGCCGGCAGGCAGTGGAGCACCCAGGCGTCGGGGGCGTGGGCGAGCAGCTCGGCGTTGAGCTGGTAGGGCTGGAAGATCTCGAGCCGCAGGTCGTGCTCGTCTTCCTGGCCCATGCTGGTCCACACGTCGGTGTAGACGAAGTCGGCGCCGCGCACGGCTTCGACCGGGTCTTCGCTCCACGAAATCACAGCACCGCTCGCCGCCGCGAGCTCGTCGGCCTGCTTGCGGACGCGGAGCGCCGGTCGGTGCGACCCGGGCGTCGCGAGGCGGAGCTTCAACCCGAGCACGCTCGCCCCGAAGAGCAGCGAGTTGGCCATGTTGTTGCCGTCGCCGATGTAGGCGATCACCGCGTCGTCGAGGGTGTGTCGCTCGGCGACGGTCTGGAGGTCGGCCATCACCTGGCAGGGATGCAGCAGGTCGGTGAGGCCGTTGACGACCGGGATCGTCGCGACCGCGGCGAGCTCTTCGACGAGGCTGTGCGAGAAGGTCCGCGCAACCAGCACGTCGACCCAGCGCGAGAGGTTCGTCGCCACGTCGGCGGCGCTCTCGCGCGTGCCGATCCCCACCTGGTCGGGGCGCAGCAGGATCGCGTGGCCGCCGAGCTGGGTCATCCCCGCCTCGAAGGTGACATGGGTGCGCAGCGAGGGCTTCTCGAAGAACATCGCCAGCGAGCGGCCTTGGAGGGTCTGCGGCCGCTCGCCGCGGCGGTGCAGCTGCTTCAGCTCCGCGGCGCGCGCGAGGATCTCGCGCAGCGCGTCGGCGCTCCAATCTGCGAGGCTCACGAAATCCTTCGGCATGCCTTCTCCGCTCGCCTAACGACCGAGCAGCGTGCCGACGCCGGTGTCGGTGAAGATCTCGAGCAGGATCGCGTGGACGATGCGTCCGTCGATGATGTGCGTGCGGCCCACGCCGGCTTCGAGCGCCGAAATGCAGCACTCGATCTTCGGGATCATGCCGCCGTTGATCGTGCCCTCGTCGATGTGCTTGCGCGCTTCGGGGACGGTGAGCTGCGGAATCAGCGCGCCCTGCCCGTCGAGCACGCCCTCGACGTCGGTGAGCAGGATCAGCTTCTCTGCGCCGAGCGCTCGGGCGACGGCGCCGGCGGCCTCGTCGCCGTTCACGTTGTGGGTGACGCCGTCGTCGTCGACGCCGATCGGCGCGATCACCGGCACGTAGCCCGCTTCGACGACGGCGTGGATCGGCGCCGGATCGACGCCGCGCACGCGCCCGACCCGCCCGAGGTCGCGATCGGGCGACGTGCGCCGGGTGACGCGGATCATGTCGCCGTCGCTGCCGGTGAGCCCGATCGAGCGTCCGCCGGCCTGCTGGATGAGCGCCACGATCTCGCGGTTGACGCTGCCGCCGAGGACCATCTCGACGACGTCCATCGTCTGATCGTCGGTCACGCGCAGCCCGTCGACGAAGGTCGACTGCACGCCGAGGCGTTCGAGGGTGCGTCCGATCTGGGGCCCGCCGCCGTGCACGATCACCGGGCGCAGCCCGATGAATTTCAGCAGCACGACGTCGCGCGCAAAGGAAGCGCGCAAGGCCGGATCGCTCATCGCGCTGCCGCCGTACTTGATCACGATGGTCGAGTTGGCGAAGCGCTTGATGTACGGCAGCGCCTCGACCAGCACCTCGGCCTTTTCGATCAGATCCTTCATCGACGGCGACCCTTCATGAACCCCGGCGGGATTCTGAACCCCGACTGGATTCGGCGTCGCGACGCGCCCGCGCCACGTCCTCGACCGATTCGAGCAGGGAACGGTACAGGAGGACATTCCGCGTCGCTGCGGAGAGCGGCGCGGCGACGGTCTCGCCCAACCCCGCGCTCGCCCCCACGCCTTCGGCGGGGAAGACGCGCGCGACGCCCAGCACCCGCTCACGCATGCGCAACGGGACGACGAGCAGCGGCCCGGGCGCCCCGCCTTCCGGGGTGTCGATCAGCGGGTCGAAGCGCGGGTCGCGCTCGGGCTGGTCGGTGGCGATCAGGGCGCCGGACTGGAGGCAGCTGCCGGTGAGGCCGCGGTCGCGCGGGAGATCGGCGCGCTCGACGTCGGTGCCGTCGACGCTGGCCTCCCGCGCGAGGCGTCCGGTGATGTTGTCGATCAGGAACACCGAGGCCGTGCGCGCGGCGGCCACGCGGGCGACCGGCCGCAGCGATGCCGTGAGCAGTCGCTCGGGCTCGATCTCGCGCGTCGCGGCTTCGGCGATCTCGCGCAGCATCTCGGTGTGGGTATCCGCGTCGCCCGGTGCGGGCGGCGGCGCGGTCGCGGGCTCGGGCTCGAGGTGGCTGCGCACCGCGGCCGCGAACAGACGCAGGAGCCCCAGCGCTTCGTCGCGATCGGCGCCCCCGAGCGACTCGACCGCCGCCACGCCCTTCTGGAACACGCGCTCCGCGTCTGCGCGGGAAACCCCGAGCACGTCGACGAGCGCGCTGGCCGCGCGGACGGTCAGGGTCTCGCGATCGACGTCGGCAGCGGCGATCCCCAGCTCGTCGCCGACCTCGGCAAGACGCGCGATGCGCTCGCGGGTGGTGTGCCAGCGCGCCAACGCATCGTGAGCGGCGAGCGCGCGCTTCACGGCGAGACACAGCTCCTCGTCGTGCAGCGGCTTCGCGAGATAGTCGCAGGCGCCGCGGCGCAACGCTTCGAGCACCAGCTCCTGGTCGGCGTGACCCGACACCGCGATCACCCGCAGCGCCGGACGGGCTTCGAGCAGCGTCTCGAGCAAGCTGATCGCGTCGGGGGCCTCGACGCGCACGTCGAGGACGACACACGCGATCTCGGGATCCTCGATCGCCTTCTGGGCTTCGAAGCCGCTCCCCGCGAGCTCGCAGGCGATGCGCTCCTCGGTGAGCGCGTCGCGGATCGTCTCCCGGAAGTAGCGATCGCCGTCGACGACCAGCACGCGTTGGCTCGGCGTCACGATGTCCCCCCTGCTCTCGCGCTTCAGAGGATGAAGCGCGAGAGGTCCTCGTCTTCGATCAGCGCTTCGAGTCGTCCGCGGACGAACGCCTCGTCGACGACGTGCCGCGACCCGGCGAGGTCGGGCGCGTCGAAGGAGAGCTCTTCGAGCAGCTTCTCCATCACGGTGTGGAGGCGGCGCGCGCCGATGTCGTCGGAGCGCTCGTTGACGCGCCAGGCGAGGTCGGCGAGCGCAGCGATGCCGTCGTCCTTCCACTCGATCGCGACGTCCTCGGTCGCGAGCAGCTCGGTGTACTGGCGCACCAGCGAGTTGCGCGGCTCGGTGAGGATGCGGACGAAGTCGGAGGCCTCGAGCGGGAGCAGCTCGACGCGGATCGGGAAGCGACCCTGGAGCTCGGGGATCAGGTCGGAGGGCTTCGCCTCGTGGAAGGCGCCGGCCGCGATGAAGAGCACGTGGTCGGTGCGCACGGTGCCGTGCTTCGTCTGCACCGACGAGCCCTCGACGATCGGCAGGAGGTCGCGCTGCACGCCCTCGCGCGAGACGTCGGGCCCACTCTTGCCCGACGAGCCGGTCGCCACCTTGTCGATCTCGTCGATGAACACGATGCCGGTCTGCTCGACGCGGGTGATCGCGCGCTCGCGCACCTGATCCATGTCGACCAGCCGCGTCGCCTCCTCGGCGGCGAGCGCTTCGCGCGCATCGGCGACCGACATCGTGCGCCGCCGCGTCTTCGTCGGCATCAAGCCGCCCATCAGGTCCTTGAACTGCATCCCCATCTCTTCGACGCCCTGGGGCGTGAAGAGGGAGACGCTCGGCCCGGCGCCACCGCCGTCCTCCAGCTCGACATCGACTTCTCGTTCGTCGAGCGCGCCCTCGCGGAGCATCCGGCGCAGCTTCTCGCGGGTGGAGTCGCCGTCGGGCTCCGCTCCCGGGCCGGGCAGCGGGATCGCGTCGCCCGGGGTGGCGGGCGCGCCCGGCGGCCCGGCGACCGGCGGGGGCAGCAGGGCGTCGAGCACGCGCTCCTCGGCGCGTTCCTCGGCCTTCGAGCGCACCGCCTGCTTCTCCTCCTCGAGCACCAGCTCGACGCCCAGCTCGGCGAGATCGCGGACGATCGACTCGACGTCGCGCCCGACATAACCCACCTCGGTGAACTTCGAGGCCTCCACCTTGAGGAACGGCGCCTGCGCGAGCTTCGCGAGCCGTCGCGCAACCTCGGTCTTCCCGACGCCGGTCGGCCCGATCATGATGATGTTCTTCGGCGCGATCTCGTCGCGCAGCTCTTCGGGCACCTGCTGGCGGCGCCAGCGGTTGCGCAGCGCGATGGCGACGG
>JAHEJV010000063.1 GCA_024638705.1 Deltaproteobacteria bacterium | reverse complement strand
GTGTGCGTTGCAGCGCGGACGTGACGAGGTCGGCCTCTTTGCGCGAGAGCGCCGCGAGCTGTTCGGCATGGCCGGCCAGGGCGAAGGCGCGCGCGGCCGGGTCGGGGACGAGGTCGGGGGCGCGCTCCGCCCGCGCGTGGCGCGCGGCCAGGGCCCTGGCGAGCGCGCGCACGTCCGCGGCGGCGACCCGGTCGTCGGCGAGCAGTGACGCGAAGTCGCGCTTCGGGTTGGGGAGGTTCTCGGTGATGGTGGGGTTCCTTCGCCGCCGCGCGGGGTCGTGCCGGCGGATGGGTGTCAGAGCGCGTCGATCGAGTCGACGGCCGGGCGCGTGCCCGACACGACGAGGCGGTCGCCCTCCTCGATCAGGTCGCCCGCTTCCGGGACGCGGATCGCGGGCTTCCCGCCCTCGGCGCGGAGTTTTCGCAGGAGCACGATGTGGACGCCCTTCTCGGCGCCGAGGTTCAGCTCGCGGATCGTCTTCCCGAAGAACCGCGCCGGCGGCATGATCTCCTGGAGGACATAACCCCCGCCGAGTGCCACCTGCTGACCCTTGCTCGCGACGAGCACCTGGTCGGAGACGCTGCCCGCGAGGTCGCGGCGCAGCACTTCCTGGTTGTAGGCCTGGATGACGTCGCGCTTGTGGACGCTGCCGATGATCTTGCGCGCGTCTTCCACGTCGACGACGGCGATCTCCTCCGCGTGGATGCCGCTGAAGACCTGCATCACGAGGTGCAGATCGTCGGCATCGGTCACCGTCGGCGGGTTCGGCTCGGCGAGGTCGCCCGCGACGACGAGCTGCATCAGCGCCTCGCGCTCGACGAGCATGCGCGTGAAGTCGCGCAGGTGGATCGATCCGGCGAGCTTGCCGTGCCGGTCGACGACGAAGAAGTCGGTGTGCTCGCTGCCGAGCACGCGCTCGACCACCTCGGTGTAGCCGGCGTCGGCGGGCACCACCTCCGGGCTGTTGTCCATCACCTCGCGCACGAAGAGCGAGCGCAGCACGTTGCGCGGCTCCTCTTCGTAGAGGTCGATGCCGCGCCGGCGCAGCTTCATCGTGTAGATCGAGTCGCGGTGGAGATAGGTGGTGACGAGCGTCGACACGACGCACGCGGCCATCAGCGGCGGGATGATCGTGATGCTCTGGGTGAGCTCGAAGATCATGATGATCGCGGTGATCGGCGCGTGAGTCGTGGCCGCGACGACGGCGCCCATCGTGACGAGCGCGTAGGCGCCCGACGACGCCGTCGCCTCGGGGAACCAGGCGTGGATGAAGCTGCCGAGGAAGCCGCCGGTCATCGCGCCGAGGAAGAGGGACGGCGCGAAGATGCCGCCCGATCCGCCCGAGCCGATCGTGATCGACGTGGCCGCGATCTTCACCAGGATCAGCGCACCGAGCAGCATCGTCGGCAGCTGGCTCTCGAGCGCGCTGCTGATCGTGCTGTAGCCGACTCCGAACACGTTCGGAAACCAGATCCCGATCACGCCGACGAGCGCGCCGCCGAGCGCCGCGCGCGACCACTCGGGCATCGGCACCTTGTCGAAGAGATCCTCGGTGCGATAGAGCGTGAACATGAAGACGAGCGCGACGAAGCCCGCCATGAAGCCGACGACCATGTAGGGCGCCAGCTCGAACGGGCTGACCAGCTCGTAGGTGGGCACCGGGAAGGCGGGGTGGTCGCCGATGAAGAAGCGCGAGACGACCGTCGCGACGACCGACGCGATCACGATCGGCGAGAGCTGCGCGACGGCGAAGTTGCCCACTACCACTTCCGCGGCGAAGAGCGCGCCGGCGATCGGCGCGTTGAAGGTGGCCGAAACGCCGGCCGCCGCGCCGCAGCCGACGATCGTGCGCAGCTGGGCCGGCGGCATCTTGAGCATCTGCCCGATCGACGAGCCGAGCGCCGCTCCGATCTGCACGATCGGCCCTTCGCGGCCGACCGATCCGCCCGAGCCGATCGAGATCGCCGACGCGAACGCCTTCACTCCGACGACGCGCGGCCGGATGATGCCGCCGCGCAGCGCCACCGCCGCCATCACCTCGGGCACGCCGTGGCCCTTCGCCTCCCGCGCGAAGAAGTAGATCAACGGACCCACGATCATCCCGCCCGCCGCGGGGATCGCGACACGCCAATACCAGGGCAGCTCGCGCGCCACGGCGAGCGGGTCCTGCGCCTCGGCGGCGATCCCCTCCTCGAGCAGTGCCGGGAGCCCGTCGGCGCCCTCGAAGAAGAGCGCCTGCACGAAACGGATCAGGAAGCGGAAGAGCACCGCTCCGAGCGCGCCCGTGAGTCCGCACGCCACCGCGACGAGCACCATGTAGAGGTGTCCGGTGGAGCGTGCGGCGGCACTCTGAGCGACCGGCGCGGCGATGACGCGACCTCGGGAGGGGGAGTGGGGCCGGCACGATAGGAGATAGGGAGGGGGGTTGCTTGTGCGCGGCGCGCTCGGGACGGCGGGCTAGCGTCCGATGCATGCCGAAGCCGAAGCACTGGACCGTCGTCGAGGAGGAATCACTTCAGGACTGCCGCGTGTTCACCGTGCAGCGCGTCCGCTCGCGGTCGCCGCGCACCGGCGCCGAGCGCGACTTCTTCGATATCGATTCGGCCGACTGGGTGAACGTGGTGCCGGTCACCGCCGAGGGGGAAGTGGTGATGGTGTGGCAGTACCGGCACGGGTCGCGCACGCTCACGCTGGAGACGCCGGGCGGGATGGTCGACCCGGGCGAGACGCCCGCCGAGGCCGCGGTGCGCGAGGTGCTCGAGGAGACGGGTTATGCGCCCGGCGAGCTCGTGTCGGTCGGCGACGTGAATCCGAACCCTGCGATCTTCCGGAACCGGCTGCACGGGTTCATGGTGCGGGATGCGGTGCGCGTGGCGGAGGTGCGGAACGAGAGCACCGAGGAGACGGTCGTGGAGCTGGTGCCCCTGGAGGCGTTGCGTGATCGGGCTCGGGCGGGGGAGATCGATCACGCTTTGTGCTTGAGCGTGATCTTCTTGTTCGAGTTGAACGAGCGGCTTTGAAGGTTTGCCGTGCGGCGGTTCGCGTGGGGGAGGCATGCAGACATCCCCTACCAGGCCGGCGGGCGGTTTCTGTTCTTCGGGGGCGCATGGCGCGCTGAACATCGGGGATGTCTGCATGCCTCCCCCACGCGCCGGGCTCGGTAGGCGGTGCTGCGCGCCGGCGCCTTCGGCGCTAGGAGGTGGCGGCTCGGGAGGGTTTCGGGAGGAACCACCAGAGCCATGCGGCGACGAGCAGGGCGCCGATTCCGCCGACCTGGTAGGGGGCGTCGGGGCCGGCGAGGTCGAGGAGGATGCCGGCACCGAGGTTGGAGAGGAGGCCGCCGAGGCTGACGCCGACCATGGCGAGGACGTTCTGGCCGGTGGAGCGCAGTGCTTCGGGGACGACGGCTTCGACGTAGAGCGGGCCGCCGATGACGAGGCCCGCGACGGTGACGCCGTGCAGCGCCTGCACCGGGACGACCCACGCGCTTTCGGGGAAGAATCCGCACACGATCCAGCGGACGCCGCCAGCGACGAGGCCGATCGCGAGCAGGCCGCGCGCGCCGATTCGGCGCAGGCTCGCGCCCGAGAGCGCGATCAGCGGCACTTCGAGGGCGAGCATCAGCAGCCAGAGCTGGCTCACCGTGTCGAGGCTGCCGCCGTGGGCGCGCACGAAGACGGGGAAGAGCGCCATCGGACCCTGGAGCAGCAGATAGCCGAGCAGTCCGACGACGAGCAGCCGGACGTAGGGCGCGTGGGCGAGCAGGCTCTTCCAGTCGCCGCGTTCGGCGCGGACGGCGAGTGCGTCGGCGCGCGGCAGCGCGAGCGCGATCACCGCCGCGACGAGCACGACGGCGCCGGTGGCGGGAAACATCAGGCGCAGCAGCGGCTCGGAAGGTCCGCCCGCGTGGGCGACGACGTCCGCGCCCGCTTCGAGGAGATCGAGAGCGAAGGGAAACACGATCACGGCCACGCCGAACCCGAGCGTTCCCCACACGCGACACAGGCCGAACGCATGCGGTCCGAGATGATTCGTGATCGCGAAGGTGACCGACACCGCGGTCGGGATCATCGGCGTCGAGAAGAACGACAACATGGCGGTCAACGCGAGCAGCGAGGCGAAGCCCGTGCCGATTGCGAGCGACGCATAACCGAGCGCTGCGCCGAGGCACAGCAGCCCGAGCACGCGCGCGCGCGAACCCGAGCGATCGGCGAGGGCGCCCCAGAAGGGTTGGGCGAGCAGCGCGACCAGCGGCGCCGTCGCCATGATCACGCCGATCTGCCAGCCGGCGAGACCGGCGTTCTCGCGCAGGTAGAGCGTGAAGTAGGGGAAGAAGAGCCCCAGGCTGCCGAGGCCGACGAACCAGAAGACGCTCATCGCGACGGCGCCGCCGAGCTGCGCGCGACCCTGGGCTTCGGCGGGCGTCACGCGATCAACGCGCGGCGTCGATGCGGTCGATCACCACGTCCACGAGCCGCTCGTCGAAGCCGAGCGGCTCGGCGATCGTCGCGCGCACGTTCGGGTGCGCGGCGCGCGCTTCTTCGACGAGGCGCGGGATGTCGCCGGTGGTGTGGCGTCCCGGTCCGAGGAAGTAGGGACACACCGTCACTTCGCGAGCGCCGCGCGCGACGCAGCGCGCGAAGGCGTCGGCGAAGGTGGGCTCGGCGAGCTCCATGTGGGCGACCTCGACGATCGCGTCGGGCCGTCGCGCGCGAAGCCCGTCCGCGATCGCTTCCAGCACCGCGTTGGCCTCGTCCTTGCGGCTCCCGTGGTCGACGAGCAGGATCGCGCGGCTCACGCGTGCGACCCGCGTGCACCGCTCGCTCCGAGCGACCCGCGTTCGCCGATCGCGGCGATCACCAGTAAGGCGCCGCGACCGCGAGGTCGGCGCGCACGTGCACGCGGCAGGCGAGTCGCAGGTCGCCGTCGACGCGGTTGCGCGCCTTCGCGTCCACCTCGTCGCGCTGCTCGGTCGCGACGTCCGCCGCCCCGGCGAGGATCTTCACACCGCAGCGTCCGCACAGACCCTCGCCGCCGCAGCTTCGCGCGATCGGCAGGCCGGCGTCGCGCACCGCGTCGATCAGCGGCGTGCCGACGGGAACACGGATGCTCCGGTCGCGGGACGGGAAACGCACGAGAGGGTCCATCGGCGAGCCAGCGTAGGCCCCGGCCCGAGGCCCCGCAAAGCTCCCGTCCCTTCCGCCGACCCGCCTACCCTATAATCCGCGCCATGCCCACCGCCGGAATCCTCGTGATCGGAAACGAGATCCTCTCCGGGAAGGTCGTCGACACGAACTCTCCCTACCTGTGTCGCGAGCTCCGCACTCTGGGCGTCGACGTCGAGCGGATCGTCACGATCCCCGACGAGATCGACATCATCGCGCAGCACGTGAGCGCGATGCACGAGGCCTACGACTTCGTCTTCACCTCCGGCGGCATCGGTCCGACCCACGACGATCTCACCATCGACGGCGTCGCGGCTGCCTTCGGGCGCAAGCTCGAGCAGAGCGAGTCGATCGCGGGACGCATCGAGCGCGCGACGGGGAAGAAGCCCAACGCCAGCCAGCTCAAGATGGCCCAGGTGCCGACCGGTGCAGCCCTCATCGACTCCGGCGATCTCTGGTTTCCCCTCGTCGTCGTCGAGAACGTCTACATCTTTCCCGGTATCCCGGAGCTCTTGCGCAAGAAGTTCGAGTCGGCGCGCGAACGCTTCCGCGGCGTGCCCTTCGTGTTGAAGCGCGTCTACGTCACGCGGATGGAGAGCGAGATCGCCGAGCAACTCCACGAGCTGCTCACCGAGTTTCCCGAGCTTCACCTCGGCTCCTATCCGAAGATCTCGGAAGAGTCGTTCCGCGTGCTCCTCACCCTCGAGTCGCGCGACGCGGGCTATGTGCAGCGCGCCCTCGACTCGCTGCTCGGGCGTCTGCCGGAAGGCGCCGTCGACCGGGTGGAATGACCGACCCGACGGCGGGCGGTCCGGTCGACTCGCTCGCGCGATGGCTCGTCTACGTGCATCCGATCTGGATGGTCATGGCGCTCGGGCTGTGTCTCGTCGCGCTGCGCGCCGGCCTCGCCTTGCGACGCGCGCACGCGGCGAAGCGTCCGCCGCCGAAGGGAACGCGCGCGCTGCATCTGCGCGTCGCGAAGCCGGGTGTGCTGCTCGTGCTCACGGGGTTCGTGCTGGGCCCGCTCTCCGTCGCGTGGTTCCGCGACTGGACGCCGATGAGCAGCTTCCACGCCCTGCTCGGCGGCGTCGCGGCGGTGTTGTTCGCCGGCGCGGGGCTACAGGGACGCCGCCTCGAAGCGGGCGAAGGCGACGCGCGGCGCGCGCATGCGTGGCTCGGCGGCGCCGCCGTCGTACTCGGACTCACCGCGGCGATCGCCGGCTTCGTGCTCGTCCCCTGACTTCCCGTCCCCTGGCTCTCTGTCCCCCGATGCTTCCGCGAACGCGCGTCGCGATTCGGCGATGCGTCGCACCACGGGCGTGAGGGCTTCGGCGGCGAGCGCGTGGCCGCGAGCGTTCGGATGCCACGGGTCGAACCAGCCCGGTTCTCCCTCCTGCCGCAGCACGTCCGGATCGTGGCTGCGATAGGCGTCGAGCAGGTCGACGACGACGAGACCGCTCTCCGCGGCGCGCGCGGCGAGGACCGCATGGAGGGCGAGGAACGAGTACTCGTCGTAGTCGCGCTCCGCTTCGAAGATGGGATGGATCACGAACACGGTCGGCACGCCGTGCTGCTTCGAAAGCTCGCCGATGCGACGGATGTTCGCGGCGATCTCGTCGGCGTAGGCGCAGTGGAGCAGCGTGTGGAACTCCTCGCCGCAGCGGCTCTCGGCCATGCGCTCGCGCGTCTTGAAGACGAGCCGCTTCAGCCGGTGCCAGGAATGGACGGTGGGATTCGACCAGTAGCGACCGAGCCGTCCGTTCGCGTTGTGGAAGACGGGATGCGCGGGGTCGTTGAGCACATAGCTCCACACGACGAGATCCGGGCGATAGGCGTAGGCATCGCGCTCGAGCAGGATGAGCTCTTGCGAGAGCGAGTAGCCGGTGCGCGCGAGGTTGACCGGTTCGACGTCGATGCCGTCGCCTTCGAGCCGCTTCGCGAGCACGCGGTCGAAGCGCTCTTCGAGCTGCACGCCGTCGCCGACCGCCACCGCGTCGCCGATCACGACGAAGCGGAACACGCCGGGCGCGGGAGTCGGGTCGCGATCCTCGTCCCGGAAGCCCCGCTCGTTGAAGCCGCAGCGCCCCGACATGTAGCGGTAGACGAGCACCGGATCGGCCTCGGTGCAGAGATCGTGCTCGCTGTACTTGGCGCGGAGCTCGGTGGTCTTCTGCGCATGCCGGATGCGCAGCGCCACCTCTGCCACGACGCCGAGAAGCGTCAGTGAAGCGAGCGCCATCAAAGGCCCGGCAAAACGGTGCAAGGTGCGATTCATGATTCCGCCGTCAGCGATTCCCCGCTGGGTCTCGCGGATGATTGCGCGCGCACGCGCGCATGTCACCGTTTCGGAAGGGATTCGAGGCCCGAAACATGGCCGCGCACGACGTCTTTCGGAGTAACCTCGAACGCCCGAAGCGGAGTTCCCATGCGTTCAGTGATCGACGAAGCCACCCGGGAGATCAAGATCTCCGAGCTGTTCGACAACGACACCGTCCGGTGTCCCCAGGCCGCCTACTCCGAGCTGCGCTCGAAGTGCCCGGTGGGTCGCACGCAGCTGATCGGCACGATCATGGTCTCGCGCTTCGAGGATGTGGCGTGGGGGCTGCGCCATCCCGAGATCTTCTCCTCGGAGATGGACGCGCAGATGAAGCTCGGCAACCCGCGTCCGATGATTCCGCAGCAGATGGATCCGCCCGGCCAGACGCGCTACCGGCGCCTGCTCGACCCGCTCTTCTCGCGCAAGCGCATGCTCGCGCTCGAGCCCGCGGTGCGTCGCCACGCGTCCGATCTGATCGACGAGTTCGCGGCCAAAGGTGAGTGCGAGTTCGACGAGGCGTTTGCGATCCCGCTCCCGTGCACCGCGTTCCTCGCCCTATTCGGCCTTCCGATCTCCGACCTGCCGACCTTCCTCGAGATGAAGGACGGCATCATCCGCCCGGCGAAGTTCCTCGACCCGCCGGAGCCCACCGCCGAGAGCATGGCGGCGCACGGCGATGCCCAGGTGGCACACCGCAAGAAGACGGCGGAGGCGATGTTCGCCTACTTCGAAGAGGAGATCGCGAAGTCGCAGGGTCGTCACCGCGACGATCTGCTCGGCGCGCTGCTCACCGCCGAGATCGACGGCGTGAAGCTCACACACGAGGAGATCCTCGACATCTGCTTCCTGCTGCTGATCGCGGGCCTCGACACCGTCACCGCGACGCTCGGCTGCAACATCGCCTACCTCGCCGGGAACCCGGGCCAGCGCGAGCGCATCACCCGCGATCCGAAGCTCATCCCCGCCGCCGTCGAAGAGCTGCTGCGCTGGGAGACGCCGGTGACGGCCGTCCCGCGCCTCGTGAAGCAGGACGTCACCCTGCGCGACTTCGACATCAAGGCGGGCGAAGTCGTCACGTTCCTGATCGGCGCCGCCAACACCGACGACGAACACTTCCGCAACGCGCAGCAGGTCGACTTCGACCGCGGCCGCAACGTTCACATGGCCTTCGGCGCCGGCCCGCACCGCTGCCTCGGCTCGCATCTCGCCCGCATGGAGCTGCAGGTGGCGATGGAGGAATGGCACCGGCGCATTCCGGAGTACCGCATCAAGGCGGGCGAGACGCCTACCTACTCCCCGGGCATCCGCGAGGTGATGTACCTCCCGCTGGAGTGGAACCCGTCGTGAAGCTGCGCCTCGACGCCGCGAAGTGCGTCGGACACGGACGTTGTTATGTACTCGGCCCGGACGTCTACGGCGAGGACGACGCCGGCCACTGCGTGGTGCGCGTCACCGACGTCCCGCCCGACCTCGCGGACCAGGCCCGGGCCGGCGAAGAGAACTGCCCGGAAGGCGCGCTGGAGATCGACCCGGACTGACCTTCGAGAGGCTTGGCTCGGGCGACGCGGCCGGGGTCAGGTGGATCGCGACGCGGCCGGGGTCAGGGGGATCCCGCAGCCCGATGGCTCGCCCTCCCTGGCGGCGTTGCCTGGCCGTCGGGTCCGGGAGGCTCGGAGTGGGTTGGACCCCGATGCGGGCCCAACTGCGCTGAGTCGGGCTGCGGGATCCCCCTGACCCCGGCCGCTCGGTTGGTGCGTGCCCCGGATCTCGTTCGTGCCGAGATGGACTAGCGCGGAAGGACGTCCAGAGCGGCCTGGCGGAGCCAGTGGTCGGCGAGGACGAGGCAGACCATGGCCTCGACCATGGGGACGGCGCGGGGGAGGACGCAGGGGTCGTGGCGGCCCTGGGCCGCCAGCGTGGTCGCAACGCCTGTCGTCGTCACCGTGTCCTGTGCCTGGGAGATGGTTGCGGTGGGTTTGAAGGCGACGCGGAGGACGATGTCTTCGCCGTTGCTGATGCCGCCCTGGATTCCGCCGGAGCGGTTGGCGCTGGTGCGCGGGCGGCCGTCGGGGCCGGGGACGAAGGGGTCGTTGTGCTGGATGCCGGAGAGGTGTGTGCCGGCGAAGCCGCTGCCGATCTCGAATCCCTTCGAGGCAGGGAGCGACATCAGCGCGTGGGCGAGGTCGGCTTCGAGCTTGTCGAAGACGGGCTCGCCGAGCCCCGGCGGCACGCGTCGCGCCACGCACTCGACGACGCCGCCGAGCGAATCGCCGCGCACGCGCGCGGCGTCGATCTGCGCCGCCATCTCCTCGGCCGCCGCTGCATCGGGGCAGCGCACCGGGTTCGCTTCGACCGCTTCGAGCGTCACCGTCCCCGGATCGACCTTCGCCTCGACGTCCTGCACGCGCGACACCCAGGAAAGCACCTCGACACCGCCGAGCGTCGCGAGCAGCTTCCGCGCGATCGCGCCCGCGGCGACGCGGCCGATCGTCTCCCGCGCGCTGGCGCGCCCGCCGCCCTGCCAGTTGCGCGCCCCGTACTTCGCGTCGGTCGTATAGTCGGCGTGGGAAGGGCGGTAGACGTCCTTCATGTGCTCGTAGGCGCTCGGCCGCGCGTCCTTGTTGCGCACGAGCAGGCCGATCGGCGTGCCGAGCGTCACGCCCTCGAAGACGCCGGAGAGGATCTCGACGCGATCCTCTTCCTGGCGCGGCGTCGTGAGCTTGCTCTGCCCAGGACGGCGCCGGTCGAGATCGCGCTGGATCTCGGCTGCGTCGATCGGCAGGCGCGGCGGGCAGCCGTCGACCACGACGCCGACGCCGCCCCCGTGGCTCTCGCCGAAGGTGGCGATCGCGAAATTCTGTCCGAAGCGGCTCGTCACGGCGGCGAAGATACACCTGCCGTCACCGGGTGCGCTCGCTACGCGCGCTTGCGGCGCAGCAGCACCACCGTGCTGCCCCCGCCGTCCCGACGGCTGCGCGCGAAGGCGAGCACGATCGCGGCCAGCGGCGGGCGCGAGAGCCAGCCCGGGACGCGGTCGCGCAGCACCGCACCCGACTCGGAGTGGAGGCCCTTGCCGTGGATGACGCGCAGACAGCGCACGCCGCGCTCGCGCGCGTCCTGGACGGCCTGCTTCACCTCGCGCGCCGCGCTGCGTGCGTCGAGGCCGTGGAGGTCGATCGCCTCCTCGGGCGCCGGGTCGTTGCGGCGCAGCTTCGCGAGGGTCTTCGCGGCGAGGTCTTCGGCGCGGCCGTCGCCGTCCTCGATCACGAAGGATCGCTCGCGCGCGGGGCTCACGACCTGTTGCCGTGCTCGCTCGCGAGGGCGAGCGCCTTGCGCGCCGGACCTCCGAACGCCATCGCAGCGAGCCCGGATCGACGCACCCAGCGGTGCGCGTCCCAGCCCGCCCGCCGCACCCGTCCCGCCGCGGGCTTGCAGCGGAACACGTGGAGGCGCAGCCGGCGATGCGTGAAGACGTGCTCCACCGAACCGAGCGACTCCGCGCCGGGGATCGCGAGGCCGAGCCCTTCGCGGAACCAGCGCACGAGCGCCTCCTCGGCCGCCTCGCCTGCCGTGAGCTCACCGCCCGGCAGCTCCCACATTCCGCCTAGCAACCCTTTCTTCGGGCGCTGCACGGCGAGCACTTCGCCGCGCCGCTCGAGGAACCCGGCGACGGCCTCGACGCGCTTCGGCGCCTTCTTGCGCGCCTTCACCGGAAGCTGCTCCTGGCGGCCTTCCTTCCTCGCCACGCAGCTGCGCGTCCACGGGCAAGCGAGGCAGCGCGGCGCGCGCGGCGTGCACACCATCGCGCCGAGCTCCATCAGGCCCTGGTTCAGCGCTCCGGGATCTTCGCCGCGCGCGATCGCTTCCGCCTCCTCCCACAGCCGCGTCTGCACCGGCTTGCTCGAAACTTCGCCGTCGATGCCGAGCAGGCGCGTCAACACGCGCGCGACGTTGCCGTCGACGATCGGCTCGGGCCGGTCGAAGGCGATCGAGGCGACGGCGCCTGCGGTATAGCGACCGACGCCCGGCAGCTCGCGCAAGAGCTCTGCGTCGCCGGGCAGCATGCCGTCGTGGCGCTCGACGACGGCCTGGGCGGCGCGGTGCAGATTGCGCGCGCGCGAGTAGTAGCCGAGGCCCGCCCACAGACCGATCACGTCGTCGGTGTCGGCGGCGGCGAGCGACGCGACGTCGGGGAAGTGCTCGAGGAAGCGATGCCAGTAGGGGATCACCGTTTCGACTCGCGTCTGCTGCAGCATCGCCTCGGAGATCCAGATCGCGTAGGGGTCGCGGGTGCGACGCCACGGGAGGTCGCGCCGGTTCGCGCGATACCACGTGAGCAGCTCGCGCCGACGCGCGGTGCGCTGGCGCGGCGTCACAGCACCACCGGGAGCTCGCGCTCGACGCGGATCGCGTGCGCCGTCACGCGCGTGCCGATGGCGAAGAGCTCGACGCCGTCCTCCGCCGCGCGGCGCAGCGCTTCGCCGTAGGCCGGGTCGATCGCATCGGCCGGCGCGACGCGATCGCAGTCGGCGCGCTGGACGACGAAGAGCAGGGCGGCGCGTTCGCCGCGTCCGCGCAGCGTGCGCAACACCTCGAGATGTCGGCGGCCGCGTTCGGTGACGCTGTCCGGGAAGAGCGCGGTAGAGCCCTCGGCGAGGGTCACGCTCTTCACCTCGAGCCAGGCGGGCCGTGCGTCGTGCAGGTGATCGGACAATCGGAAGTCGAGCCGACCGCGCGCGATCTCTCCCCCCGGCGTCACCTCGCGGTCGCGCCGCGCGTAGCCCGAGAGCGCGCGGGGGACGCCGGCTGCGATCGCGGCGTCGGCGACGTCGTTGCCGCGCGCGGGATGCAGTCCCACCCAGATGCGCCCGATGCGCATCATCTCGAGGGTGTGGCGCAGGCGACGCTTCGGGTTGTCGCTCGTCGAGCAGCGCACGGCCGCGCCCGGACGGTGGAAGCCGCGCAGGCTGCCAGGGTCGGCGCAGTGGACGGTGAGCGTGTCGCCGTCCGCCGTCTCGACGTCGGCGAAGAAGCGCTTGTAGCGGCGCAGGAAGCGCGCGGCGAGCGGGGCGTCGCGGGAGATCGCGGGCGCCGGGCGACCCGTCGCCCGCGCCTGGCGTCGTGCGGAGAGCGGGGCCTCGCCGTGCGGGATCACCGGGCCTGCGGCAGGTTCGACGCGACGTGGGTCTCCACCCATTTCGCGTCCCACCACTCGAGCGGATCGACGTAGGTGTCGCCGACCAACACCGCGAAGTGGAGATGGTCGCCGCCGGCGAGACCGGTCGCGCCGGTGAGGCCGAGGCGTTCGTCCTTCTCGACCCGGTCGCCCACCTTCACGTCGATGCGCGAGAGGTGGCCGTAGAGCGTGGTGAGGCCGAGGCCGTGGTCGAGGATCACACAGTTGCCGTAGATGCCGAGGTCGTCGGCATGGAGCACGCGCCCACCCGCGGCGGCTGTGACCGGCGCTGCGGAGAACGACGCGAGGTCGTAGCCGTAGTGCACGGCTTCGGAGACGGGCTCGTCCTCCGCGTAGTAGGTGCGCCGCTCACCGAAGCGGCTCGTCACCTTCGATCCGGAGAGCTGGCGCAGGCCGCCGGAGAAGAGCGGTTCCGCGGCGGACTCCGCGATGATCTTCCGGATCGTCTTCTCGTTGTCGGCGCGCAGACGCGTGTTGATGTCGTGGAACGCAGCCGCCGGCTCCGCCGACGCGCCCGCCGGTGCGAGGCGCGGCACCACCATCTGCATGAAGTTGTGGGAGAGCCGTACGCGGCCGGTCGGCTGCGAGTGCGCCTTCACGACGAGCGACCAGCCAGCCTCGTTGGTGTTGCCGGCGGCGTCCTCGGCGAAGACGCGCACGGGTGCGTCCGGGTCGGCGTCGATCGGGATGGCGAAGAGCGCGATGCGCTCGTTCGGTTTCCCACCCGGCAGCGGGTAGCCGCGGAAGTCGATGTCGCCGACGCGCACGCCGTCGCGCGCGGTTTCTTCGGACAGCCAGTAGGCGACCGAGCCCGACCCGCCCTGGCGCACGTAGGTGAGGCCGCTGTGGACGGCGATGCGCGGCGGGTCGACGTCGATCGTGAGCGGGACGAGGCGCAACGTCTCGTTGCCGCCGAAGCCGCCGCGCCACGACCAGTCGCGCACCGAGATGCGCAGGGTGGCGGGGCTCTCCACGTCGGCGAGCGACTTCGCGTCGAGCGGGAGGGAAACCGAGTGCTCCTTGCGGAGGCTGCCCGAGAGCAGATTGCCGGGGAAGCTCTCGTCGACGAGGACGCGCTCGGCCGGCGCCTCGCCTTCTTCGCCATCCTCGGCCGCTTCGCCGGGCACGATCGTGACGCGCACCGAGCGCAGGCCCGAATCCCAGTCGCTGGCCGCGATGTCGAGCTGGGCGCCGCTCGTGCCGACCACCAGGGCCTCGGGCCCCTCTAGCTCGGGCATCTCGCCCTCGAAGCGAACCCAGCTGAACCAGGCGATCCCGACCAGCAGGATCAACAGCAGCGCGACGACCCAACCCGATGCGTTCATGGTCCCCCCGAACCTCGCGAGCGCCGCGAAGTCTAACGGAGGTGCGCGTTGACGCCTGAGGCGCGCTCCCTCATCTTCCGGCCTCCGGCGGTCCCGAGTCTCTCGGTCGCCAGGCCGAGACCGAACCCCAGACCCCTCCCGGAGGCCCCATGACCGCCCTGCGCCGAATCGTCCTGCTTCGCCACGGCAATACCGTCGGCAACTCCCACGAGCGATTCCACGGCAGCAGCGACGTGGCGCTCTCCGAAGAGGGCCGCCAGCAGATCCGCGCCGCCGGCCGCGCCCTCTCCACCGAAGTGATCGAGCTGGTCGCCGCGAGCCCGCTGCGCCGCTCGTGGGAGAGCGCCGCGATCCTGGCCGGCGAAGCGAACGTCCTGCTCGTGCCCGAGTTCCGCGAGATCCACTTCGGTCGCTGGGAGGGGCTCACCGCCGAAGAGATCCAGGAACGCGACCCGGTGCTCTACGAAGCCTGGCAGCAGAAGGCCGCCGACTTCGAGTTCCCGAGCGGCGAGCCGCGCGCCCAGTTCCGCGAGCGCGTCGTCCGGGGCCTCGACCAGATCGCGAACAGCGGCGCGAAGAACGCCCTGCTCGTCCTGCACAAGGGCGTCATCCGCACCATCGTCGAACACCTCACCGGCCAGGAAGTCGCCGAAGCCCCCGAGCTCGGCGAGCACACCTCCGTCACGCGCGAAGGCGACAACTGGAAGCTCGGCCGCCGCAGCAGCAACCCGCCGGCGCTCGACGAAGCGGCGGCCTAGCCACCGCGCGACACCAGGGCGCGCCGTGGCGACCTCCCGATGCGCCCTACCCGTTCCGCCCCCGCCGCCGCTGATCCCGCGCGCGGCGGCTCGGGAACCTCCGATCCGGCCGCTGCTTTGCCAGCCAGCGCGCATGGCGTGCGAAGCGCTCCTCGGCGAGCAGCGCCTCGACGCTCGCGAGCCGCTCGGCCAGCTCCTTGTTGGTGAACATCTCGTGGATGGCGTCGTGGCAGTCGTGGCAGATCGTCACCACGTCGCGGTGATCGCCGCCGCGGCTCTTCGGGACGAGGTGGTGGTCGCTCATGCGCGCCCCTTCGCGACGGCACAGCGGACACACGACTAACCCTCGTCGCTCTCCCGCAGCTTCGCGAGCACGCTGTAGTCCTCGAGCGTGCTGGTGTCGCCCGTCGGCTCCTGCCCGGTGGCGATGCCGCGCAGCAGGCGCCGCATGATCTTCCCCGAGCGCGTCTTCGGCAGCGCGTCGGTGAAGCGGATCTCCTTCGGCTTCGCGATTGCGCCGATCTGCGACGACACCCGGGCGAGGAGCGACTTCTTCAACGCGTCCCCTGCCTCGCTGCCGCCCACCGGCGTCACGAACGCCACGATCGCAGTGCCGGTGATATCGTCCGGCCGTCCGACCACCGCCGCCTCTGCCACGTTCGGATGCGACACCAGCGCGCTCTCCACCTCCATCGTGCCGATGCGATGTCCGGAGATGTTCATCACGTCGTCGATGCGACCCATGATCCAGAAGTAGTCGTCCTTGTCGCGATGCGCGCCGTCGCCGGCGAAGTAGATCTCGTCGTAGTTGCTCCAGTACTGCTCCTTGTAGCGCTTCGGGTTGCCCCAGATGCCGCGCAGCATGCCGGGCCACGGCTTCTCGATGACGAGGAAGCCACCGTCGGGCGCGCGCACGGGCTTGCCGTCTTCGTCCCAGACGTCCGCCGCGATGCCGGGGAAGGGCCGCGTCGCCGAGCCGGGCTTCGTGTCGACGGCGCCGGGCAGCGGCGAGATCATGATCCCGCCCGTCTCCGTCTGCCACCAGGTGTCGACGATCGGGCACTTCTTGCTCCCGATCACGCGGTGGTACCACATCCACGCCTCGGGATTGATCGGCTCGCCGACGGTGCCGAGCAGGCGCAGCGAAGACAGATCGTGCTTCTTCGGATGCTCGTCGCCGAGGCGGATGAAGGTGCGGATCGCCGTCGGTGCCGTGTAGAAGATCGTCACCTTGTGGCGTTCGATGATGTCCCAGAAGCGGTCCGGGCCCGGGTGCGTCGGCACGCCTTCGTACATCAGCGTCGTCGTGCCGTTGGCGAGGATCCCGTAGACGACGTAGGAGTGGCCGGTGATCCAGCCGCAGTCGGCGGTGCACCAGTAGGTGTCGTCCTCCTTGAGATCGAAGATCGCCTTCGACGTCGCCGCAACGTGGGTGAGGTAGCCGCCCGTCGTGTGCAGGATGCCCTTCGGCTTCCCCGTCGAGCCGCTCGTGTAGAGCACGAAGAGCGGATGCTCGGCGTCGAGCTTCGCGGGCTTGCAGTCGGCCGAGGCGTCCTTCATCTCGTCGTGCCACCAGACGTCGCGGCCCGCCTTCATCTCGGTGGCCTCGCCGGTGCGCTGTACGACGACGACCTTCAGGGCGGCGTCGACGCCGGTCAGCGCCTCGTCGACGGCGGGCTTGAGCGCGTGGGGCGCGCCGCGTCGGTAGCCGCCGTCGGAGGTGACGACGACCTTCGCGCCGACGTCGTTGATGCGGTCGCGCAGCGCTTCTGCGGAGAAGCCGCCGAACACGACGCTGTGCGGCGCTCCGATCCGCGTACACGCTAGCATCGCGATCGGCAGCTCGGGGATCATCGGCATGTAGAGTGCTATGCGGTCGCCCTTCTTGACGCCGAGGCCCTTGAGCACGTTCGCGAAGCGACACACTTCGGCGTGGAGCTGGCCGAAGGTGAGCGTGCGCTGATCGCCGGGCTCGCCCTCCCAGATGATCGCCGCCTTGTTGCGCCGCCACGAGTTCTCGCCTTCGAGGTGTCGGTCGAGGCAGTTGTAGGAGACGTTGGTCTTCGCGCCGACGAACCACTTCGCGCGCGGCGGCTTCCAGTCGAGCACCTTCTTCCACGGCTTGAACCAGGAGACGTGCTCCTTCGCCATCTTCGCCCAGAAGCGCTCGGGGCTCTTCTCGCCCTGCTTGCGCAGCTCGCGGGCGTCCTTCTTCGACCAGTTCGCCCGCTTCGCGAAGTCCTTCGCGGGCTTGAAGACGCGCTTCTCTTCCAAGAGGGATTCGATGTCGGACATGGCTTTTTCGGGGAGGGGTTGCCAGGCGGCGCTCCGCTCCTTTTCTCCTTTTCG
>JAHEJV010000062.1 GCA_024638705.1 Deltaproteobacteria bacterium | reverse complement strand
TTCGCCCTCCCACTCGCCGAAGTCGTGGACGCGGCAAACGGCCGGGTGCGTCACATGTCGCGCGAGGCGGACCTCGCGGGCGAGCTGCACGCGGCGAGCCGGTGAGCTCTTGCGCAGGATCTTCAGCGCGACGCCATCACCGAGCCGCTCGTCGACCGCGAGGTAGACGACGCCCGCGCTGCCGCGGCCCAGCCGCGTGGCGATCCGATAGCGCCCGGCATAGAGGGTGCCGGCGGCGAGTGACTCGTGCACCGACGAGTCGGGTCCGAGAAGCGCCGGGTCGACGTCGAAGGCGAGCAGCTCGTCCACCTCGGCGCGCAGATTCGCGTCGTCCGTGCACGCTTCGTCGAGATAGGCGGCGCGCTCCTCGCCGGACAGCTCGCAGGCGATCTGGAAGACCTCGCTCGCCTCGCGGTAGCGGGAAGTCATTCCTCTTCGTCCCGACGCGCGAATTCGCGTCGCAGCCACGCCGAGGCAATGCGCCACTCGCGCTCTGCGGTGCGCAGCGAGATACCGAGGTGGGTCGCGCACTCCTGCATCGTCATGCCAGCGAACACGCGCAGCTCGACCAGCTTCGCGTGCCGCGCTTCGAGCTCGGCGAGCCGCGCGAGACACTCGTTGAGATCGAGCAGCTCGTCGAGATCGATCGACTCGCCCAGCTGCTCGGCGGCCACGCCGTCCAGGGTGAGGTTCTGTCGGCCTTCGCCGCGCTTCTTCGCGCCGCGCCGTTCGGCGTGCTGGAGCAGCAGCCGCCGCATCGCGATCGCGGCGATCGCCATGAAGTGGCTGCGTCCCTCCCACTCGACTTGACGTTGATCGACGAGCTTCTCGAACGCTTCGTGGACGAGCGCGGTGGGCTGGAGCGTGTGGTCGGCACGCTCGCGGCGCAGATAGCCGCGCGCGAGATGTCGCAGCTCGTCGTAGACGAGCGGCAGCAACGCCTCGACCTCGGCCTGGCCGACAGACCCCTGGAGAGTCTCGGTGACACGCGCCCCGACGTCGGACAACGTCTCCTCCTCCGGAGGCATTCTGGCACACAACCCCCCGTGAACGCTCGATTTTGGGGGCATCCCGGGTCCGGTCGTGGCGGACTTCCCCGCGATTTCCGACGGAACCCTTCGACCCCTCGGCATGAAAAGGATCGGGCCATGCTCACAGTCAAGATGGAGACCGACGACGGTGTCCCCGAGATGAACGCCCGGGACGACGCGTCGTCCCTCCGTGGGTTCACCGAGATGGTCGGGGAGAGCCACGTGTCGAGCGGGTTCTCCGATCGCATCCGCCGCGCCGCGAGCGTCGAGGCGGGCGTCCTGATCACCGGCGAGGACGGCACCGGGAAGGAAGTCGTCGCCCGCACGCTGCACCGGCTGAGCGCGCGGGCGCAGCGCCCGTTCGTCGCCGCGAACTGCACCGCCGTCCCGGAGGCGCTGTTCGAGAGCGAGCTCTTCGGCCATGTGCCCGGCGCCTTCCCGGGCGCGAACGCGGCGAAGAGGGGCCTGTTCGAGCGGGCCCGCGGCGGCACGCTCTTCCTCGGCGCCGTCGGCGAGGTCCCTCTCTCGCTGCAGGCGAAGCTCCTGCGCGTGCTGCAGGACCAGGAAGTATGCCCGGTCGGAGGAAGCGAGAGCGTGAAGGTCGACGTGCGCCTCGTTTGCACGACGCATCGCGATCTCGAGGTGGAGATCGAGGCGGGACGCTTCCGAGAAGATCTCTACTACCGGATCAACGTCCTGCCGCTTCACCTGCCGCCGCTGCGCGAACGCCGCGAGGACATTCCTGCTCTCGTAGAAGCCTTCACGCGCCGACGGGTCGGGCGCAAGCGGCGCTTCTCGGAAGCGGCCGTCCGCGCGTTGCAGAAGCGCATCTGGCGGGGCAATACGCGCGAGCTGGAGAACACGATCGAGCGCGCCCTCGCCTTCTGCGACGCGCGGCGGATCGACGTGGAGCATCTCCCGCCCGACGACGCGCTCGACGAGTCCGCCGCCGAGGAGGCCCTCATGCTCGGTCTCGCGGAGGCCGCGCGCGTCCGAACGAAGCTCGCCGACGTCACCGACCTCTACATCCTCGAGGTGCTCCGCCAGACCGGCGGCCGGAAGGGTGAGGCGTCGAGACGGCTCGGCATCGACCGCAAGACGCTCTATCGCCGCGGTGCGACGGTCGACGTCCCGCAGAAACGTTAGGCGGCTTCCTTCCCGGCGCCAGAGAGGCCGAAGCGGCGCAGCACGTGTGCCATCGAGAGCCCCTGCACCGAGATCGAGAATACGACGACGACGTAGGTGAGCACGAGAATCGTCTGATAGGCGTCGGGATGGCTCGCACCGAGGCTGCCCCGCAGTGACAAAGCCAGGGCGACGGAGATCCCGCCGCGCAGTCCACCCCAGGTGAGCACCTTCACCGCGTGGTCGGTGAACTCGCGCAGCGGACGCAGCACCGTCACCGGCACCGACACGGCCGCCATGCGCGCGAGCAGCACGACCGGGATGGCGATGACCGCGGCCGTGAGGCGCGTCGGGTCGAAGGGGATCAGGAGCACTTCGAGCCCGATCAGGACGAAGAGCACGGCGTTCAGGATCTCGTCGAGCAGACGCCAGAAGGTGTCGAGGTGCTCGCGCGTCGACTCGCTCATCGCGAAGCGGCGGCCGTGGTTTCCGATCATCAGGCCGGCGACGACCATCGCGATCGGGCCCGACACGTGCAGCGCGAGCGCCAACGCGTAGCCCCCGGCCACTAGCGCCAGGGAGAGCAGGATCTCGACGTCGTGATCGTCGATCGAGCGCATCATCGAGTAGGTGATGAAGCCCGTGACGAGGCCAAAGGCCGCGCCGCCGACCGTCTCGAGGGCGAAAAGGCTCAGCACCGACGCGGCCGTCGTCTCGCTCGACGCGCCGTGGCCGCCGGACAGCCCCGCCGCGCCGAGCAGCGCGAGGAACACCACGACGCCGAAGCCGTCGTTGAAGAGCGACTCGCCCGCGATCTGGGTCTCGAGCGTCTTCGGCGCGCCGAGAGATTTGAGGACGGCGAGCACGGCGATCGGATCGGTGGGCGAGATCAGCGCACCGAAGAGCAGGCAGTAGAGGAAGGGCAGCTCGATCCCGAGTGCACGCGTCACTGCCCAGGTGGCGCCGCCGACCAGCACCGTCGACAAGACCAGGCCGAGCGTCGCGAGCAGGACGATCACCAGTCGGTGCTGGAGGAGATCGTCGAGGTCGACGTGCAGCGCTCCGGCGAAGAGCAGGAAGCCGAGCATCCCGTGCATCAGGGCTTCGCTGAAGTCGATGCGCGCGAGCAGCGCCTCGGCGCTCTCGGCGAACCCGGGGGCGAAATTGCCGACGGCGAGCACGCAGAGCGAGGCCACCAGCCCACAGAGCAGCAGACCGATCGTGGTCGGCAGCCCGAGGAAGCGGTGATTCACGTAGCTGAACAGTGCCGCGAGCACGATCAGCGCAGAGACGATCTCGAACCAACCGATGGCGCCCACCCCCGAAGCGGTACGATACCGCGCGCGAGGAGGACGGGTTCATGATTCGATCGGGTCGCGGGGTTCGGGGGGTGGCGCTGTGTGCTGTCGCAGGGGCGTTCGCGCTCGGCTGCGGCGTGCTGCTGGCGACCCCGGGAGGGGAAGCGAAGGTCGGAGCGATCGGCGCCGAGCAGGTGGAGGCGAGCGTCGGCTTCGTCGACGCGCCCGAGCTCGAGGCCTACGTCGCCGAGATCGGCGCGCGCCTCGCGGCGGAGGTCGACGGCCGCGACGGCGTCGCGTTCGAGTTCCACGTCGTCGAGATGGAAGCGCCCAACGCCTTCGCCCTGCCCGGCGGTTACGTCTACGTCTCGCGCGGGCTCCTCGCCCTGCTCAACGACGAGGACGAGCTCGCCAACGTGCTCGGCCACGAGGTCGCCCACGTCACGTCGCGACATCACTTGAAGCACGCGCTGCGCCAGACGCCCTTCATCCCGGTGCGCATCGCCGCAGGCCTCGCCGGCGCGGTCGTGTCGCTGGCGACGGCGCCGCTCGGCCGGCTCGGCGCCCCGATCCGGCTGGGCGCCGCGACCGTCACCGGGCTCGGCAGCGCACCCGGTGCGCTCTATCTCGCGAGCCACAGCCGCGGCCAGGAGAACGAGGCGGACGAGGTCGGGCAGACGATTGCCGCGAAAGCGGGATGGGACCCCGCCGGCATGGCGCGCGCGATGGAAGCGCTGTCGCGCGACGCCCAGCTGCACGGAAGAGACCCGAACGCCCTCCACTTCCTCGACACCCATCCCCCCACGCCCGAGCGCGACCGGTCCACCCTCGAGCGCGCGAAGACGCTCCCCCGCGCCGAGCGTGCGCCGATCGTCCCCGACCGCGCGCACTTCTACGCGAAGCTCGCCGGGCTGCTCGTCGGTCCGCCCGCCAGCGCCGGCGTCATCCACGGCCACGCCTTCTACCACGCCGATCTCGACTTCCATCTCGCCTTTCCCAAGGGCTGGGTAGTCGAGAACGGCGTCAGCAACGTGACTGCGAGCCCGGAGGTCGCGGACGACGCGGAGCCGTCGGGCGTGTTCGCCACCCTGACGATCGCGTCGGAGGGCGACGACCCGGCGGAGATCGCGCGTCAGGTGCTCGATCGCAGCTCGATCCGCACCGACGGCGACGTGAAGACCGGGAAGATCGGATCGCTCGCGTCGGCCAGCGTGGAGGGACGCGACCGTTCGGGGGGCGTCCCCTATCACTTGATCGTGCACTGGATCGCGCACGGCGGTCAGGTCTACCAGGTGCTCGGCGCCGCGCCGGCCTCGGAGTGGGACACCCAGCGCGCGGCGCTCGCTTCGGTGGCCGAGACCTTCCGCCCGCTCACCGCGAAGGACCAGAAGCACATCGTGGAGAAGCGGCTGCGCATCGCCTCGGCGCGCGAGGGCGAGTCGCTTCCGGCGATCGTCGAGCGGCGCGCCGCCGCCTGGAACGTCGCGACCGCCGCCGCCGCGAACGGGCTGCCCGAGGACGTCACGTTCCGGCTGAGGCAGCCGGTGAAGCTCGCACTGTGGGAGCGCTACACGCCGCCGCCGCCTCCGTCCGAGGAGTGAGGCGGGTTCGGCTACGCTTCGCGGTCATGGAAACCTGGCGCCGATCTCCGCTCCTCCTGCTCGTGCTCGTCTTCGCGCTCGCGTCAGAAGCCGCCGACGATCCGGCCGCGGACGCCGCCGCGCGCGTGCAGCGGCTCTTCGACGAGGTCGCCGCGGTCACCGGCGACGCCGAGCTTTCCGCCGACGCGAAGCAGGCGCAGGTCGCCGCGTTGATCTCCCCCTTCCTCGACCATCCGGGTCTCGCCCGCGCCGCACTCGGACCGAACGTGAAGCGCTTCGACCACGACGAGTACAGCGACTTCTCCCACGAGTACGCGCGCTTCGTGACGGCGTCGCTGGTGCGTCGCTTCGCGTCCTATTCCGGCCAGGCGGGCTCGGTCGAGGAGTCGCGCTTCGACGAGGAGCGCAAGGTCGCGATCGTCGTCTCGCACAGCGCCGAGGCGAAGCCGGGCTACCCCGGCATCCGCCGCCTCGCGAAGCTCGAGCCGCTGAAGATCGAGCTGGCGTTGCGCATGCGACACGGCGAGTGGCGGCTCGCAGGCCTGCGCCGCGGCGGCGTCGACGTAGGCCGCACCTTCCGCGAGCAGTTCGCATCGATGCTCGAGCGCGAAGATCCGGCGGCGGTGATCGCCGAGCTGCGTGAGCGCAACCGCAAGAGCGACGCCGAGAACCCCTTCGCCGAGAACGGGTAGCCGGGCCGACGAGACCGGGAAATCGCGCCGCACCTCTCCCGAGCGCGGGAGATCGGTGGCAGAATGCTGCCTAGCCCGGTTTCGGGAGCACCGGACCGCACCTGGAGGACGTGATGCCCCGGATCCCCGCCCGACGACTGCGCTTCGCCGCGGCGGCGTCGATCGGTTTCCTCGCTCTCGCCTGTAGCGAGGAGGCGCCGCCGCCCGACCCCGGTCCGCGTCCGGTGAAGATCCTCGAGATCGGCGGCGCCGGCGCCACGCGGACACTCGATTACCCCGGTCAGATCGAGGCCGCCCAACACGCCGAGCTGGGCTTCGAGGTGGCCGGGCAGATGATCGAGTTCCCCGTCACCGAGGGACAGCTCGTCGAGGAAGGCGACGTGCTCGCACGGCTCGACCCGCGCGACTTCGAATCCAATCTCGAGGCGAAGCGCGCGCTCGCGCGCCAGGCGCGCACCGAGTACGACCGCGCGAAGATCCTCTTCGAGAAGGAAGTCGCGCCGCAACAGGACGTCGACCGCGCCCGGCGCTCCCTCGAAGTCACCCAGGCCAACCTGAGCCAGGCCGAGAAGGCGGTCGGGGACGCCGTGCTGCGCGCGCCCTTCTCGGGGATCGTCGCGCGCAAGCTGGTGAAGGACTTCCGGAACGTGCAGGCGAAGGAGCCGGTCGTCGTCGTCGAAGACGACTCCGGGCTGCAGATCGTGGCGAACGTCCCGGAGAGCGACTGGGTGTTTGCCCGCGAAGACCGGTCGCGGGAGGAGCGGCAACGCATCGCGAAGCCGCGCGTCACGGTGTCCAATTATCCGGATCGTCCGATCCCCGCGGTGCTCCGTGAAGTGGCGACGACGGCCGATCCCACGACGCGCACCTATGCCGTCACCCTCGCCTTCGATCCGCCCGAGGGCATGAACGTGATGCCGGGCATGACCGCGAAAGTCAGCATCGACATTCCCGGCGCGGCGACCGGCGCGGCCATCTCGGTTCCGGCGCAGGCCGTCGTCGACGACGGCGGCGGCGCGCCCTACGTCTGGAAGATCGACCCGAGCACGCTCGCGGCGTCGCGCGCGGAAGTGACGCTCGGTGAGCTCTCCGGGGATCGCGTCGAGATCCGCAGCGGGCTCGCCGACGGCGATCAGATCGCGATCTCGGGAGTCCACCAGCTGCGCGACGGCACGACCGTCCGCCGCTACACCGAATAGGGTCGCGTCGTGGACATCGCGCGCTTCTGGATCGACCACCGCGTCGTCACCCTGGTGCTCACCGCCGTCCTGCTCGGCGGCGGCATCACCTCCTTCCAGGGCATGAGCCGGCTCGAAGACCCCGAGTTCACCATCAAGGACGCCCTCGTCATCACGCCCTACCCCGGCGCGTCGGCCTACGAGGTGGAGGAGGAGGTCTCCGACGCGATCGAGGACGCCGCCCAGAAGCTCGGGCAGCTGAAGGAGCTCGAGTCGCGCTCGACGCGCAACCTCTCGACGGTCACCGTCACGATCCAGGACAAGTACGACAAGAACCGCCTGCCCCAGGTGTGGGACGAGTTGCGCCGCAAGGTGAACGATGCGCAGGCGAATCTTCCGCCCGGCGCCGGGCCTTCCCTCGTCGTCGACGACTTCGGCGACGTCTACGGGCTGTTCATCGGGGTGTACGGCGACGAGTACGACTACGCCGAGCTGAAGAAGTTCACCGACTTCCTGCGCAAGGAGCTGCTCCTCGTCGACGGCGTCGCGAAGATCGAGACCTTCGGCGAGCGCGTGGAGGCGGTGTTCGTGGCGCTACAGCGCGACCGGATGTCGCAGCTCGGCATCGCCCCGTCGGCGATCATCGACGAGCTCCAGCGCAAGAACGTCGTCGCGAACGCCGGCCACGTCCAGGTGGGCAGCGAGTTCATCACGATCGTCCCGAGCGGTGAGGTGACGAGCGTCGAGCAGTTCGAGCAGATCCTGATCTCGCGCGGGCTCGATCAGCAGATCCTGCTCGGCGACGTCGCCGACGTGACGCGCGGGTTCATCGAGCCGCCGACGAACCTGCTGCGCAGCAACGGCCGTTCGGCGATCGGGCTCGGCATCTCGACGGTCGCCGGCGGCAACGTCGTCGTGATGGGCGAGGCGCTCGAGAAGCGCGCGCGGGAGATCGAGTCGGAGTTTCCGCTCGGGATCGAGATGGCCGTCGTGTCGCTCCAGTCCGAGGCGGTCACGGTGGCGATCCGCGGCTTCACCACGAGCCTCGCGCAGGCCGTCGCGATCGTGATCGTCGTGCTCGTCTTCTTCATGGGGCTGCGCAGCAGCATGCTGATCGGCTTCGTGCTGCTGCTGACGATCATGGGCAGCTTCATCTTCCTCGATCCCTGGGGCGTCGCGCTCGAACGCATCTCGCTGGGCGCGCTGATCATCGCGCTCGGCATGCTCGTCGACAACGCGATCGTCGTCGTCGACGGGGTGTTGGTCAGACAGCAACGCGGGATGGACACGCGCGACGCCGCGATCGAGACGGTGAAGCAGTCGGCGATCCCGCTGCTCGGCGCGACGGCGATCGCGATCCTCGCCTTCGCCGCGATCGGCACCTCCGACGACTCGACCGGTGAGTTCTGCCGCTCGCTCTACCAGGTGGTGCTCGTCTCGCTCTCGTTTTCCTGGGTGACCGCGGTGACGGTGACGCCGCTGCTCTGCGTGATGTTCCTGCCCCCGCCCGAGAAGGGCGCCGAAGACGCCGACCCCTACGACACCGGCTTCTACCGCGCGTATTCCGGCTTCCTGCGCGGCTGCATCCGGAATCGCGGCATCACCGTCGCGCTGGTGATCGGCGTGTTCGGCGCCTCGCTCTGGGGCTTCGGCTTCGTGAAGCAGAGCTTCTTCCCCCCCTCGACGCGGCCCCAGTTCATGGTCGATCTCTGGCTGCCCCAGGGCACCCACTTCGACACGACGGCCGCGACGGCGCAGGCGGTCTCCAACCAGATCGGCGAGATGGAAGGCGTCAGCGGCATCACGCAGCTGCTCGGCCAGGGCGGTCTGCGCTTCCTGCTCACCTATCAGCCCGAGAAGGCGAATCCGGCCTACGCGCAGCTGCTGGTCGACGTCGACGACCCCGCCGCGATGGACGTGCTGCTGCCGCGGATCGAAGCCGAGGTGGCCGAACGCCATCCCGACCTCGACGTCACGGCGTTCCGCTTCCAGCTCGGGCCCGGCAGCACGGGGAAGATCCAGGCGCGCTTCAGCGGCGAATCGCCCGAAGTGCTGCGCGACCTCGCATCCCGAGCCCGGGCGATCCTCGAGGACGACGGCAACGCGAAGGGCATCCGCACCGACTGGCGTCAGCGCACGAAGGTGATCCGCCCGATCGTCGCCGAGCAGCAGATGAACCTGAACGGCATCACCCGGCCCGACATCGCGAACGCCGTACTCGAGGGCTTCGAGGGGCGACGCATCGGCGTGTTCCGCGACGGCGACCTGCTGCTTCCGATCGTGCTGCGCGCCCCCGAAGCCCTGCGCAACGACGTCGCGAGCCTGCGCAATCTCCAGATCTGGAGTCCGGCCGCCGCGGCGATGATCCCGCTGCGTCAGGTCGTGTCTGGTTTCGAGACCGGTTTCGAGGACGAGATCGTGATCCGCCGCGACCGCATGCGCACGGTCACGGTCTTCGCCGATCCGAAGGTGGGCCCGGCGAGCGAGGTGTTCGAGCGCGTGCGTCCGGTAATCGAGGCGCTCGAGCTTCCCCAGGGCTACACGCTCGAGTGGGGCGGCGAGTACGAAGACTCGGCGAATGCGCAGGGCCCGCTGCTCGCGAGCCTTCCCGTGTTCGTGCTGCTGATGATCGTCATCACGATCACGCTCTTCAATTCGCTCCGTCAGCCGCTCGTCATCTGGCTCAACGTGCCGCTCGCGCTGATCGGCGTGACGCTCGGCCTGCTCGTCACCGGTCAGCCCTTCGGCTTCATGGCCCTGCTCGGCTTCCTCTCGCTGATCGGGATGCTGATCAAGAACGCGATCGTGCTCGTGGACGAGATCAACCTCCAGAATTCCGAAGGCAAGCCGCTGCTCGAAGCGATCGTCGGGTCGGGCACGAGCCGCCTGCGCCCGGTGGCGATGGCCGCCTCGACGACGGCGCTCGGGATGATCCCGCTGCTGCTCGACGCGTTCTTCGTCGCGATGGCGGTGACGATCATCGGCGGACTCCTCGTCGCCACGGTGCTGACGATGGTCGTGCTGCCGGTCTTCTACGCGATCGTCTTCCGGGTGACGGGCGAGAGCTGACGAAGGCTTGACCGACCTCGACTACATCCGCCGTGTGCCCTGGTTTCCGACGGTGATTCCGCCGGTCCTCGCGCTCTTCTCCATCATGAGCCACCCCGGGCATCCCGTGTCCGTGTTCATCTCCCTCACGGTCCTCTTCGGCGGCCTGCTCTATCCGCTCTTCATCTTCCTCTCGCTGCGCTGGCTGCGCGGGCGGTCCCTGCGCGCGCACTGGACCTTCGCCGCCCTGGCCCCTCTGCTCTTCGGCGCGCTGTACCTCGCGACCCTCGTCTGCTGGCTCCTTTTCCGCCGCGATCTCGAAGCGACGGACGCGCTCGGGTGGGCGGGCCTGTACGCCGGGATCAGCGTGCTCGTCGGGTACGTCTGGCTGATCGCGATCGCCGCAGCCCGGACCCACTTCGTCCGCCGACGGGGCGACTGACGCGGCGACGCCAGCCATCTCGAGAGCGGGGCTCGTGCTAGGCGCCCGAATCGACCGCCGTGCCCTGCACCTGGGTGCAGACGCGCGTGACGACGACGAAGCTCTGGGAGTAGGTGTCGGCGGTGACGCCGATCAGCGCGTCGGCGCCCTCGACGCTGCCGATTGCGGCCTGAACGGCTTTGCGCGTGCTGTTGCCGTCGGTGAGCGGAACGAGACCGAGTAGCGCGTAGACGCAATCCTTTCCGGTCACGTCCTCGAGCACGGAGTAGTTGCCCGCCTCGAGCGGGATCGTCGACGGCGCCACGCCGCCGGCCTGATGTGCGCAGCCCGAGGCTACGACCATCGTGATGAGCAGGAGAACCAGGAAAGCTTTGCGAATCATCGAATCTCGACCTCCATGTATCTGGGTCGACCATAGTAGACTGTGCGCATGTTCGTGGATAGTTCCGCTTGATCGCGCTTTCGCTGCTCGCGATCGCCATCGCCTCGCTCTGGGCCACCGCGGCGCTCTGGTTCGACGGCCCGGGCGAGTTCGCGCCGATGCTGACCGGTGGCTACGCCCTGATCACGATCGCGGTCCTTATCAGCGTCCGTCCCTGGCCGCGCGCATTCCTCGGCTGGGGCCTCGCCTTCGGTCTGGTGCTCGGATGGTGGCTCGCACTCCCGCCCAGCAACGAACGCGAGTGGCTCGCCGACGTCGAGCGCCTCCCGGCCGGCGAAGTGCAGGGCGACACCCTCGTGCTCCGCAACGTGCGCGATTTCGAGTACCGCTCCGAGACCGACTTCACCCCGCGCTGGGAAGAGCGCACCTACGACCTCTCGAAGCTCCAGGGATTCGACCTCTTCCTCGTCCACTGGGGCTCTCCCTACATCGCACACACGATCGCGTCCTGGGACTTCGGCGACGATCACCTCGCTGTGTCGATCGAGACGCGCAAGGAGGTCGGCGAGAGCTATTCGGCCGTCCTGGGCTTCTTCCGTCAGTACGAGATCTACTACGTGGTCGCGGACGAGCGCGACGTCGTCGGTCTGCGCGCGAGCCACCGCGGAGAGGAGGTGCGCCTCTATCGCCTGGCCGCACCCGTCGAACTCGCCCGCGCGACGCTTCTCGACTACGTGAGGGAGATGAACCGCCTCGCCGAAGAGCCGGAGTGGTACAACGCGCTCACCCACAACTGCACGACGACGATCCGCATGCACACGCAGCACGTCGGCCAGTCGGGAAGCTGGGACCCGCGCTTCCTCGTGAACGGCACCCTCGACGAGCTGGGCTACGAACGCCGCAGCATCAACACGAGCCTGCCCTTCGAGGAGATCAAGCGACTTTCGAACGTCACGCAGCGCGCGATCGAAGCCGACGGAAAGCCCGACTTCTCCGCCCGCATCCGCGAGGGTCTGCCCGCACGACCCCCGCCGCGCACGGAGACGTCGGGGAAGGTCGATCCGTGAAGATCGGGTTCGCCGGAAGAAGAGGAGAAACGATGATTCGCACGTGTCGCAACCTTGGCTTCGCGATCGCTTTCGTCTCGTGTCTGGCCTGCTCGACCGTGCGGGTTTCCACGGATTACGACCCGAACGCCGATCTCGCGAGCATGCGCTCCTACGCCTGGCTCGACGAGCGCTCGGGCGTGCTGGACGACCGCTCGGACGTCACGAGCCTGCTCGATCGTCGCATCCGCAGGGCCATCGACGCCGAATTGCAGGAGAAGGGGCTGGCCCCGTCCGATCGCGGGAAGGCGGCGCTCTGGGTCACCTACCGCCTCAGCGTCGAGACCCGGATGGACGTCGATACGATCCACACCACCGCCGGCTACGGGCGGGGCTGGTATGGGGGTGTTTCGAGCCACACCGTGGTGCGCGAGTACGAGGAAGGAACGCTGCTGATCGACCTGATCGATGCGTCCACGAAACAACTCGTTTGGCGCGGCACCGGCGAAGCGCGCGTGCGCGAGTCGAGTTCGCCGGAGCAGCGCGAAGCACGCATCCGCCAGGCGGTACGCGAGATCCTCGCGAGCTTCCCGCCCGGTGCTTCCGGGTCCTGATCCGACGCGGTCGCGCGAACCGAGCGCGCTCAGCGATCGCGGCCCGGCGGAAAGGGTTCGAGCATCTCGGCAACGATCGCGCGCAGACGCGCGCGGCGCTCGGCCGGAGCCACCGCGGCGTCGATCCCGGCGCGCGCGTATCCCGCCCACACGGGCCGCTGTGACCCGGGCTTGCGCAACAACAGCGTCAGCGATCCGATCGCGAGCGATTCTTCGGGTCGTATCCGCGTGCCGACCGTGAGATGCGCAGACACCCGGTAGTGGGCCTTCGTCGTGCCCTCGCGATAGCCGCGCGCCGCGAGTTCGGCGGCGATCGCCTCCTCGAGGATCGACTCGAGCGCGAGGTTCGCGAAGCGCTCGCCTTCCGGGAGCTCGATCGCCGGATCGTCCCATACCCAGAGACCCGACTGCGGGAAGGACTCGAGCGGGTCGTAACTCGAACCGAACTCGGGGCCGTCGCTGGCACAGCCGAGCGCGATGGAGAGGAGGGCGAGACCGATTCCGAGACGACGCAGCGGGTGGACCATGGCCTGGCATTCTATCCGCTTCGGGCACGCGTTCGAGCCCTTCAATATGATGGGCGCGTGCCGAACCGCGGTGTCCACGACCCGAGCCCCTTCTCCGCCAGCGCATGATCGGGCTCCGCGTCGCGCTGCCGCTCCTGAGCCTGACCGGGCTCGTGTTGGGCGGCGGCGTCCGCGCCGTCGAGCCGGTCGCCGAGCACACGCCTCCTCGTGAGCCGATCCCCCTATCCGTCGGGCCGCGCGCGGCGCTCGTCCTGGGGCCATGGGCTCCTCCCGCCGAAGATCCCGACCGCAAGGACTGGCTGATCCTCGACAGCGGCGAGTGGTTGCGCGGCACCCTCGAATACATCGTCGACGAAGAGGTGTACTTCGAGAGCGACGAACTCGACGATCTCGTGATCGACTGGGACGACGTCGCCGGCATGCAATCCCCGCGTCGCAACACCTATCGCTTCGGCGACGTGATCGTCACGGGAACGGCGGGCATGCAAGACGGCGTGATCCGCATCGCGACCGACGAGGGGGTTCGCGAGTTCCCGCGCGACGCACTGCTCAGCATGATCGAAGGCGAGCTGCGCGAGCTGAACTACTGGTCGCTCGACCTGGGCCTCGGCTTCACGACTCGCTCGGGAAACTCGGACCAGACCGATGCGAGTGGATGGATCAAGGTGCAGCGCGAGACGCCGCTCACCCGGCTGCGCTTCTCGTACGAGAGTGCCTACAGCGTGGTGGACGACGACGAGATCACCAACAACCAGCGCGCGACCGCCGATTTCGCCTACTACGTGTCTCGGCGAGTGTTCGTGCTCGCGCCGACGATCGAGACCTTCCGCGATCGCATCGCGAACATCGATCTGCGCGCGACCGTCGGGGCCGGTCTCGGCTACGACCTCGTGGACCGCCCGAAATGGGACTGGGACGTCGTTCTCGGCGCGGGCTATCAGCGCACCGAGTTCGACGAGGTCGAGATCGGAGAATCGGACGGCGACGACGATGTCGCCGTGCTCTTCCACTCGACGCTCGAGTGGGACCCCCTCCCCGACCTCGACTGGGACACGAGCTACCAGCTCCAGGCCGTCGTCACCGACCCGGACAAGACCAACCACCACCTGCTCTCGGTGATCTCGGTGGAGGTGTGGGGCCCGCTCGACCTCGACGTCTCCTTCGCGTGGGATCGGATCGAGAAGCCGACGCGTGACAAGACCGGGGAGCAGCCGGACAGCAACGACTTCCGCTTGACCGTCGGACTCGGCCTCGAACTCTGATCCGCTGGACCCCGTGATCGACGAGCACTGGTGCGCGAAGACGCGAACGCGACGTCGCGAGGGAGAACCGACGGGCGGGCGCTAGCGGCCATCGCGCTGCGCCGCCCGGCGCTTCTTATCCAACTCGATCAGGCGTGCGCGTTCGGCGTCGTCCACCAGCACGCCGCGCTCGGCGGTGGCGTCGAGCAAGGCCTCCGAGAAAGGCAGCTCGTTCTTCCACTCCGGTTGCAAGACCTTCGCCGGTACGACCGCGTCGGCCCAGTCGAGCGGCGGCACCCAACCCGGGTGCGGCACCAGCGTCCCGCGCGTGCCGGCCATCGGGTGCCGGCTGCGCCAGGCGCGCAGGAGCCCGGCGAGCCGCGCCACGTCTTCGGGACGCTCGGCGGCGAGGTCGCGCTCTTCGTTCGGATCGGCCTCGATGTCGAAGAGCAGGCTCGTCACCTTCGTCTCGGTCTGCCCCTCGCGCACGATCTGCACGAGCTTCAGGTTGCCGTCGAAGACGGCGAGATGGATCAGGCCGGGAATCGGGATCTCGGAGGCGAAGGCGATCGGCGCGTTGCGCGGCACTTCGCGTCCGTCTGCGATCGCCGGCCACAGGTTCTGACCGTCGAAGGCGTCGTTCGGCGTGGCCGGGACGCCGGCGGCCGAAGCGAGCGTCGGGAACACGTCCATCACGGTCGTCATCTGGGCGAACACCGCGCCGGCTGCCAGCTTCGTCGGCCAGCGGATCACCGCCGGGACGCGGATGCCGCCCTCGAAGGTCTGGCCCTTCTGTCCGCGCAGCGGCGTGTTGACGCCGCCGAACACGTTCGAGCCGCCGTTGTCGCTCAGGAACAGCACGATCGTGTCGTCGGCGAGGCCCTCGGCGTCGAGGGTGTCGAGGATGCGTCCGATCGCGACGTCCATCTCGTCGACCATCGCCGCGTACACCCGGCGGTTGTTCGCCATCGGCAGCGCCGCATATTTCTCGATCGTCTCCGCCGGCGCCTGCATCGGACTGTGCGGCGCCGTGAACGGGACGTACAACAGGAACGGCCGTTCGCGATCGCGTTCGCGCAGGAAGCGCACCGCTTCGCGCGCCTCGAGGTGCGTGAGGTAGACGCCGGGCTCGCGCACCGACTCGCCGTCTTCCTGGAGGTCGAGCGCGCCCTCGCGCTCGTGCGTGTAGAAGTCGGTGTTGGTGTGGAGGTGTCCCCAGAAGTGCTCGAAGCCCTGGGCGTTCGGGAGCTGCGTCTCGAGCGTGTGGCCGAGATGCCACTTGCCGACGAGCGCCGTCTGATAACCCGCGTCGCGGAACGCCTCGGCGATCGTCACCGTTTCGGGCGCGAGCCCCGCGTTGTACCAGGGATGGATCTGGTCGTAGGCGATCCCGAGCGCCAGCGGATCGCGGCCGGTCATGAGGCCCGCGCGCGTCGGCGAGCAGATCGGCGCGGCGTAGAAACGATCGAGCCGAACGCCCTCGCGGGCGAGGCGATCGATCGACGGCGTTTCGATCACGCCCCCGTGGTAGCCGACGTCGGCCCAGCCGAGATCGTCGGCGAGCAGGATCACGACGTTCGGCAGCTTCGCGTCTTCCGCCGTGGCGACGAGCGAAACGAGGAACGTCGCGAAGAGCGGCACGAACGCGCGCATCACAGATCGATCGCCGCGTGGAAGCCGTCGTGGATCGCGCCCTCGATGTAGCCGACGCCCTTCGCGTCGCCGATCGCGACGATCGGAACGCCGAGGCCCGCGAGCGCTTCCACCGCAGCGGGGTTGGCCGCGAGCCCGCGGGCGAGGATCACGCTGTCCGCCGCGATCTCTTCGACTCCCCGCTCGCCTTCCACCTCCCTCTCGAAGCGCACGGTCGTGGCGCCGATCTCGACGACGCGGGCGTCCGTCTCGAGCCGCACGCCCGCTTCGCGCAGGTCGTGCAGCACGCGCCAACGGCGCGGGTGCGCCATCTCCGTCGCCACGACCGACTCCTCTTCGAGCACCGTCACCTCGCGGCCGCGTTCGGCGAGGAACTCGGCCAGCTCCGCGCCGACGAGGCCGCCGCCCACGATCGCCACGCGCTTGCCGAGCGGCATGTAGAGCCGCGAGGCCTGGCGCAGCTTTGCCGGGTCGTTCGTGATGCCCGTGAGTCGGCCGACGCCGATCGCGAGCTTTCCGAAGGCCGACACGCTCGGCGCCGAAGCGCCGGAGGCGCCGCCCGCCAGCGCGTCGCGCAGCTGGTCACCGTCCCAGACGTGGTCGCGGTCGGCGCCGGGGATGTCGCTGCGCTCGCGCACCGCGCCGACGGCGGCGAGCACGACGTCCGGCGCGAGCGCGCCGACGTTCTCCGGCGTCGCGGCAACGCCTAGCCGCAGCGTGACGGGGAGCTTGCGCACCCGCGCGTCGAGCCAGTGGAGGAGCTTCTCGTTCGGCTCGTAGGGCAGCGCCGCGAAGCGCAGCGTGCCGCCGAGCTCGCGGTTCTTCTCGAAGAGCACCACCTCGTGCCCGCGCATCGCCGCGATGCACGCCGCCTCGACACCCGCCGGCCCGCCTCCGACGACGACCACCTTCTTCGGCGTCGGCGACTTCGTGCGCAGCTTCTCGGCGTACTTCTCCTCGTTCGCCGCCACCGGGTTCACCGCGCAGCGCACCGGCTGGTCGAAGAAGGGCTGCGCGACGCAGACATAACAGTAGACGCAGGGACGCACCTCGTGGGCGCGGCCCGCGGCGAGCTTGTTGACCGTTTCCGGGTCGGCGAGCAGCTGGCGGCCCATCGAGACGACGTCGGCCCGGCCGTCGCGGATCAGCTCGTCGCCGAGCTTCGGCGGGATACGCCCCGCCACCATCACCGGGACGTTCACCCGCTTCTTGATCTCCGCGGCGAAGTCGACGAAGCCGCCCTCGGTGTGCACGAGCGGCGCCTTCGTGAAGCCCGCACCGATCGGATTGCCGT
>JAHEJV010000367.1 GCA_024638705.1 Deltaproteobacteria bacterium | reverse complement strand
TGACGTCCGTCGACGTAGATCTCGGCGGTGCCGTCCTTGTTGGCGCGCGTGAAGATGCCGTAGTTGTTGGGCGGAGCGCAGAGCTTGTCGACTTCCTCTTTGAGGAGCTCGATCTGCTGCTTCGCTTCCTGGAGCACGGCGACGAGGCGTTCGTTCTGGCGCTCGGCGTCGGCGAACTGCTCGCGCGTCATGTGGTAGCGGCGTCGCATCGCTTCGTGCTCGGCGAGCATGCGGTCGAGGCGTCGGCGGAACTCGGCGGAGTCGGCGCCGAACAGACGCAACGCGTTGCGCAGGTCGTCGATCTCGTCGCGTGACGCGCCGGACGGCTCCCCTTCGTCGGGAGTCGGATTGCCTTCCTGACCGGGCGGGTTCGCCGAGATGCGACGCATCACGTCTCGCACGAAACCTTTTCGGCCGGTCTTGGGATCGAAGTCGCTGCTCATGCCGTCTCCTCGTTCTTCCAGTCTGCCCCGTGGGCAGAGCCGGTTCCGCGTGGAGTTACTGCAAGGGGGATGCCACTGGAACGGAAAGCGTAACCGACTCGATTCGATGCACAGAATTCCGTCCACAACGGAACGGCGATCGGTCGAGCGGGGACGTCGGAGTCCCCGATCATTCGATTCCGCGGTCGGGTCGATCGTGTCGAGATGCGAACGCTTCGGACCGAGTTCGGATCCTCGAGATCCTCGACACCGAAGTGAGACGGCCTGGCCCACGGCCTGGATGCACGCTCGATTCGCATTGTGAAAACGCCCCGGAGCCTTCCGACCGGCGCCGCTCTCGCGAGCGTGCCGAGGGACCGGCGGAAGACTCACAACCTCTCGGAATCCCGAATGAAATCGAAGAGTAGCAGAGGCTCCGGGACGGAACCATCACCGCCTCGCAGCGAGACCCGCCAAGTCCGCGAAGCTGCACCGGGATCGGGCGGGACGCGGGCCGATCCCGGGTCGGGACACCCAGCCTCGAGGCCCGGTCCGGGTTCGCGCTGGCCGACGGATGACCGGCCGCCGACGCGCGGGAGGCGAGGCGGCCCGGCAGTCCGCGGACGTCGGTGTGGGGTTGCCGCTGCGCTGCCGCTTCCTGATGCCTCGGGTTGCGCACGACGGGTTCAGCAGCCGGCAATTTTGACGCAGCGTCGGCATCCCGTCGCTGCTGTGCTGCCGCGAATCGCGTTGCGGGGGGCAGGGCCGCCGCGGAAGAGCCCTGCCAGATTTGAGGAATCGGGCGGGGCGAGCTGCGTGCGCTAGGGCACGACCTCGATCACGCGCACCCCTTCCGGCGGATCGAAGCGGAACTCGGCGTCCGGCGGGTCGGTGTTGAAGCGCATCTCGCTGAACGACACGTTCACGACGTTGCCGAGCAGATCGACGACGCGCGTGGCGCGAACGTCGCCGGTCTCCGGATCTACGTCGAGGAAGAGCTTCTCGTAGCTCGCGGGCTCGCGAGGGATCAGTTCGAGTTCCACGCGTTCGGCGTCGCACGCGACTGCGCTGACCGCGAAATCGCGGCGCATGTCGCCGGCGCCGAGCAGGAACTGAGCGGCGGCGCCGGTCATGTACCCGCCCCCGGAAGGGAGCTTCTGCGCCTCGCCGAAGTCCGGGTCGAAGAGCCAGAGCGTATCGCCGTCGCTGATGACGAGGCTCTGCTCGGGCTCCTCGTACGTCCAGCGCATCTTGCCCGGCTTCGCGAGCACGACGCGGCCGCGCGACGTCGTCGCCGGGCCGGCCGCCGCGCCGACGCCCACCGCCCGGGTCGACTGCTCGAAGCGCGCGGACAGATCGGAGACGCCCTCGTAGCGCTTCTGTACCGCCGTCGTCGCGCGGTCGACGCAGCCTTCCAGGGCGACCGCAGCCGGTCCTTCCTGGGCCTCTGCCGGCCCCACGAGCGCGAAGAAGCCGACGACGAAAGCGAGCGTCCGGAAGGGGGATGACGTCATGCCGGGCTCCGACGCCGGCGGGCCGGCGAGATTCACGATTCGATCGGGCTGACGAAGACTTCCCGGGGCTTCGTCCCGATCTGCGGACCGACGACGCCTTCGTTCTCCATGTGCTCGACGATCCGCGCGGCGCGGTTGTAGCCGATCTTGAGTCGGCGCTGCACGTAGGAGATCGAGGCGTTGCGCGTCTCGGCCACGATCGCGACGGCCTGGTCGTACATCTCGTCGACGTCCTCGCCGCTGCTCTGTCGCTCGCTCTCCGATTCCTCGCGCACCAGCTCGTCGTCGAAATCGGGTTCGCCCTGATCGCGCAGGAACTCCGTCAGCGACCCGACTTCGTCCTCGGTGACGAAAGCACCGTGGAGGCGCTGCATCTTCGAGGTGCCGGGCGGCAGGAAGAGCATGTCGCCCGAGCCGAGCAGATGGTCGGCGCCGTTCTGGTCGAGGATCGTGCGCGAGTCGGTGCGCGACGACACCTGGAACGAGATGCGCGCCGGGAAGTTCGCCTTGATCACACCCGTCAGGACGTCGACGCTCGGACGCTGCGTCGCGAGCACCAGGTGGATGCCCGCGGCGCGCGCCATCTGCGCCAGGCGCTGCAGCGATTCTTCGACGTCCTTCGAGCACACGACCATCAAGTCGGCGAGCTCGTCGATCACGACGACGATGAACGAGAGCGGCTGGTACGGCACCTCCACGCCTTCTTCCTCGTCGGGGCCGGCCTTGAGGCGGAAGGTCGTCTTGCCGGCGGCGAGCTCCTTCTCGCAGCGCTCGTTGTACTGCTGGATGCTGCGCACGCCGAGCGCCTGCATCAGCTGGTAGCGCTCCTCCATCTTGCGGACGATGCCGGCGAGTGCGGCAGAGGCGCGCTTCGGATTCGTGACGACGTCGGCGATCAGGTGCGGGATGCCGGCGTAGATCGAGAGCTCGAGCAGCTTCGGGTCGATCAGCAGCAGCTTCAGCTCGTCGGGCGTGCGGCGGCAGAGGATCGAACACAGGAGCGAGTTGAGGAACACGCTCTTGCCCGTGCCGGTAGCGCCGGCGACCAGCAGGTGGGGCATCTTCGCGAGATCGGCGTCCACCGGGTTGCCGAAGATGTCCTTCCCGAGCGCGACCGGAAGCAGCGCCTTGCTGCCGCGAAACTTCTCGCACTCGAGGAGGTCGCGCAGATAGACCGTCTCGCGTTCCGCGTTCGCGACTTCGACGCCGACCACGGACTTCCCGGGAAGCGGCGCGATGATCCGCACGGAGAGCGCTCGCAGCGCGAGCGCGAGGTCGTCGGCGAGGCCGACGATCTTGTTCACCTTGATTCCCGAAGCCGGCGCGAACTCGTACATCGTGATCACCGGACCGGGATGCACCTTCACGACGCTGCCGCCGACCCCGAAGTCGGCGAGCTTCTTCTCGAGGATCCGCGAGTTCATGATCAGGCTGTCGCGGTCGAAGGTGCGGTTGCCGGTGGGGGGCTGCTGGAAGATCGAGATCTCCGGGAGCTCGTAGTTGCCGTGCGGCTTCTCCTCTCGGAAGGAGAAGCTTCCCTGGCCGGCGCCACTCGCCGCGCGCTCTTCGGCGTGATCGACGATCTGGGGTCCGCCCGCCTTGCCGGCGGCGCGCGGGGCGGTCGCCGCGGCGGCGGGGACGGCCACCGGACTCTCCCCGTCCGACTCCACTTCGTCGCCGTCCTCTTCTGCGGGAGCCCTGGCCGCGGCCACCCGCGCCCGTCGCGCGCGCTGCTCGCGCCAGACGCCGAGGCTCTGCCAGCCCCGCTCGAGACCCTCGACCAGCTCGAGGACGCTCCGCTGCACGGCGTGGAAACCGGCGACCACCCCGCCGGCCACCCACGAGAGCAAACCGATCACGCCGGCAGCCACGACCCCGACGCCGACCCCGATGCGTCCGATCACCTGACTGAGGGAAATTCCCGACAGTGCGAGCACGCCGATCGCGGCGATCAGGCCGTTCGCCAGGAGCGCGCCCCAGGTGCCGAGCAGCCAGGCCTCGTTGCGGGCCAGGAACTCGCCCACGGCGCCGCCCTCGAGAGTCGCGAACCGCGGCAGTGCGTCCCGAACCAGCGGCGGCGCCGTGACGGCCGCGAAGAAGAGGAGCGGAATCGCGGCGCCGACCCGCGAGGAGAGCGAGGGCATGCCGAACCCGGCGAGGAAGCGCGCGCCGGTGAACGCGATCGCCGCGACGACGAAATACGATCCGATCCCGACGCTGCCGACCAGTGCTGCCGAGATCAGCACGCCGAGGCGGCCGCCGCGGTTCAGGACGGGCTCGGAACCCCACAGGAGGTCCGCCGGGTCGTGGCTCCAGACGGCGATCGCCGCGAAGACGGCGACGCCAAGCAGGACGACGCCCGCGGCTTCCCGGCCGAAGGCGCTCGCGAGCGTCGGATCTGTCTGGCTGGCACGGTCGGCGCGAGAACCGGAACTCCGGCGCCGCGCAGCCCTACCCATGGCCGCAGGCCTTGCCCATCGAATTCACCCCCCGTGATCCGTCAGGCGGACCCAGAGTAGGCGGGCACCGGGGGGCGTCAATGGCTCGGCCTCCGAGGGGCCCGCGTTCGCAGCGCGGTGCCGACGAGCGCTCGCTTCGGGGAATCGATCCCGTCGCCATCCTTCGCTAGCAGCGAAGCCTCGACATCGACCCACACGATTCGACGCGGCGCTGCGCGCTTTCGAC
>JAHEJV010000366.1 GCA_024638705.1 Deltaproteobacteria bacterium | reverse complement strand
CGGAAGCGGCCAGACTACGGGGGTGCGCGGAGGGCGTCAAGCAAGCGGCCGAAGGCCGCGCGCAGCGAGGCGAAGCCGAGCGAAGTCGAACGGGAAAACGGAGCGGAGCGCCGCCTGGCATTCAGGCCCTTGGCCCGCCCGGTTGCGGAGCGCCGCCTGGCATTCAGGCCCTTGGCCCGCCCGGTTGCGGAGCGCCGTCTGGCAAATTAGGCCCTTAGCCCGCCCGGTTGCGGTACAGGGACGCGTCCACGGCTGCGAGCATCGCCGTCTCGTCGAGCTTCCCGCCGAGGAAGGCGTTCACCTTCGCCGCGGTGCCGGCCGGGTTCTCGACCGTGTCGCGGTACTGCACCTCGATCAGCTCGAAGTTGGGCTTGTTCTTCGCGAGCAGGCGCACGCGGACGATGTCGTTGCGGAAGGCTTCCTTCATCGCCTCGTCGGCGGCTTCCGTGTCCTCGCTCTCGAGGCGATCGATCATCTTCTTCTGGCTGGTGAGCACTTCGTCGAGGTCACGGCGCAGGAAGATCACGCGGTAGTCGTTCTCGTCGGGCAGCTCCTTCACGAGGAAGGAGATCACCTTCACCGCCATGCCGCGGCCGGCGCGCAGGTACGACTTGTCCGTCTCGCGCTCGAGGTCCTTGACGCGCTCGAGCTCGAAGTAGCCCTTCGGGTTGTCGACGTCGGCGGAGCGTTCGCCGTCGGAAAGGACTTCGAGCCCGCCGGCCTCGAGCATGCGCATCATCATCGACGTGCCCGAGCGCGGCAGGCCGCTGACGACGACGAGCGGCTCGCCGCGGTCGCCAGCGAAGAGTCTGCGGATCGCTTCGAACATGGTTCCTAGATCGTCACGCCGAAGACGCCCTTGACGGCGAATCCGGCGGCCAGGGAGAGGATCAGCGTCCAGAGCACGATGCCCAGCTCGCCGGCGGGCAGCGGCCCGAGGCTGCGCGAATGGGTGGCCAGCTCGATCGAGAGCAGCGGGCCGTCGCCGGGAAGCGCGGCCTCGCCGGGGTAGAGAATGGCTTCGATCCCGCGGATCCGCTTGAGCGGCACCTTGCGCGCCTCGCCGCCGACGGCCCAGCCCTTCTCGAAGACCTCGTCGCCGACGCGCAGGGTCAGCACGTGGTCGCCGTCGGCTTCGGCGCGCAGCCGATAGAAGGCCTGGTGGTCGGCGGTGTGCACGGGCGGGGCGTCGAGCGCGACGCCGTCGGGGAGCTCGAGGGACACGTCGCGCGCCGGGACGCCCGCGTCCGGGTCGAGGCGCACGTGCAGCAGCTCGACGGCCCGGCTCGGCGCCGGGTCGTAGGCGTAGTTCGACACGAGCTGCGCGAGGATCACCACGAAGGGCACGAACATCACCAGCATCGGCACCATGTGGTTGCCGAGATAGAGCGTGTTCTTCACCAGGATCATCCCGGTCGAGCGCAGCACCTGGCCGATGTCGTGGCTGAACAGGCGGATCTCGAGCAGGCGCATGCTGATCTGGCTCTTCACCCGTTCGAGGCCCTTCTGGTTCGAGACGACCTTGTAGACCGCGATCGCCAGCACGCCCATCAACACCGGCCACAGGATCAGGTCGAACCACGCCGGCTCGTGCCCGAAGGGCGCGATCACGACGTCGAAGATCGTGTTGAAGATGGCGTTGAAGGTCTGCATCAGAGATTGGGGTGCCTGATCGGCGCTCCGCTCCGTCTTTCTGTTCGACTTTGCTCGGCTGCGCCTCGCGCACTAGACGCCCTGCGGGCGCCCGTGGTGTCGGCAGCTTGGCTGGCGCCAACCTGTCGACGGCGCGCGCCGGCGGGTTAGCTGATGTATCCGAGGCCCTTCAGGCGCTCGCGGATGTCGTCGTCGGAGCCGGCGTCCTCGAAGTGGAGCATCTCCTTCTCGAGCACGTGCACGATGAACTCCTCGGTCGTCGCATAACCCGCGACGTCCGCGATCTTGCGCACGCGATCGAAGAGATCGCGATCGATCTTCACCTTGACGTTCTTGCCTCCGAGCATCTCGTCTCTCCTCGGTGTTAAGGGTTGGAGCCCGACCAGCGGATCGGTTCGCCGACCATGTCGGAAGGGGTTTCGATTCCGTAGAGGTCGAGCAGCGTGGCGGTGAGGTCGGTGAGGTCATAGTCGCCGCCGGCCGTCTTGCGATTGGCGAGCAGCACACCGGGCACCACGTCGGGCGACATCAGGTGGTTGCCCGACCAGCGCGACGTGTTGTCCTCGAAAACCGCCTCGGTGATCTCGCCGAGCGTCGACTCGTCGGACGCGCCGTAGCCGCGGTCGTAGCCGACGACGAGGTCGGGGCCCTCGCCGCGTCGCGCTTCGCTGTAGACCGTGTCCGCGGGATCGACGCGCAGCACCACGCGGCGGCCGTCCTTCGGATCGCGCAGGGCTTCGAGCTTCGCGGTGATCTCCCGGGCCACGCCCTCGGCTTCGTCGGGCGGGAGCATGCCCTCGCCCTCGCGTCCTGCGACGTTCAGGTAGAGGCCGTTGAAGCCGAGGCCGTAGGCCGCGGTCTTCGACCAGTCGACGTCGCCTGCCACGATGTGCCCCGTCTGCTTCTCGTCCTTCAAGACCAGGTAGCCCTCTTCGCGCAGCCAGGCGTTCAGGTGCAGCTTGCGCGTGTAGGGCTGGAAGCCGTGGTCGCTCATCACGATGAGCAGCGTCTCGGGCGGAAGCTTCGCGCGGATCGCGCCGAGCTCGCGGTCGACGTCGCGGTAGAAGCGCTCGATGTCGTGGGCGTGGCGCGCCGCGGTGGCCGGGTCGCGCGCGGGATGCGGCGGGGCGTCGGCGTGCTTCGGGTCGTTGTGCCGCCACAACATGTGGCACTGGAGGTCGATGTCACTGAGGTAGACGAAGGTGGCGTCGCCCGGCTCGAAGCGCTCGAGGGCGCGCGCCACCATGCGACGCGTGTCCTCCTGCACGAGCGCCACCTGACGCAGGTAGTCGTCGTCGCTGAAGACGGCGTCCAGGAGTGCGTCGGTCTCCTCGGGCATGCCCTGGGTGTAGTAGAAGCCGATCTCCTCGAAGAGGTCGGTGGCGAAGTCGTCGGGGCTGCTGATCGGGACGGCAGGCGCCTGGGGCGAGAAGTTCACCGGCGAGGCGTAGACCTGGAAGCCGTCCGACAACTGCTTCGCGTAGAAGCGCACCGCGCCCGCGATGTTCGCGATGCCCATCGGCAGCGCTTCGAACTGCACCTCCAACCAGTCCGACCACTCGCCCTCGGCGACGAGCGCGTACTGGCCGTCCACCTCCACGACCGCGGAAGTGCGGTCCGCCGCGAGGTGGATCGTCACGCCCTGGGTGACGTAGTCGTCGTCGCCCGGCGTCTCGCCCGGCTCGAGATGAAACTGGTCGGGCGGGCCGCGCAGGATGCCGTTGACCGTGTCGGGGGTGCCGTCGAGGTCCTGGTCCTGCACGCGCACGCGCTGGACGTCGCCCTTCGGGTTCTCCTCGAAGGGCTGGTCGGTGTAGAGCGTGTAGGTGCCGAAGCCGCCGCGCACGTCGACGGTGCCCATGCCGTCGAGGACGCGCGCCGAAGACGGCGGCGTCGGAAAGTTGCCGGGGATGCGATAGACCTCGACGTCCACGTCGCGTTCGGTGAGGTAGTCCCACCAGGGCGTGCCGCCGCGGTTGTTCGGCACGTCGGGCGCGCCGATCGGAATGATGTACCCGAAGAAATGCACCGCCGATCCGTAGTCCTCGACGGGCGGGGTCGCCGACGAGATCGGCTTGTAGGTCGCCGGGTCGCGGTGGATGAAGTCGAAGATGCCGTGGCCGCCCGGGTTCATCCCGGTCACGAAGTTCGACCAGGCGACCGGGCTCTGCGGCGGCACCGACGTCGCGAGCGACTGGAAGGTGCCCTCGTCTCGCAGCTTCGCGAAGTTGGGCATGTCGCCCGCTTCGATCAGGCGCTCGAGGATCACCGGGTCCATCCCGTCGACGCCGACGACGAAGACGCCGCCGTCCTCGGCGACTGCAGCCGACGCGAAGAGCGCCGCCGCCAGCGCGACGACCGCGTGGTCCGCGAACCGGACGAAGCGACGCCTCACTGTCCGCTGGCCCGCCGTTCGTCTTCGGGGAAGATCAGGGCGCCGGGCGCCGCGCCGCTCTGGGAGATCGTCGTCGGATCGAGCATGCCCGCGACGTCGGGTGTCGCGCCCTTTTCGGCGAAGATCATCTCGCCCTGCATGTAGCCGGGGATCTCCTGCCCGAAGAGGCGCAAGACGCTGGCCGGAATGTCGATCAGGCGCGGGTTCTCGGCAGCGATCGCGCGATTGCACAGGAACACGCCGGGCACGATCGAGGGGTCGACGCAGTGGTCGCCCGACCAGCTGCGGGCGTTGTCGCTGAACACCGTCTCGGTCACCTGGCCCGTCGCGCACTCCCAGCTGTGGCGGTAGCCGCCTTCCCAGCCGATCAGCAGGTCGGGGGCGTCGAAGCGGTAGGGCCCGGAAAAGAACTGCTGCGACACCGCAACGCGTCGCACGCACTTCTCGCCGGTTTCGGTGTCGACGAGCTGGCCGAGCTTCTCGGCGATCTCCTGCACGAGGCGGCGATACTCGGTGCCCTCCTCGACGATGCCCGACTTCTCGCGCCCCTTTCGATTGATGAACAGGCCGGTGA
>JAHEJV010000365.1 GCA_024638705.1 Deltaproteobacteria bacterium | reverse complement strand
GCGGAGGACGCCGACTTCGACCTTTCGCGCGCCGGGCGTCGTACCCTCTCGGACGATGCGACGCCTCGCCCCGACTCTCGCGCTGTGCTGTGCAAGCCTCCTCGGGGCGCCCGCGCTCGCGGCAGAACTCGTCGCCAATCCGGGGTTCGAGGCCGGCACGGCGCCCTGGCAGCCCGTCGGGTCGGCGGTGGTCGGAAATGATTTCGCCGCCCATTCCGGGGCTTCGAGCGCCATCGTGCATTCCCGCTCCGCTCCCGGCGACGGCCTGGAGCAGTCGTTCGTCGCGTCGGTAGCGGCGGGGGAGACCTACGCGCTCGCGTTCTGGGTGCGCGTGGAGGGGCCGACGCCCCATCCGGTGTCGCTCTCGGTGCGGCAGGTGGACGGCCAGGGCGAGGTCGTGCATCCGATCCAATCGCGCTTCGCCTCCGACGGAGAATGGCTGCGCCTGGGCGGCTCGTTCACGCTCTCGACGGTGGGCGCGCTCAGCGAGCTCGCGGTCATCATCCACGGAGCGCCGGCGGGCATCACGATCTGGGTCGACGACGCGAGCGTCGAGACGCTGCCCGGTTGGGAGGAGACCGCGCGCGCCGGCGCCGAGACGCACCGCAAGCGCGACGTGCGGATCCGCGTCGTCGATCTGCTGGGCAATCCAGTCGAGGGCGCCGCGATCGAAGCCGAGCAGACGCGACACGGGTTCCCCCTCGGATCGGCGCTCGCCGAACACGTCGACGATCCCGACTACGCCGACTTCTTCGTCGAGCACTTCGAGTGGGCCACGCTCGAGAACGGCTCGAAGTGGCACCGGAACGAGCCCGTCCAGGGCAACGTGAGTTATGCGCTGGCCGACCCGCTCGTCGCGTTCTGTGCCGCGAACGACATCGAGCTCCGCGGGCACAATCTCTTCTGGGCGAACACGCCTCCCGATTGGGCGCACGGTCTGAACGCCAGCGAGCTGCAGGCCGCGGTCGACGCGCGAATCGTCGACGCCGTCACGCATTTCCAAGACGCCTACGTGCACTGGGACGTCAACAACGAGATGCTGCACGGAGACTTCTTCGAGACGGCGCTCGGGCCGGGCACGCGCGCCGCAATGCATCGGGACACGCGCGCCCTCGTGCCCGAGACCCTGCTCTTCGTGAACGACTACAGCGTCGTGGCGGGGAACGAGACGCAGGATCTCGTCGATCAGGTCGCTCTCCTGACGGGACAGGGCGCGCCGATCGACGCGATCGGTGCGCAATCCCATTTCAGCGGAACGGTGGATCCCGTGGTGGTGCAGTCGCGCCTCGACACGCTGGCCACCGCCGGGCTCCCGATCTGGATCACCGAGTTCGACGTCGAGGATCCCGACGACGCCTCCCACGCGGATCAGCTCGAGGCCTTCTACCGCACCGCCTTCGGTCACCCGGCGGTCGACGGCATCCTGATGTGGGGATTCTGGGCGGGCGACCACTGGCGCGGACCCGATGCGGCGATCGTGAACCTCGACTGGACCCTGCGCACGTCGGCCGAGCGCTACCTCGAGCTGCGCGACGAGTGGAAGACCCTCGCCGTCGGCGAGACCGACGTCTTCGGCGAGCTCGCGTTCCGCGGGTTCCACGGCGAATACGACGTGCGGATCGCCGGCCTCGACGGATCCCACTCGCTCCATCGCGTGGAGGTGGTCGAAGGGAGCGGCGAGGCGCTCTTCGAGCTGCAGGTGGGGTACGCCGCCGTGCCGTCGTTCGGGCCTGCGGGCATCGGCGCGCTGATCGTCGTCGCGACGGGGCTCGGTGTCACCGCCTTCGTCCGCCGCGCCCGCTCGCGGCGCTGACGTGACGGCGCGCGCGTCCCGCAGGCACCCATGAGCTGGTTGAGTCGACGCCAACGCGACGGCGGTCTCGATCGCATCGGGCTGCCGTCCTCGGTGGCCGGCGCGCTGTGGCTCTGCGGCAAGCACGCGATCGGCCCCGACCCCCACGCGCTGCTCGCCGAGGTGGGCGGCGATGTCACCGTCGTGTGCCTGAACGAGCGGCACGAGCTGGCCGACCGCTACCCCGACTACGTCGCCTTCCTCGACGATCCCGCCAGCGTGACGGTGTGGTTCCCGATCCACGATCTCGACGCGCCGCCGCTCGAGGACTTCGCCCCGCTGGTCGAAGATCTCGCCGCGCGCGTGCGCGACGGCGCGACGCTGGTGGTGCATTGCGCCGCCGGCAAGGGGCGCTCGGGCACGACCGCGGTGTGCATCCTCACCGCGCTCGGCGTCGAGCTCGACGCGGCGCTGCGACGGGTGGCCGCCGACCGACCGGGCGCCGGGCCGGAGGTGGGCTCACAGCGCGAGCTCGTCGAGCTTTTCGCCCGCGGCTGAGTGGCCGGTTCAGGCCGGCTTCGCGCCGAGCGCCGGGATGCGCGTCCGCAGCAGGGAGACGAGGACTCCGCCGATCATCAGCTGCACGGCGCCGTAGAGCAGCACGGTGAAGAAGACCTTGTCTCCCACCGGGTCGGCGACGCCCACTATGGCCGGGAAGAGCGAGGCCTTGATCAGCAGACCGAGGTTGGTGTTGCGGACGCTCACCTCGATGCCGATCGCCGCGACGTCGGGCCACGAGAGGCGCGCGAGCAGGGGGACGAAGAGGCCCGCCACGGTCAGGAGAAGCACGAATCCGAGCACCCACTGGACGTTCGCCGGTCCGAAGACCTCGAGATCGAGCCGTCCCGCGCCCGCCGCGCCGATCACGATCAGCAGGATCACGAAGAGCGATCCCCGCACGCCCCAGTTCGCGACGGTCGGCGCGAAGCGCGGTGCGAAGCGCAACGCCGCCATGCCGACCACCAGCGGCAGCAGGAGATAGAGCGTGATCTCGACCGCGATCTGGCCGACGGGCATCACGAAGTCGGGAGGCATGTGCTGTTCGATCAGCAGGCTGAGCACGATCGGCGCCGTGACGAGACATCCGAGCGTCGCCACCGACGTGAGCACGATCGACAGTGCCGTGTGGCCGCGCGCCAGATAGGTGAAGATGTTCGAGACGGTGCCGCCGGGAATCGCGGAGCACAGCGCGAGGCCGATCGCGACGCCGAGGTCGAGCTGGAAGACGCCGAGGAAGACCCAGGCGAGGACGGGCACGCCCAGCACCTGGAGCACGATGCCCACGCCGAAGCCCTTCGGGTCGCGGGCGATCTCCGCGAAGTCGCGCGGCGCGAGCGTGGCGCCCATGCCGAGCATCGCGAGCGCCAGCTGCGCGGCCGCGAACGCGTACTCGTGCTCTACGTAGAACTCGAACAAGGGGGGCGTGGCTCGTCCGGCCGCTGCTAGGCGAGGATCTCGCGGTACATGCTGTGCTTCGGCTCCTTGAACACGGCGCGTACGCTGTCCTCGAAGAGGTCGAGCGAGAGCGCTGGCTTCTCGGAGTCGAATGCCGGATTGTCGTAGCGCGCGATGAACGCCTCGGTTCGGTCGAAGTGCTCCGTGCCCCGGAACTGTTCGCGCATGTCGCGGTCGAGGCCGACGTGGTGGAAGAAGTTGTAGCCCTGGAAGATGGCGTGGTGCTTCAGCATCCAGTGGTTCGCCTCGGAGACGAAGGGCTGCAGGATCGCGGCGCCGACGTCGGCGTGGTTGGTGCTGCCGAGCGTGTCGCCGATGTCGTGGAGCAGGGCGCACACGACGTACTCCTGATCTTCCCCGGCCTCGGCGGCGAGCTCGGCGGTCTGCAGGCTGTGCTGGAGGCGATCGACGGGGAACCCGCCGAAGTCGCCGGAGAGCAGGCGCATGTGGTCGAGGATCCGGTCGGGCAGCCCCGCCACGAAGGCCTGCTGCTCCTTCGCGATGATCGCCCAGTCCTGCTGGGTGCTCTGGTCCATGGCTTTGAAGGTGGCTCGCATGTCGTTCTCCGTCGTCTTCTCGGGTCGGCGCAGGTTGGCAGATTCTAGTCGCGGTAGCTCGGGTCGATGCGGTCGAGCTTGCGGAGCAGGGCGGGCCAGGCGAGCTCGCGGCTCACCTTCTGCAGGGCCGCTTCGCTGATCGCGTTGGTGCGCTCGCGGGCTTTCTGCGGAGTGGGGAGCACCGCGCCGCCGGCCTGCGCCGCGATCTGCGCCTCGCAGGCGCGTTCGACGAAGTACATCCGCAGCCACGCGTCGGCGACCGTCTCGCCCACGGTCAGCGTGCCGTGGTTGCGCAGGATCAGCGCGTTCTTCTCGCCGAGGTCGGCGACGATCCGCTCGCGCTCGCCGAGGTCTTCGGCCACGCCTTCGAAGTCGTGATAGGCGACTTCGTGATGGATGAGCAGCGAGGTCTGCGTGATCGGCAGCAGGCCCTCGGGCTGCGCGGCCACGCCCTGGCCCTGCACCGTGTGGAGGTGCATGACGCAGTGCGCGTCCTCGCGGTTCATGTGCACGGCGCTGTGGATCGTGAAGCCGGCCGGGTTCACCGGGTAGGGCGACTCGTCGACCTTGTTTCCGTCGACGTCGATCTTCACAAGGCTCCCGGCGGTGATCTCCTCGAAGAGCTGGCCGTAGGGGTTGATCAGGAAGTGGTCGGTGCCGGGCACGCGCGCGGAGAGGTGGGTGAAGATCAGGTCGTCCCAGCCGTGCAGGGCCACCAGGCGATAGGCGGCGGCGAGGTCGACGCGGACGGCCCACTCTTCGG
>JAHEJV010000061.1 GCA_024638705.1 Deltaproteobacteria bacterium | reverse complement strand
AACGAGCGGAAGAAGAGCGCCACGGGCGCGAAGAACTCGAAGAACGTCGTGGCCGCGAAGCCGACGGCGACGAGGTGGCCGAGCGCGGGCACCTCTAGCACGAACCGGCCGATGCCGGGATCGTCGACGCCGTCCGCGAAGGCATAGCGGGCGATCATGTGGAGGATCGTGCCGTCGCGGAAGATCTCGACACCGCCCGAGAGCACGCGGTTCACGCCGACGAAGCAGTAGGTGAGCAGGAATATCGTGCACAGGGTCCACATCGCGGCACGGTTCGTCGCGAGCACCGACTCGTCTTCTTCCCCGCCCGCGCGCCACGACCGCGGTGACAGGGCGAAGCCGCGCGCCGACGGAAACACTGCCACGACGAAGGCCGCGAAGAGCATCGCGAGCTCGCCGTGATACATGTACCCGTACCCGCGCACGAGAGCTTGATAGGCGATGAGGCCTGTGCAGGTGGCGATCGCGATCGGGCGATACGGCCGCACGCCCAGCAGGCAGGCGCTCACCCCGGCGAGCAGCACGTAGCGGGCGCCCTCCATGAACCCGGGCGTATAGATCCACGACCACGCGTCCTCGGGCACGAGGAGCAGCGGACCGATCGGCGTGAAGAGCTCGAACGGGATGCGCGCGTAGCGCTCGAACGAATCGCCGAACAGGTGCTTCCACCACATCGCGAAGACGGCGAAGCGGACGACGCCGAGCGTCGCGCTGGAGACGCGCGCGTGCAGTGCGTCAGCCGGCACCGTTCATCTCCTCGGCCGCGACCTCCCACAACAACTCGCGCGGGATCGATTCGGGTCCGCGGTAGTCGTGGATGGGAATGCGACGGCGCCATACGCGGACGCCCGCGACCGGCGGGTCGCCCCCGCGATCGCGGATCTCGCCGACGATCGCCGCCAGGCGCGCGCGGATCTCCTGCTCGGCTTCGGCGCGCGCGGCTTCCGTCGTCGCCCGGTCGTGGCGGTGGATGACGCGCAGCAGCGGCCAACGCAGCCCGAGACGCCCCGCTTCGCCGAGCACGTCGAGCGCGGCGTCCTCGCCGCGATCCGAGACCGCGGTGAACTCGAAGACGACCGGGTCGCTGGGCGCCGAGCGCGTGTACATCGCCCAGAGCACGAGCGGGAAGTATCGGTGCCCGTTCGCGACGAGCTGCCCCACGACGAGCAGACCGATCAACGCCGCCGAGGCGAGCCGATACGGCAGCGCAACGCGTCCGAAGGCCGCCCGCCACTCGCGGCGAAGCATCGCGAACACCAGGAACCCCAGGTAGATCAGGGCTTCGATCATCGCCGGACAGGATCGCGGCCCCGGCCGCGCGCGTCGACGGGTAGGATGGCGCGAACCCAGGAGGACCCTTCGTGTTGAAATGGCAGATCGGCGACGTCCGGATCACGCGCGTCCAGGAGCTCGAGGCGCCGGGCCTGAAATGGCTGCTTCCCGACGCGACGAACGAGAACCTCGCCACGATCGACTGGATCGGTCCCTACGTCTCCGCGGAGGGGGAAGCCGTCGCCAGCGTCCACGCCCTGCTCGTCGAGGCGCCGGGCCGCACGATCGTCGTCGACACCTGCATCGGCAACGACAAGGAGCGCGCCCTCCCCGCCTGGAACCAGCTCCAGACCCGCTTCCTCGACGACCTCGCGGCGGCCGGCCCGGGCGTCGCCGCCATCGACGCCGTCGTGTGCACCCACCTCCACATCGATCACGTCGGCTGGAACACGCGGCTCGAAGGCGACCGCTGGGTGCCCACCTTCGCGAACGCCCGCTACCTCCTCGGCCGCACCGAATGGGACCACTGGAGCCGGGACGACGACGCTCAGCAACAGCAGGTGCTCGCCGACTCGGTGCGCCCGATCTTCGACGCCGGCCAGGTCGATCTCGTCGAGAGCGATCACAAGATCTGCGACGAAGTCCGGCTCGAACCCACGCCGGGACACACGCCCGGCCACGTCTCGGTGAAGATCGCGAGCCGCGGCGAAGAGGCCATCATCACCGGCGACCTGATGCATCACCCGTGTCAGATCGCCCATCCCGAGTGGTGCGCGAACGTCGACTCGGACGAGGCCCAGGCGCTCGAGACGCGGCGGGCGTTCCTCGCGCGCTATGCGGAAACCCCGACGCTCGTGATCGGCACGCACTTCGCCGGCCCGACGGCGGGCCGGCTCGTGCGCGACGGGGACGCCTACCGGTTGGACGCCTGAGCGAGCGGGTTTGAAGCCTGAGCGAGGGGTCGGAAGCCTGACTGCGCGGCGCCCTACACCTGTCGCAGGAACTCCGACAGCCCGTAGCCGGTGCGGTCGCCGAAGGTCCACTCGGTCATGCCTTCGCCGATGTGGGTCGTCATGCCTTCGCGGCGGTTGCGCAGGGGGATGAAGCCCTTCACCGCACCGTGGATCTCGTGGCGCTCGCCGTCGCGCGTCTCGATCCTCGCCGTGAGCGATCGGTGGTAGAGACCGTTTTCCTCGTACTCGGCTTCGATGTCGACCTTCACGATGTTCGAGATCTCGTCGCCGCGCACGATCACGCCCGCTTCGCGCGGCTCGGCCCCCGCGACCTGGATGCGACTCACCATCGCGCCGAGGTCGGGGCCGAAGTTCATCGTCAGCCACTCGTAGCGCTCGATCGCCTGCCAGTAGCGCGGGCCCCAGGAGTGGTCGCGCAGGCCGTAGCCCTCGATCGCGACGGTCGCGTCGCCGAGGTCGATCGTTCCCGTCACGCGCATGTGCTGCTCGTAGTGCGCCTTCGCGAACTGTTTGTCGGCGTCGCGCTCCGCCTCCTTCTTGTCGTGCGACCCTCCGTAGAGCGGCCCGACCGCTTCGTGGAGCAGGTCGAGCGCGATGCGGCGCTTCGGGCTGTCGCGGAAGGCGCGGCTCGGATCGGAGAGCGCCTTCGGGTTGGCCAGCTCGATCACTCCGCCCTCGTAGGTGGTGCGCACGCGCTCGGTGGGCTCCTGCACGTCGAAGCGCAGGCCGCCGGCGTCGAAGGCGTCGTTGTGGTCGATCTTCGCGCGCTTGAACGCGAACAGGACGCGCTGGTCGGCGAGGAAGAGACATACCGTCATCTCGGCCTGCCCCTCGTTGGCGCGGTTGCCGAGGCGCACGAAGCCGCCGAGCCCCTGCTTCGGGTCGAAGAAGTTGAAGTACATGCTCTCGTTGAAGTTCGGCTCGGGGCCGAGCGGATGGAGTCCGTCGTCCTCGGGTTTCAGGTTTCCGATGATCTTCGCCATGGTCAGTCGTGCTCCGGTGCGGGGTTCTTGGCGTGGGACAACGCGATCGCCAGGCCCGAATAGCCGGGCTGGTCGATCGCGAGCTGGTTCGCGGCGGTGTTGCGCAGGTGATCGGCGAGCCCTTCGCGATCGAGGGCGATCGTTCCGTCGCGCAGGCCGTCGCACAGCTTCGTGCGCAGCGCCTCGAGCGAAGCGTCGCTCGCGAAGAGCTTCCGCAGGCGCTCGTGCTCGCCGCGCGCGTGTGCCGGGCCGAGCAAGAGCTCGCGCGACACGATGTCGAGGGAGTTGGACGCGACGAGCGCGAGGAAGGCGTTGCGTCCGCCGAGCGCCTTGCGCGCGTCTTCGCGGAGGAAGTCGCGCACGCTCGTGATCAGCTCGTCGACGCGCGGCATGTCGACGGAGCTCGGCGGCGGCGTCTCGGCGACGAGCTCGACCGGACCGGGGATGATCAGGTTCGCGCAGTCGACCTGGCACTCGGAGCTGCGCCGGGCGATGCCGGGCCGCTCGACGGTGCGGTCGGGGCCGCCCCGCCAGGCCGCCGCCATCATCAGGCTCAGCGCCGCCCACCAGAACGAGCCGAACACCTCCCAGAAGTGGACGTGCGCCGGGTCGATGCGCACCCCCGACACGCTCTCGTACCCGTCGAGCAGGTCTTCGAGGTGGCCGAAGCCGCCGACGCGCAGCTCGGGGCGGCCGAAGCGCCACGAGTTGGTGCAGATCCAGCCGAGGTCGCGCACCGGGTCGCCGAGGTGCGCCAGCTCCCAGTCGAGCACCGCGACGATGCCGTCGGGCGAGATCATCAGGTTGCCGTTGCGGAAGTCGTTGTGGACGAGGCGCGGCGGGGTGTCGTCGGGAAGGTGGTCGAGCAGCCAGCGCGCGGTGTAGTCGATCATCGGCATCGAAGTGCCGAAGGAGCGGTAGCGATCCCAGACTTCGCGGACGAAGGCTTCGGGCGGAACGGTCTTCAACCGCTTCGTGAGGCCGGTCGCTTCCGGGTCGATGCCGTGGATGCGCGCCAGCACCTCGCCGCACTGATAGGCGAGCTTCGGTCGGATCGCCTCGAGCTCGGGCGAGCGCAGGATGCGGCTGCCGACCGCCTCGCCGTCGAGCCATTCCATGACGAAGCCGGCGCCGAGTCCTTCCTCCGCGTCGAATACGTGCACGATCTCCGGCTCGGGCACGCCGGCCGCGCGCGCGATCCGGAAGAGCTCGGCCTCCCCAGCGAGCCCCGGACCGGTGGCTTCTTCACTCTCGGCGCCGCCGCCGGCCGCGCGACGTAAGGCGAGGGCGCGCGGGCCGTCCGTCGTCTCGATCTCGACGCGATAGGTCTCCTGACTCGCGCCGCCCGACAGCCGCCGCGCGGACGCGAGCGCCTCGAAGCCGGGGAGGACGCGAGCGAGGCTCGCGGCGAGCAGGGTCTCGAACGAGTCGGGCATGCCGGGGAGGATCATACGCCGGTTGGTGCCGGATGCCGATTCCCTTTTGTTTACGGACCTCTTGCAACCTGACGGTCGTTAGGTAGGCTTCCGCCCCATGGCCACCCCCGCCGCGTCCCCTGCCCTTCCGACCGCCGCCGACGGGCCCGAGGGCAGGCAGCGCGTGCTCGACGAAGCGGCGGCCCTGTTCCTCGCCCGCGGCTATGCGGAGACCTCGCTGCGCGGCATCGCCGCCGCCGCGGGCATGAAGGCCGGCTCGGTCTACTACCACTTCGCTTCGAAGGAGGCGTTGCTCGAGGCGATCCTGCGTCGGGGGATGGAAGTGATGGTGCAGGCCTTCGACGACGCCGAGTCCGCGACGCGCGACCGCGACGGCCGCACACGCATCGCCGCGCACGTGCGGGCGCATCTCGCCGCGCTGTTCGAGCACGGCCCCTACACCGCGGCCCACGTCACCACGTTCCGCACCGCCCCGCCCGCCGTGCGCGACGCGATCGTCCCCGAACGCGACGCGTACGAAGCGATGTGGACGCGCCTGCTCGGAGAGCTGGTGACGAAGAGCGAGATCGACGGCGACACCCCGATCGGCCTCTCGCGTCTGATCCTGTTCGGCGCGATGAACTCCTCGCTCGAATGGTTCGACCCCGGGCGCGGCAGCCTCGACGACTTCGCCGAGACCGTCACCCGACAACTCTGGAAGGGGATCGCGGGATGAGACCGACTGCCGGGAGCACAGGATGAGACCGATCGCGTCGCGCATCGATCCGCGCTCGGCCGCATTCGCGACGAATCGCGAGGCCTACGAGGCGTTGCGCGCAACGTTGCGCGAGCGACAGCAGTGGGCGATCGACGGCGGGAAGGGGCGCGCGCGCTCGATCGAGCGCCATCTCGCGCGCGGCAAGATCATGGTGCGCGACCGCATCGACGCGGTGATCGACGACGGCACGCCCTTCCTCGAGCTCTCGACCCTCGCCGCCACCGGGCAGTATGGCGACGAGGCGCCCGGCGCGGGCATCGTCACCGGCATCGGTCTGGTGCACGGCGCGCCGTACATGTTCATCGCCAACGACGCGACGGTGAAGGGCGGCTCGCTGCTGCCCGCGTCGATCAAGAAGCACGTTCGCGCCCAGGAGATCGCCGAGCAGAACGGCCTCGGCACGATCTACCTGGTCGACTCGGGCGGCGCCTTCCTCCCGCTCCAGGACGAGATCTTCCCCGACAAGGACCACTTCGGCGGCTCCTTCTACCGCCAGGCGCGCATGTCGGCGATGGGGCTGCCGCAGCTCTCCGTCGTGCTCGGCGGTTGCACCGCCGGCGGCGCCTACGTGCCGGCGCTCTCCGACGAAGTGATCATGGTCGAGGGCATCGGCCGCATCTATCTCGGCGGTCCGCCGATCGTGAAGGCCGCCCTCGGCGAGATCGTCGACCCCGACGACCTCGGCGGCGCGGTGCTCCACACGCGCACGTCGGGCGTCTCCGACTATCTCGCGAAGAACGAACGCGAGGCCTACGGGAAGCTGCGCGAGATCTGTCTCACGACGAACCAGCGCGGCATCGAGGAGCGCACGGGCTGGCTCGACTGGACCCCTCCCGAGCGCCCCGCCTACGACGCGAGCGAGATCGACGGCATCATCAGCGCCGATGACCGCATCCCCTTCGACGCCACCGAGATCATCGCCCGCCTCGTCGACGGCTCGAAGTTCTCCGCCTTCAAGCCCGAGTGGGGCGAGTCGATCGTGTGCGGCTTCGTGCGCATCTGGGGACACCTCGTCGGGGTGATCGCCAATCAGGGGATCATCTTCAGCGAGTCCGCGCTCAAGGCCACACACTTCATCGAGCTGTGCGAGCAGCGCCGCGTGCCGCTGCTCTTCCTCCAGAACACGTCGGGCTACATGGTCGGGCGCGACTCGGAAGCCGGCGGCATCGCGAAGAACGGCGCGAAGATGGTGGCCGCCGTCGCCAACGCGACCGTCCCGAAGTACACGGTGCTGATCGGGGGCTCCTACGGCGCGGGCAACTACGGCATGTGCGGACGCGGCTTCAACCCCCGCTTCCTGTTCGCCTGGCCGAACTCGCGCATCGCGACGATGTCGGCGGAGACGGCCCAGACCGTGCTCGTCGACATCCGACTCGCGGGCATGAAGGGCGCCGAGACGACCGAGGAGGAGGTCGCGGAGCTGCGCGCCGAAGTGGCGGAGCAGTACGAGCGCCACTCCGACCCCTACTACGCGACGTCGCGCCTGTGGGACGACGGCCTGGTCGACCCGGTCGACACGCGCGACGCGCTCGGCCTGTGCCTCGCCCTCGCCGCGCGTCAGGACGCGCCTGCGCCCGGCCCCGGGCTCGTGTACCGGATGTGACGATGCGGATCCTCGTCGCCAACCGCGGAGAGATCGCGCGCCGCGTGCAGCGCACGGCGCGCCGGCTCGGCTACGAGACCGTCGCCGTGTACGCCGATCCGGACGCCGACGCGCCCTTCGTGCGCGAGGCCGACGTCGCAGTGCGCATCGGGCCGGCGTCGCTCGCCGATTCGTATCTGTCGGTCGAGCGCATTCTCGAAGCCGCGAAGACCTCGGGCGCGACGTCCGTACACCCCGGCTACGGCTTCCTCTCCGAGAACGCCGCCTTCGCGCGCGCAGTCGGGGAGGCCGGGCTCGTCTGGGTCGGCCCGCACGCCGAGGCCATCGAGCGGATGGGGTCGAAGATCGAGGCGCGCCGCCTCGCCGAGACGTCCGGCGTCCCGACGATTCCGGGCTTCGACCGCTCCCAGGATCCGAAGGATCTCGCCGACGCCGCGGAGCGCATCGGCTACCCCGTCCTCGTGAAGGCGGCCGCCGGCGGCGGGGGCAAGGGGATCCGCATCGTCCACGACGCGAGCGGGCTCGCGAAAGCCCTCGAAGAGGCCGCGCGCGAGTCCGAGCGCGCCTTCGGCGACGCGGCGCTGATCGTCGAGCGTTATGTCGAGCGCGCGCGCCACGTCGAAGTGCAGGTCGTCGGTGACAAGCACGGGAACGTCGTCCATCTCGGGACGCGCGAGTGCTCGGTGCAACGCCGCTACCAGAAGCTCCTCGAGGAGGCGCCCGCCCCGAACCTGCCCGACGCGACACGCTCGGGCCTGTGCGAAACGGCGTGCCAGCTCGCCGCAGCGATCGGCTACGACTCGACCGGCACCGTCGAGTACGTCGTCGACGACGCGACGGGCCAGTTCTTCTTCCTCGAGATGAACACGCGCCTGCAGGTGGAGCATCCGGTGACGGAGGAGATCACCGGGCTCGACCTCGTCGAGCTGCAGCTCCGGAGCGCCGTCGGCGACCCCCTGCCGCTCGCCCAGGACGACGTCCGCTTCACCGGCCACGCCTTCGAGGCACGCATCAACGCCGAGGACGCCACGCGCGGCTTCCTTCCCCAGACCGGCGTCGTGACGCACCTGCGCGTGCCCGCTGGCGTGCGCTGGGAATCCGGCGTCGAGCGCGGCAGCGCGATCACGCCCCACTACGACGCGATGATCGCGAAGCTGATCACCTCGGGCGCCGAACGCGGCGACGCGCTGCGCCAGCTCGCGCGCGCCCTCGACGCGCTGATCCTCGGTGGCGTGACGAACAACGCCGGGTTCCACCGCTGGCTCGTGGCGCAGTCGCCCGTGATCGAAGGATGCGTCACCACCCGATTCCTCGACGAGCACGAGCCGCCGAAGGACGCGTACCTCGCCCCGGCCGCTGCAGCCGCGGCGCACGCCTGGATCGCCGCACGTGCGGCAGCTCGGACGTCCTCGGTGTGGAGCGCCCTCGGCGGCTTCCGCGTGACGCCTCATGCACCGACGCGCAGCGTCGCCCTGCGCGATCGTCACGGCGACACGCACGAGATCGTCTTCGACGACTCCACGCGCACAGAAGCTCCTTCCAGCGTCGACGCCATCACCCGCTCGGTCGCGGTGAACGTCGCCGGCCACACCCACGCCTTCACCGTCCTCTCGCGCAGCGAGCGCTGGGCGCCGAGCGAAGCCGAGGGACACGGCGGCGCCGAGGCGGCGAGCGCGCCCTTCCCCGCCGTCGTCACCGAGATCCCGGTATCGCCGGGCGACGCGGTTTCCGCCGGCGACGTCGTCGTGGTGATCGAAGCGATGAAGATGCTCCACTCGCTGACCGCGCGCGGCGCGGGCACCGTCGACGAAGTGCGCTGCGCGGTCGGCGAGTCCGTCGAATCGAAACAAGTGCTCGTCACGTTCGTTCCAGAGGAATCAGGAGACCCGACATGACCCATCGCAACGCCTACATGACCGACGAGCTCAGCGCGATCTACGAACAGACCCGCGACTTCGTCGCGAAGGAGGTCGTACCCGAGGCCGCGAAGTGGGAGGAGGACGGCAAGGTGCCGCGCGAAGTGCTGCGCAAGCTCGGCTCGCTCGGAATGCTCGGCCTGCGCGTGCCCGAGGAGATGGGCGGCGTCGGCCTCGGGCCGATCGCGTCGGCGGCCTTCTCCGAGGCGCTCGGCAGCTCGACCTACGCGGGCTTCGACGTCACCGTCCTCGTCCACACGGACATGGCCGGCCCGCATCTCGTGAACTCGGGCTCGCCGGAGCAGATCGCACAGTGGATGCCGGGGATGCTCGGCGGCGAGACGATCACCGCGATCGGCGTCTCCGAGCCGGACGCCGGCTCCGACGTGGCCGGGATCAAGACCCACGCGCGCAAGGACGGCGACGACTGGGTGATCAACGGCCGCAAGATGTTCATCACCAATGCGGTGTACGGCGACATGTCGATCATCGCCGCACGCACCAACCCCGACGACAAGTACGGGATCTCGATGTTCCTCGTCCCGCGCGACACGAAGGGGTTCGCCGTCTCGAAGAAGCTCGATAAACACGGTTGGCGCTGCTCCGACACGGCCGAGCTCGTGCTCGACGACGTGCGCCTCTCCGGGAAGGAGCACCTGCTCGGGACACCCCACCGCGGCTTTTACGAGACGATGAAGAACTTCCAGAACGAGCGGATGGTGCTCGTCGGGATGGGCGTCGGCGCGGCGCAGCGCGCGATCGACCTCACCCTCGAACACACCCAGCAGCGCCCGGCATTCGGCGGCCACCTCTTCGACCTCGGCGCGATCCGCCAGCGGATGGCGATGAACCAGGCGAAGGTCGACGCGGTGCGCGCGTCGATGTACCACGCCGCCTGGCTCGGCGAACAGGGCGCCGACAACGTGAAGGAGATGTCGGGCGTGAAGGCCTGGGGCTGCGAGGTGGTGAACCAGGTGATGTACGAGTGCACCCAGTTCCATGGCGGCATGGGCTTCATCCGCGAGACCGCCGTCGAGCGGATGTACCGCGATGCGCGCGTGCTCACGATCGGCGGCGGCGCCACGGAAGTGATGCTCGAGGAGGTGGCGAAGCGGTCCGTCCGGGCGTCGTGAGGCGCGCAACGCGTCTGGCCGGCTGGCTCTCGTGCAGTGTCGCGCTCGCGGGATGCGCCGTGCTCGACCCGCGTCCGGAGGACACGACGGCGCCGCGCGTCTACTCCGAGGACGGCGCGGCGATCGACTACTGCGCGCTTCCCGCGCTCGACGGCTCGGGACTCGGCGCCGACGAGATCCCCAAGGCCTACACGCCCGAGTGCGGCGTCCGGCAATGGCCGGCGCCCGTGCTCGCGGGCTGCACCGAGCCGATTCCCCCGGAAGCGGCGGATCTGCGCGGATTGTGGCGCGTCGTCGACGGCGGTCTCATCGGCCACATCGAGCGGATCGAGCAGTGCGGCAACCGCGTCGTCGTCGCGAACGACACCTTCATCCACGACTTCCGCACCACCGGGACGCTCTCCGGGGGCGCGAACGACATCAACCCCGTCTCCTGCCGACGCATCCGCGCGGCGATCCACTGGGACGAGAAGACGCTCGAGTTCCAACCCTGGAACACGATCACGATCGTGACGCGCCGGCTCGAAGACCAGGACACGATGCTGTGGAAGTATCCGGGACAGTCGCTGGCGCGCCTCGAGCGGATCTGCCGCGTGCCCGAGTCTCGAGATTCGGCTTCCGACCGATAGAATCCGAGCCGAATCAGGAGAGCCGCCATGCACTTCATCCTCGTCCACGGCGGTGCCCACGCGGCCTGGTGCTGGGATCGGCTCGTCCCGTTCCTGCGCGACGACCCGGCGGTGGAGTCGGTCGTCGCGGTCGATCTCTCCGGACACGGCGCGCGCAGCGACGTGAAGCCGCTCGATGAGATCACCCGCGACGACTACGTCGACGACGTGGTCCGCGAGATCGAAGCCCGCGACCTCCACGACGTGGTGCTCGTCGGCCACTCGCTCGCCGGCATCACCCTCCCCCTCGTCGCGGCGCGCATTCCGAAACGTCTTCGCCGGATGATCTATCTCTCCACCTCGAACCCGCCGATCGGGGAATCGATCATGGATCTGATGAAGCACCCGCTGTCGCCTCTTTCCCGCGGCGCGGATCCGCGCACGATGTTCGCGAACGACCTCGACGACGAAACCGCCGAGTGGTTGCAGCGCAATCTCGGCCCCGAGCCGCCCGGCCCGATGCGCGAGCCCGTCGAGGTCGCCGTCGCCCCCGCGGAGGTCGCCTGCACCTACATCCTCCTCGAGCGCGACGAAGCGCTTCCACCCGCGTACCAACGCGAGCAGGCGCGGACCGCGGGCGTCACGGACATCATCCCCTTCGACGCCGGCCACAGCGCGTTCGCGTCGCGGCCGAAGGAGTTGGCCGCGCTGCTGATCGAATGCGGGCAAAAGGACTGACGCCGGCGCGAGAATCCTTTACTGTGCGCCTCGTTCCGTCGGTGGCCCACCGACGGACAGGGGGGTTCGATGGGGGCCGCGACGAAGCGGAGAGGTCTGCCCGCGCTGCGGCGCTGGCAGGTGGAAGCACTCGCGAAGTTCGAGGGGAGCGGGGATCCCGACTTCCTCGCCGTCGCGACGCCCGGCGCGGGCAAAACGACGTTTGCCCTGATGGCGGCGCGGCGAACGCTGATCGCGCGCCGCGCCTCCCGGATCGTCGTGGTCGTCCCGACCGCCCATCTCAAGGTGCAGTGGGCGGACGCCGCCGAGGGCTTCGGCCTGCGCCTCGAGCCGAACTGGCGTTCGCGCGAGAAGCTTCCGCAGGACATGCACGGGGTCGTGGTCACCTACCAGCAGGCGGCGGCCGCGCCGCACGCGATCGCGCGCGTCTCCCAGCGCGCCATCGGCGTCCTCGACGAGGTGCATCACGCGGCCGAGAGCATGTCGTGGGGAGAGGCGATCCAGGTCGGGCTCTCTCCGGCGAGCCGGCGGCTTTCGATCTCCGGCACCCCGTTCCGCTCAGACGACTCGGCGATCCCGTTCATCCGCTACGCGGGCGCCGAGGCCGTGCCCGACTACGAGTATGGCTACGGCGAAGCGCTCGAAGACAGCGAAGTCGTGCGCCCGGTGTTCTTCCCGCGCGTGAACGGCCTGATGGAGTGGCGCGGCGCCGACGGCGAGAGCTACGCCGCGCGCTTCGACGATCCGCTCGGCGAGGGCAGCCTCGCGGGCCAGCGCCTGCGCACCGCGCTCTCGCTCGAGGGCGAGTGGCTGCCCGACGTGCTCGACCGCGCCCACACCCAGCTCGAGAAGCTGCGCACCGAGGACGGCGACGCCGCTGGTCTCGTGATCGCGATGACCCAGGACCACGCGCACGGCATCGCGCGCATCCTCAAGGAGCGCTTCGGCATCGACGCCGTCGTCGCCACCTCCGACGATCCCGACTCCACGCGCCGCATCGGCGAGTTCCGCGACGCCGGCGACCCGTGGCTCGTCGCGGTGCGCATGGTCTCGGAGGGCGTCGACATCCCGCGGCTGCGCGTCGGCGTGTACGCGACGACGACGATCACCGACCTCTTCTTCCGTCAGGCCGTCGGACGTCTCGTGCGCTGGGTGGCCGGCAAGGGCGGACGCCAGAGCGCGTTCATGTTCATCCCCGACGACCCGCGCATCCGCGAGTACGCGATGGACATCAAGCGCGCGCGTCGCCACAACCTCGAAGAGGCGGAGAGCGACGACACCGAGCCGGAGCTCGAGGAGGAGAGTGAGGAGCGCGAGCAGCTCGATCTCTTCCAGCCGATCTCGGCGCGCGCCCTGCCCGGCGAGGCCGCGATCTTCGACCTCGAGTCGGTGTGGGACGCGGAAGAGGACGTCGATGCCGAGGAGGCCGCGCACGAGGAGGCGGTGGAGGCCGAGCCGCTCGACGATGTCCCGCTGCCCGACCTCGCGAGCGAGGACGAGCTCGCCGCCGAAGCGGCCGGTCCGCCGCTCACCATCGAAGCCGCCCCGCCCGACGGCAAGACGGCTCGGGAGTTCCGCAAAGAACTGCGCGAGCAGAACAAGTTCAAGGCCGAGGCGATCGCGCGCCTCTCCGGCCTCGGCCACGCGAAGGTGAACCACCGCCTCAACCAGGAAGTCGGCATCCGCAAGATCGGCGAAGCCACCGAGCGCGAGCTGGAGGCGCGTCTGCGCGCCGCCGACCGCTGGATCGAGCGGATGAGCCCGGTGCGGCGTTAGGCAGTCCAGCCTGCGAGATCGAAGCGTTCCGCGGGGATCGTCGGCGCGGCAAAATCTGGCTGGACGTCGTCGTCCGTTCCGGACAGAATGATCCTCCAGTCGATTGGCCCGGCGCGCAAGGGAGGGCGAACCCATGTCGGCCGTGAAGCGATTCGAGCTGTGGTTCGCCCGGACGGCCATCGGCGGGTGGATCGCGAAGGTGCTCGCGGCGCGCGTCGATCCGGTGATCTTCCGGCTCAGCGGGGGCCGGTTGACGTCGCTGGGTCCGGTCGTCGTTCCGCAGCTCGTCCTGACCACGATCGGCCGGAAGTCGGGCCAGGAGCGCGAAGCCCAGCTCGTCTACACCGAGGTCGAGGGCGCGGTCCACGTCGTCGCCAGCAACTTCGGCGGCGAACGCCACCCGGCCTGGTCGTACAACCTGCAGGCGGATCCGAACGCCTTCATGCAGCTGCGCGACGAGCGTGTCCCGGTGCGCGCCGAGCGGCTCAGCGACGACGAGAAGAAGTCCGTGTGGGATCGGCTCTGTGACAACATCCCGAACTACGCCGCCTATCGGGAGCGCACCGATCGCAACATCATGGTGTTCCGCCTGACGCCGCGCGGCGCGGAGGCAACCCGATGACGGCCCCTTCCGCGGTCGACCCCCAGAGCGATCCGATCCTTCCCCTCACCCTCCACGGTCCCGAGGTCTCCTACTTCACCGGCAAGCTCGAAGCGATCATCCGCTATCTCGAATTGCCCTACCGGCGTGTCGCGGGCGGCCCGGTCGAGATGGCCGGCCCGACCGGCGTGGCGCAGGTGCCAGGGCTGGAGCTGGCCGACGGTCGCTGGCTCACCGACTCGACGCCGATCATCGCCTGGCTCGACGAACGCTACCCCGACGCGGCCGTGATTCCCCGCGACCCGGTGCTCTCCTTCCTCAGCCGGCTCCTGGAGGACTACGCCGACGAATGGCTGTGGCGGCCCGCGATGCACTACCGATGGGACTACGTCGAGGGTGCCGAGCACATGAGCCGCGTCCTGATCGACGAAGCGGGGCGTCACATCCCGTTGCCCGGGTTCGTCAAGCGACACCTGATCCGCACCCGCCAGCGCACGCTCTTCACGAAGGGCGATGGCGTCAGCGCAGCGACGTGGGATCACGTCGAGCGGATCTATCTCGACTCGCTCGCCCAGCTCGGTGCGATCTTCGCGAAGCGCCCCTACCTGCTCGGCGACCGGCCGAGCCTCGCCGACTTCGGCTTCTTCGGACCGATGTTCCGGCACTTCGCGATGGATCCGCCGAGCGCGCGCATCATGCGCGAGACGGCGCCCGCGGTGTTCGAGTGGGTGGCGCGGATGTGGAACGCGCGCCGGAGCAGGACGGGAGGCGACCTGCTCGGGGAGGTGCCCGACGATTGGGGGCCGATCCTCGATGCGATCGGATCGGCCTACCTGCCCTATCTCTGCGCGAACGCCGAAGCCTGGAAGACCGGTCAGTCGCGCTTCGACGTCGACATCGAAGGCGCGCCCTATCGGCAGATCCGCACGGCGCGCTATCGCGTGTGGTGCCTGGAGGAGCTGCGACGGCACTTCGACGCGTTGGACGCGCCCGATCGCGACCGCCTTCGCCCCCTCCTCGAGGCCCACGGATGCTGGGAGCCTCTGTGGCGCGTGAAGGAGCCAGCGTCGGGGGTCGACCCGGAGCGCCGGGTGCCCTTTGCGGGTGGCGCGTCGATGACGGGCGTCGCGTCGAGCGCGGCGAAGAAGTTCTACTGGCGACCGGCAGTCTCGGGGCGACGCGGCGCCTGAGCCCCGGACTTCCGAGGCGGAGCCGTCGCTCCGGTCGGGATTCCGATTGGAGTCTGCGCGCGGATCCGTCACCCTTCGCGCGGTGCACCGCGTGATCCCCTGGCTGATCTTTCCCGTGACGGTGAGCGCCGTGATCGGCGGCGCCACCGTCGCTCTCGCGGCCGACGTGTCGGCGAGCCTCGTCGTCGGGCTCGCGACCTTCGCGAGCGTCGTCGTCGTGGTGACGCTCGAACGGGTCCGCCCCTTCCGGGCGGAATGGAACCGGCCGCGGGGCGACCTGGTGACCGACGCCCTCTACCTTCCGACCTTCCTCGGCGTGAACGCCCTGGTCGAGCCCGTCGTGCGCGTCGTGGCGGTCGCGGTCGGCGTCGCGATCTCCGGGGCGATTGGGATGGGAATGTGGCCGACGGAGTGGCCGGTGCTCGCCCAGCTCGCCGTTGCCTGCGTCGTCGTCGAGCTGTTCGACTACTGGCCGCATCGCTGGCTGCACGAAGTGCCCTCACTGTGGCGGTTCCACGCGATCCACCACAACCCGCAGCGGCTCTACTGGCTCAACGCGACCCGCTCGCACCCGGTGGAGATCGCGTTCCGCGGGGTGATCAACGTGATCCCGCTCGCGCTGCTCGGCGCGGGCGAGTCGGTGCTCGCGCTCGTCGCGCTCACCAACAGCGTGCTCGGCCTCTTCCAGCACGCCAACATCGACTTCGAGATGGGTCCGCTCACCTGGATCTTCAGCGTGGGCGAGATGCACCGCTGGCATCACTCGGTCGAGCTCGCCGAGGCCAACGCCAACTACGGCAGCAACTTCCTGTTCTGGGACGTCGTCTTCGGCACGCGCTACCGCGATCGCTCGCGTCCGGGTCCCGCGGCGATCGGCATCCAGCACGACGACCTCCCCGCCTCGTGGTGGGCGCAGCTCGGAGCGCCTTTCCGTCAGGGCTGAGAGCGAACGGGCGGGAGCACGGCGAAGACCTCCGTCTCGCACAGCAGCTCCGGACGGCAGATCGTCGCCGCGACGAGAGCGTTGGGGAAGCCTTCGAATCCGGCGTCGCGGAGCTTGCGCCGGAGGAGCTCCGCGTCGGCGGGACGCTTGAGATAGGTGACGGCGGAGACGACGTCGGCGAAGCCGGCCCCCTGCCCTTCGAGCAGCCCAGCGACGTTCACGAGCATGCGATCCACCTGGGCATCGAAGTCGCCGGGGTGCGCCGTCCGCCCGGCCTCGTCGATGCTCGCCGTCCCGGAGACGTGGAGGGCGATGCGGTTGTCCTCGTCGACGCGCATCCCGCGAACGAAGTCGGCCCCATACGTCCCCGCCTCGTTCAGCGTCGGCGTGGTCATCACGTGGCGCTCGACGGGGCGCGCCGACTGCAACGCGGAGATGCCGAGCGCGAGGTCGTGCTCGCCGGCCACCGGCCGACCGCCGATGCCGGTGCTCGCCGGCGGCGGATCGATGCCGCGGGAGGCGAAGAACTCGCGCCGAGCGCGGTTGAGTGCGTCGTAGTCGCGCTCCATCTCGCCGAGGTGGATCCAGGTGCGGACCACGTCGTGAAAGCTCATGTCGACGCGCTCCAGGAGACCTTCGGCCGCGACGAACATCGCGAGCGCCTGCTCGTAGGCATCGTCGCCGGCGCCGTAGATCCCTCCGGCCTCGAAGCGGACCTCTTCGCCGAGGCGAATCCGCACCCCGTGCGACCGCGCGCACTCGTGACACCCGCAGGTCGCTCGGGCATCGACCGTCTCGACGCGTAGCGACGACGCGGGCGGGACGACCGCCTGCACCGAGATCTCGACGCGGGCGCCCTCGCGCAGCGGCGGCTGTTCGATCTCGGTCGTGGCGGGGCGCACCTCCGACGCGATCACGCGCTCGCGGGCCGCGCGGACCGCTGCGACGTCGTCGCGCGCGCGCAGGAAGGTCTTCTCGCAGACGACAGACCCGGCGTTCGCGCCCTCGCCTTCGAGCACTGCGGCGACCGCGCGATAGACCGCCTCTGCCTGGGCCCCGGCCTGCGCGACGCCGAGATCGGGCTGCACGTGGAGGAAGAGCTCGCGCGCCTCCGGCCCCTCCACCCGACGGAGGACGACCGAGCACCCGTGCGTCGCGATCGTCTCGGCGTGCGAATCGGGAGACACAGGGACCCTCTGCGTTCCGACGAGGGTCGGTGCTTCCGATGGGAACTTCCGCACAACAGGCGCCGACGCCTCGCGCCGGAGCGATAGCGCACCGCTCCCGCGGAAGCCGGCGCCGCTCCGCACGAGCAGCGACCTCAGAG
>JAHEJV010000060.1 GCA_024638705.1 Deltaproteobacteria bacterium | reverse complement strand
CGCATCCGACAGCTGCGCGACGCACTCCAGTAGCGATCGAGCCGGCGCGAACGCGGTCGGCCCGCCGCCGACGCAGCAGCGCTCAGTCCGCCGCCAGCGCGGTCGCCTTCGCCCAGCGGTAGTCCGCCTTGCCGCTCGGCGAGCGCTCGATCTCTTCGACGAACACGAAGCGCTTCGGCAGCTTGTAGGCCGCGACGTGGGTGCGCGCCTCGTCGAGGAGGGCCCCCTCCGACGGCGCTTCGCCCGGGCGCAGCCGCACCAACGCGGTCACCTGCTGCCCCCAGCGCTCGTGCGGCGTCCCGACGACGACGGCGTCGTACACCGCCGGGTGGTGCTTCAGCGCGTGCTCCACTTCCTCGGCGAAGACCTTCTCGCCACCGGTGTTGATCGTCACCGAGTCGCGTCCGAGCAGACGCAGCCGGCCGTCGGGCTCGAGCTGCGCGCGGTCGCCGGGCACCGCATAACGCACGCCGCCGATCACCGGGAAGGTCTTCGCGGTCTTCTCGGGATCGCCGAAGTAGCCGAGGGGGACGCGACCGCTGCGCGCGAGCCAGCCCACCTCACCGCTGCCCTCGGCCACCGGCCCGGAGAGATCCTCTTTCAGGACGACGTTCCCGGGCGCGAGCTCGAAGCGTCCGGTTTCCGCAGAATCCGCGCCGCGCGACGCATGTTGCGCCTGGGATCCGCTCTCCGACGAACCGAGCGCGTCGACGAGTCGCACCCCAGGCAGCAACGCGAGCAGCTCGCGCTTGAGCTTCGCGGTCAGGATCGCGCCGCCGGAGGTGAGCAGGCGCAGCGACGAGGCGTCGTACTTCCCCGTCGCGAGCTCGTCGGCGAGCGGACGCCCGAAGGCGTCGCCCACGATCGTCAGCGCCGTCACGCGCTCGCGCTCGACGGTCTGCCAGACGTCCATCGGGTCGAGCCGCTCGGGACGCGACTGCACGACGATCGTCCCACCGAGGCACCACATGTTGAACGCCACCCAGTGGGCCGCGCCGTGCATGAAGGGCGGCGTCGGCAGCGCGCGGATATCGCCGCGCTCGGCGCGCGCGACGACCTCTTCCGAGCTCGCGACGGGTCGCGTGTACATCGCCGAACGGAACACGTCCTCCTGACGCCACAACACGCCCTTCGGCATGCCGGTCGTGCCGCCGGTGTAGAGCACGTAGAGGTCGTCCGGAGTGAGACCCTCCGGCGCGCGCGGCGTCGCCGCGGCGAGCGCGGCTTCGTAGTCGATCGCGCCGGGCAGGAGCTTCTCGCCCGAGCCATCGTCCACCTGGAGCCAGAGCCGGACGTCCTGGAGCTTCGCGCGGATGCGCTCGAGGGTCGGTGCGAACCGCGCGTGGTAGATCACGGCCCGCGCCTGCGAGTCGCCGAAGAGGTATTCGAGCTCCTCCTCGACATAGCGATAGTTCACGTTCACCGGCACGCAGCGCGCCTTGAAGGCGCCGAGCATCCCCTCGAGATACTCGTTGCCGTTGTGGAGATAGAGGGCGAGGTGGTCCTGGCCCGACTCCCAGCCTGTGAGCGGGGCCAGCGGCGGTGCGGCGGCGCGCTCGCGGTGACAGCCGAGATCGTGGCTGCGCAACACGTCGGCGAGACGGCGCGTGCGGTCGTGCACGTCGTTCCAGGAGAGGCGGCGATCGCGGAACACCAGACACTCGCGTTCCGGAACGCGGGCGGCGATCGCTTCGTGGAGCCAGGCGAGATTGAACATGGGCCGGATTCTGTCACGCGAGGCGGCGCAGCGCGACGATGCCGTCGAGCGTCGACGTCACGACGTCGCACGCGCCCTCCCCCTCCCAGGCCGGAAAGCTGCCGTCCGGCGCCTGCTCGGTGATCAGCGCCACCACCAGCTCGCGAACGCCGAGCTCGGCGCCGGGCAGGCCGTGTGCGTCGCAGTAGCAGAGCACGCGCGCCGTACGCACCGCGTCGAAGGCGCGCGTGAGGAACCCGCGCGAGAGCTCGCGGCCGCACCACTGGAGGACGGCGTCGGCGTCGTCGTGATCGGCGTTCGCGAAGAAGTGCGCGTAGGCGGCGATCGCGTTCCACGACCCTTCGCGGACGAGGTCGGGGTCCCAGTGCGACGCCAGGAAATCGCCCGCGGCGTAGAGGACTTCGGGCCGCGCATAACGGGTCTTCGCCACGAATCCCGCGATCATCCCGGTTTCGAAGAGCCGCGCGGGAAGCGGCGCGCCGTCGGCGAATCCCCCGTCCGCGCTCTGACCGCGCACCAGCGCGCCGATCCACGCCTCGACGCGGGGGTCGGCGAGTGCGCGGAGGTCGTCGCACACCGCGAGCGCCGCGCGCAGCTGCGCCGGGTCGTCCGGGTCGGGATCGAGTGCGGCGATCACGCCGCTCGCATCGCCGCGTCCGAGCAACGCCTCGGCGCGGGCGCGCGCGCGTTCGTCCCCGTGTTCGGCGACGAACGCCGCGGCGCGCTCGAGGGCATCATCGGACTTCAAGTGAACACTCCAAGACGAGACACGACACGTCGGCGAATGGGCACGCTGCAGGAGGGCTGGTAGTGTAGGCGCGCCGCGCGAGGTCCCGCCCCCTTGACTCCTTCCGACAGCGCCCGTCCCACGAACCGCCTCGCCGACGAGACGAGCGCCTACCTCCGCCAGCACATGCACAACCCGGTGGACTGGTTTCCCTGGGGCCCCGAGGCGCTCGCGCGCGCCCGCCGCGAAGACCGCCCCCTGCTCGTCTCGATCGGCTACAGCGCATGTCACTGGTGTCACGTGATGGAGCACGAATCCTTCGAGGATGCCGAGACCGCCGCGCAGATGAATCGCGACTTCGTCTGCATCAAGGTCGATCGCGAGGAGCGTCCGGACGTCGACCAGCTCTACATGGACACCGTCACCGGGCTCACCGGCCATGGCGGCTGGCCGCTCACCGTGTTCTGCTTGCCCGACGGCAAGCCCTTCTACGGCGGCACCTACTATCCGCCCGAGCCGCGCCACGGCATGCCCTCGTTCCGGCAGGTGCTGTCGGCCATCACCGAGGCCTATCACGGCAAGCGCGACGAGGTGTCGCGCAGCGCCGACGAGATCACCGAGGCGCTCGCGAAGCGCGCGCCGGCCGGCAACGCCCCGCCGTCGGGCGTCGAGGCCGTCGCCGAGGGCGCCGTGAAGCTGCTGCAACGCGCCGATACCGAGCACGGCGGCTTCGGCACGGCCCCGAAGTTCCCCGCCCCGCCCTCGCTCGACCTGCTGCTCGCGGCGGTCGACGTGCTGTCCGAACGCAAGGCGCGCGAAGCCCTCGACCACGTCGTGCACACCTGTCGCGAGATGGCGCGCGGCGGCCTCTACGATCAACTGGGTGGCGGCTTCCACCGCTACAGCGTCGACGCGCGCTGGTGCGTGCCCCACTTCGAGAAGATGCTCTACGACCAGGGTCAGCTGCTGCGCACCTACGCCGAAACGTGGCGACGCAGTGGCGCGGCGGACGACGATCTCGTCTGGCCGATCCGCGAGACGACCGTCTGGCTGCGTCGCGAGATGGCCGCCAAAGACGGCGGTTGGTTCGCGAGTCGAGACGCCGACAGTGAAGGGGTCGAGGGGAAGTTCTACGTCTTCACTCCCGACCAGGTGCGCGACGCCCTCGGCGCCGGATCCGAGGTTTCGGGCGAGGGCGAGGGATCATGCGAGGCGTTCTGCGACGCCTATTCCATCACCGAACGCGGCAACTTCGAAGACGGCACGACGGTGCTGATGGATCGCCTGCGCGCTCCGCGCGAACGCTTCGCGGCCGAGCGCGAGAAGCTGCGCGCGGTGCGAAACGCACGCGTCGCCCCGGACACCGATCGCAAGCGAGTCACCGCCTGGAACGCACTCACCGTTTCCGGCCTCGCGCGCGCAGCGTCGCTCCTCGGCGACGAGGAGAGCCTCGCCGAAGCCGCCGCCGCGGCCGACTTCCTCGACGCGAAGCTCAGCGATGCGCATGGGCGTCTGCTGCGCGTGTGGAACGAGGGCCGTGCCCACGTCACGGGCTTCCTCGACGATCACGCGGCGCTCCTCGAGGCGAACCTCGATCTCTTCCGGGCGGGCGCCGGCGAGCGATTCCTGTCCCGCGCGATCGCGCTCGCCGACGCCATCACGCAGCGGTTCTACGAGCCCGACGAGAGCGATTTCTACCTCACCCCGAACGACGGCGAGCCGCTCGCCCAACGTCCGCGATCGGATCACGACGGCGCGACGCCGCACTCCACCGGGCTCGCCGTCATGGGCCTGCTGCGCGCGGCCTCGATCGCGGGGCGCGCCGATCTCCGCGACATCGCGACGGCCGTGCTGCGCACCCACTCACCCGTGCTCGAACGCGCGCCCGATGCCTTCCCGACCCTCGCGCGGGCGGCGCTGCTCGCCGAACGGGGCCCGTCGCTCGCCCTCGTGGTAGGTGCCGCGGCGGACGACACCGGCACAGCGCTCGCGACGCGCGCGCGACGCGTCCTCGGGCCCGAAGACGCCGTCGTCGTCGTCGAGTCCGGGAAGACGCCTGCCGGTGTCGACCCGTCCTGGCTCGCCGGACGCGACGCCCAGGGCGGTCGCGCGACGGCATACGTCTGTCGTGGCACTGTCTGTTCCCTTCCCATCACCGACCCGGACGCGCTGAGCCCGCTCGCGCCCGGGCACTCCGAGCAGGACATCCCTTGACCGACGCACGCGACGAATCGAAGTACGGCACCGGACACGAAGACGGGCTCTCCCCGCTCGCCCCACTCGACCTCGCGACCGTCGACAGCGTCGACGCCCTCGTCCGCGCGATGAGCCACACCGCTTTCGGCGGTCGCCGGCTCGGCGAAGCCGCCGACGTCCTCGAAGCCATGGTGCGCGACGAAGAGTGCTTCAGTGTCCTGACCGTCTCCGGCGCGATGACGATCGCGAAGCAGGGCCTGGTGATCTGCGAGATGATCGATCGCGGCTGGATCCAGGCGATCGTCAGCACCGGCGCCCTGATGACCCACGGCCTCTCCGAAGGCGCCGGGCTGCTGCACTTCAAGCACCGGACGTCGATGCGCGACGAAGAGCTCTACGAGAAGGGCTACAACCGGGTCTACGACACGATCGAGCTGGAGAAGAACCTCGACGACGTGGAGCGTCTCCTCGAACGCGCGCTCGGCGATCTCACGCCCGACACCATCCTGTGCAGCCAGGAGCTGTGTCGGCAGCTCGGCCGTCATCTCGCCGAGGACAACACGGTGCGCGGGGTGTTGCGCAGCGCCTACGAACACGAGGTGCCGGTCTACGTGCCGGCGTTCACCGACTCGGAGCTCGGCCTCGACCTCGCGATCTACAACCGCCTGCGCGTCAGCCAGGGAAAGCGCGCGATCCCCTTCGATCCCTTCCTCGATCTGGAGGACTTCACCGACCGCATCCGCGAGCACGAGCGCATGGGCATCTTCACGATCGGCGGCGGCGTCCCGCGCAACTGGGCGCAACAGGTGGGTCCCTATCTCGAGATCCTGCATGGGCGCCTCGGCCTCGACGAGCCGCGCCGACGCTACCGCTATGCGGTGCGCATCTGTCCCGAACCGGAGCACTGGGGCGGGCTCTCGGGATGCAGCTACACCGAGGGGGTGTCGTGGGGGAAGTTCGTCCCCGAGGCCGAGGGCGGACGCTTCGCCGAGGTCTTCGCCGACGCGACGATCGCCTGGCCCCTCGTCGTCCGCGCCGTGATCGAACGCACCCGGGGAAAGGAGCGCCCGTGAGCGCAGTGCGGTCGCGTCTGGTGGTCTGGCGCAACGGGCGATTCGTCGTCGAGTCGCGCCCGATTCCCGAGCCCGCGGAGGGCGAAGCGTTGGTCCGCCTCGAGGCCTGTGGCGTGTGTGGCACCGACCTGCACCTGCACCAGCTCGGCGGATGGGCCGAGGGACACACGCCCGGACACGAGATGATGGGTGAGGTCGTCACCCTAGGAGACGGCGCGGACGGTCCGGCGACGGGCACGCGCGTCGCGATTGAACCGCTGCGCGGTTGCGGCGAATGCCCGTCGTGTCGCTCGGGTCAGATCAACCTCTGCCCGAGCGTCCAGCTCTTCGGCATCCACGTGCCGGGCGGATTCGCGGAGCACATCGCGGTGCCGGCCGCGCGACTCCACCCGGTGCCCGCGGAGATTCCGGTCGCGGTCAGCGCGCTCGCCGAACCCCTGGCCGTGTGTGTCCACGGTCTGCGCCGCGGCGGCCTCGAGCCGGGCCAGCGCGTGCTCGTCCTCGGGGCCGGCACGATCGGACTGCTCGGCGTGCTCGTGGCGCGGGCGCTCGGCGCTGGCGACGTCTGGGTGAGTGCGCGACACGACCACCAGGCGGAGCTCGCGCGGGCGCTCGGCGCCAGCCGCGTGCTCCGCGAGGACGAAGCCGACCCGTTGCGGATCGGCGCGGCCGCGGCCGACGCGCCGATCGACCTCGTCCTCGAGACGGTCGGCGGGACGGCGAACACCCTCCTGGCCGGCGTCGCGGCGGTCCGTCCCGGCGGCGCGATCTCGGTGCTCGGCCTCTTCGACGGGGACGTCGCGCTGCCGGCCTTCCCCCTCCTCCTGAAGGAAGGCTCCCTGCTCTGGTCGAACTGCTACGCCCAGGGTCCGCCGCGATCGGACTTCGCGGATGCGGTGGGAATTCTCGCGTCCGAGCGGGATGCGCTGGCTCCGCTCGCGAGCGCGGGCCTCCCCCTGGATCAGGTGGATGCCGCCTTCGCGCGCGCCGCGGACAAGCACGCCGGCGCGGTCAAGGTCACGCTGCTCCCGGGATCCTGAGACGCCCGCGACCCGGATCGATATCTCTCAGGAATCGGGCGGGACCGGTCGATTGAGCAGGTTCAGGACTGCCGGGTGCGCATCGCCGCGCCCGGACCGAGCCTCGCGTGGAAGCCGAACGACCGCCGACCCGAACCGACCTGCAACTGCTCTCGCGCGTCCGCTTCCGCGACGCGGCCGGGGAAGAGCGGGAGTGCTTCGGAAACATCCTCGAGCTCGGCCCGCAGCGGGCGCGACTCGAATCGGGTCGCCCGCTCGAAGCCGGCGTTCATCTCGTCTTGCAGGTCGTCTTCCCGGGACAACGCGACTACGCCCGGAGCCAGGTTCCGCTGAACTACATCGTCCGGGGCGCCCACGACGAGGCGAACCTGCTCTACGACCTGGAGACGACCGTGCTCGAGAAGGAATCCCATGAGCGCCTGAAGCTCTACTTGAATCGCAAGGTCGTTTCGCGCTCGGAGGCCAGCTAGTGCACCGCATCGGGGTCGACCTGGGAACGACGAACACGGTCGTCGCCGTCGGCGGGCGCGCGCGCCCGCTCGACGACGGGGAGCGGACGACGCTTCCGTCCGTCGTGGCGTTCCTGCCGAACGGCCGCGTTCAGGTCGGAGAGCACGCGCGCCGTCGTCGCGCGATCGACGGCAGCAACACGATCTTCTCGTCGAAGCGCATCATCGGACGGCGCTACGACAGTCACGAGGTCCGCAACTTCCGCGACCGCTACCCCTTCGAGCTCGAAGAGGTGGAAGGGGGATGGCCGGCGTTCCGCACGCGCGCCGGCCTGATCTCGCCCCTGGAAGTCGCCACCCACGTGCTCGGCGCGCTCATCACGCGCACCGGCATCGAGCCGGAGAACGCGCCGGTCACTGTCACGGTGCCAGCCAGCTTCGCGGAATCACAGAAGCAGGCGACGGCCGAGGCCGCCGCCGCGGCGGGTCTCGGCGACGTGACGCTGCTCGAGGAGCCCGTCGCGACGGCACACGCCTACATCGCCTGTGGCGCGCGCAGCGAGCGCGCCTTCGTCTACGACCTCGGTGGCGGAACCTTCGACTGCGCGGTCGTCGACTGCACCACGGGAGAACCGACCCTCCTCGCCCACACCAGCGACCTCACGCTCGGCGGCGACGACGTCGATCATCACCTCGCGAGTCATGTCCGCCATTGGGTGATCGAGAAGTACAACTGGGATCTCGCGAGCTACTCGGAGGTGTACAACCGCGTGCTCTCCGAATGCGAGCTCGCGAAGATCCGCCTCTCGGGAGAGGACTCGACCGGGTTCCTGCTGGGCCAGGTCGACCCCGAGTGTCCCGTCCCCGACGAGCCGATGATCCTCACGCGACGCCTGCTCGACCTGCAGTGTCGCGAGCTGCTGCAGCGCTCGTTCTCCGCCTGTGATGCCGTGCTACGTCAGGCGGGGCTGAAGCCCGCCGACATCGACACGGTCTTCCTCGCCGGCGGCTCGACGCTGCTCCCCGTCGTCCGGGAAGGCGTGGAGAGCTACTTCGGCAAGAGCGTCGCCGTGGGGATGGACCCGACCGAGGTGGTGGCGACCGGCGCAAGCGCCGTTCGCGAGTAGCCGACGGCGCTTCCAGCAGCCCGACGATTCGCGTATCGTGGCGATCCCCGCAACCGAGAGGACCGTCACGATGGGCAAGTGGAGCCGCGCCGAGCTCGAAGAGGCTTTCGAGAACTACCAGCGCCTGGCGCTCGAAGCCGGCACGAGCGGCAACTGGGACGCCTGGGCCGACCAGTTCACCGAGGACGCCACCTACGTCGAGCACCACTACGGGACGCTCGGCGGCCGCGAAGCGATCCGCAAATGGATCAGCGACACGATGGCGGCGCCGATCAACAACGAGATGAAGTTCTTCCCGATGGAGTGGTACGTCATCGACGACGAGCGCGGCTGGATCGTCTGCCAGGTGTGGAACCGCATGGTGGACCCCGGCGACGGCAGCCTGCATCAGGCGTACAACTTCACGCTCCTCAAGTACGCCGGCAACATGATGTGGTCGTACGAAGAGGACATCTACAACCCGGCCCACTTCGCGGACATGATCCGCGGCTACATGGACCGCAAGAAGAAGATCGCCGAAGGAGCGAGCTAGGAAAGCAGGGTCTGCGCGACGTAGCCCTTGATCGCTTCGCGGTCGCTGGCGCGCGTGGCGTGAAAGATCATGCCGAGGTCGGGCAGCAGCTGATAGGCGGTCTCCGCCTCGAGCTCGAGCCGGCCGGCGCGCGGGAGCTCGAAGCTGAGGGCGACGCGGCCGCCGAGGTTCAGCGGCTCGGGGCTGCGCATCAGGCAGCCGTTCTCGGAGATCGAGAGCATCGCCGTAGACCACTCCTCCTCGCCGCGGCGGCAACGCACCGGGATGTGCGTGGGCACGCGCGGGCTCGAACGCGGGGTGTCTTCGGTGAGCTGCTGGATCAGCCGGTAGAGCTCGTGCATTCCCGCCGGCCGCTTCACGGCAGCGGCGATGCGGGAGTCGGCACCGTTCGCGCCATGGCGTCCGGTGATCAGGATGATGGGGACGCCGTCGAGTTCGTCCGGGATCTCGGCGAGCTGACGCTCGTCGAGCAACCGCACGAGCGGACGGATCTCCTCGGCGCCTTCGATCGACTCGAGCTCATCGGGCATCAGGATCAGATAGCCGAGCTTGCCCAGGATCACGCGGGTCATCGGCGCGTACGCCTCGGCGCGCGCGTGGCTCAACAAGACCGGCTGCGTGATCGGGGTGCTCATCCTCTTCTCATCGGTCACGGGAAGAACCGCATTGAGATAGGGATCACGGTCGTGCCGGATCCCCGGATGCGAAGCAGTGATGAGCCGGTAAGATTACGTAGTGACTGGAGCCCATCTCGCGCGCTTCCTGCTTCGCCGACGCTCCCAGATCGACACGCTCCTCTTCGAGAAGCTCGGGCCCGCCGCCCCCGGACCGGCCAGTCCCGAGGCCGAGCTCCTGCGGCGCTTCCGCAGCGGCGCGGCGTCGTCCCTCGCGAGCGGTCAGCCGGTCGAGCCCTCGCTCGACGGCCTCAAGCTCCACGACCGCCGTGCGGGCGCCCTGCTCGACGGCTGGATCGAGTCCGCCGCCACGGTCGGCGCACCCGATGGCGAAGCGATCAGCGCCGCGCTGCGGCCGGTGGCGCAGGCGTTCGTCGCGCGGCTCCGGCAGTCCGCGAGCACGCGTCGCGCGAGCGGCGCGCCGCGGGCGAAACGACGCGCCGTCACCGCTGCGATCGACCGGGTGGCCGACGCCTTCCTCGCGCTCGACGCCGACACGGGACACATCGCCGACGCCAACCCCGCGGCCGGCGCGCTGCTCGGCGTCACGCGCGACGCGCTGCTCGGCGTCGACGCGATGGGCTTCGTGCCGCGTGACGCCCAGGCCACGTGGTGGACCGAGCTCGACGCCATCACCGAGGGCAGCGAGACGCGGCGTTTCGAGGCGAGCCTCCGCGACCAGCGCGGGCGCGAGGTGCCGGTGTCGTGCACCGTCACACGCTTCGCGACGCGCGACCGCAGCCTCGCGCTCGTGCTGGCGCGCCCGCTCTAGCTCCCGTCTCATCCACCCGGACCGAGCCGGGAGCCCGGGTCGTAGCGTCCCCTACCCCGCGAGCTCTTCGCGCAGGAACGCGACGGTGCGCTTCCACGCCTCGGCCGCCGCCGCGGGGCGATAGGCGTCGGGACGCGTGTCGTTCATGAACGCGTGACCGGCTCCGGCCACCACCACGACCTCGGCCGGCGCGGGCGCCGCCGCGAAGGCGCGTTCGAGCGCGCGGACGTCGTCCATCGGCACGAACTCGTCGGCGTCGCCGAAGAAGGCGAGCAGCGGGCAGTCGAGCTCCGACGCCATCGCCAGGGGCTCGTGCGGCTTGCGCTCGGGATCGAGCCCGGCTTCGTCGTGGAGGATGCCATGACGGTGCGAGAGCAGCCCATAGAAGGGGACCGACGCGGCGAAGCCGAGCTGCGCACAGCCCGCCATCAGCGCGTACATCCCGCCCATGCAGAAGCCGACGACGCCGACGCGCCCGTTCGTCTGGGCGCGCGCCGACAGGAAGCCAGCCGCGTCGCGCAGGTCTTCGAGGACCTGCGGGTCGGACATCTCGCGCATCCACACGCCCGGATTCTCGATCTCCACAGCGCGCTCCCGGCGATAGAGATCGACGGCGAGCACGGCAAAGCCGTCGTTCGCGAGACGCTTCGCCAGGTCGCGGGTGTGGTCCGAAAGACCCCACACGTCGTGCACCATCACGACCCCCGGCACGGCGCTCTCGCTCTCGGGAATCGCGAGGAACCCGAGCTCGACGGTTTCGGTTCGGATCGTCATGAAGGGTCTCCCTGTGTGGCGATGCGCTCGACGCGAAAACCGTAGTCGAGCAGGAGGGCCGGAATGCCCCGCTCCCCGACGAGATGGGCGGCGCCCACGACGACGAAACGGAGACGCCCGTCGCGGGACAGGCTGGCAAGGCGTTGCGTCATGCTCTCGTTGCGTCCGAAATAGAGCTGTTCGAAGTAGCTCGCCAGCTCGGGCGCTTCCCCCATCCCGCGGTAGACGATGCGCTCGAGCGCGGCGTCGTCGCCGCGCGCCCAGGCTTCCACCAGCGCCTCGGTGCCGCGGCGGACGTCCCGCGTCTGCACGAGCGTGTCGTAGAGGAACGCCTCCTGAGTGTCGCGCGGCAGGCGGGCGAGGATCTCGATCTGCGAGACCGCGGTCTCGAGGCCCTTGATCGGCTTGCGCCCCGCCGCGCGATAGGCGAAGTGGCGGTCGACGCCGTGGCGCGGATCGAGCCCGGCGCGCGCCGCCTCGCGCGACACCACCTGCACCGCCATCGCCCAGGGCTCGAACTGGAGGTAGGGCGCGAGGGTGTCGCCACGCCGCTCGAGATAGCGGGCGAGGGCCCGCATCGTTTCGGGCGAGACGCGGTCGCGCAGGGTCTCGGGCGGGGGGATCGTCGCGAGCCGCCCCATCGCCTGCGCGGAAGCGGTGCCCTCGAGATCCTCGAGGCTCACCTCGAGGACGAGTTCGTCGGCGCGTGCGTACGCTTCGTCGACGACCTTCGGAAAGGCGAGCATGCCCGGCCGGCCGAGGTGCACCGAGCCGAGCAGGTAGAAAGCGCTGCGACCGTCCGGGTGACGCACGCGCCACAGGGTCGGCGTGCTCGGCGCCTCCGGCGAGACGTCGCGCGCCAGGACGGGCGGCGCGGCGAGCCCGAGCAGAAGGGCCGCTGCCAGGCAGCGCAGATGCGCGCGATACGGGGAAAGTCGGGGGGTCCGAAGGGCCATCGCACCTCCGGTCGGCTCGGAGGACCCGGAACTCAGGCGAGGTCGCGGATCGCCTCCACCAGCTTCAGCACGACGCCCTTCGCGTCGCCGAAGATCATCATCGTGTTGTCGTTGAAGAAGAGCGGATTCTGCACGCCGGCGAAGCCAGGATTCATGCTGCGCTTGATGACGAACACGTGCTGCGAACGGTCGACGTCGAGGATCGGCATGCCGTAGATCGGGCTGCCCTTGTCGGTGCGCGCGTCCGGATTGACGACGTCGTTGGCGCCGATCACGAGCGCGACGTCCGTCTCCGGGAACTCGCTGTTGATCTCTTCCATCTCGATGAGGTCTTCGTAGGGGACGTCGGCCTCGGCGAGCAGCACGTTCATGTGGCCGGGCATGCGTCCCGCAACGGGATGGATCGCGAACTTCACGCGGATGCCGTGGGTGCCGAGCTCGTCCGACAGCTCGCGAACGGCGTGCTGCGCCTGCGCCACCGCCATGCCGTAGCCCGGCACCACGATGCAGGTGCGCGCGTTCGAGAAGATGACCGCGGCGTCCTCGGGCGTGTAGCCCTTCGCGGTGCGCGTCTCGACGCCTCCTCCGCCGCCGCCCGACGCTTCCGCCGCACCGAAGGCGCCGAAGAGCACGTTGGCGAGCGAGCGGTTCATCGCGTCGCACATGATCTTGGTCAGGATGATGCCCGACGCGCCGACGAGCGAACCGCTGATCACGAGGCCCGCATTGCCGAGCACGAAGCCCGTCGCGCAGGCCGCGAGGCCCGAATAGCTGTTGAGCAGCGAGATGACGACGGGCATGTCGGCGCCGCCGATCGGGATCACGAGCAGCACGCCGAGCAAGAGGCCCATCGCGATCAGTCCCCAGTAGGGGCCGAGCACGAGGGGGTCCATCACGACGAGCACGCCGAGGGCGATCGTCGTGATCGCGAGCAGCCCGTTCACGATCTGCTGACCGGGATAGGTGACGGCTGCGCCGGTGACCAGCTCCTGGAGCTTCCCGAAGGCGATCAGGCTGCCGGTGAAGGTGATCGCACCGATCAGCACGCCGAGCACGATCGCGAGCGGCACGATGCCCGTCGGCTCCGAATCGGCGCGCACGTAGTTGAGCAGCTCGGCCGTCGCGACGAGCGCCGAAGCGCCGCCACCGAAGCCGTTGAGCAGCGCGACCATCTGCGGCATCGCCGTCATCTGGATGCGCGTCGCGAGCACCGCGCCGATCGCCGAGCCGACGACGACGCCGGCGATGATCACCGTGAAGCTCACGACCTCGTTCATCACGAGCGTCGCGATGATGGCGACGGCCATGCCGGTAGCGGCGATCTGGTTGCCGCGCGGCGCCGTCTTCGGCGACCCGAGGTTCTTCATGCCGACGATCAGAAGGACCGCCGCCAGAAGGTAGGCGTAGGGAATGATCTCCTGGATCACGAGCCCGGCCCCTGCTTCTTCTTGAACATGCCGAGCATGCGGTCGGTGACGAGGAAGCCGCCGACGACGTTGATCGTCGCGAACACGATCGCCAGGAAACCGAGCCAGGTGGAGACCGTCTTGTCCTCGCTGCCGGCCGCGAGCAGCGCACCGACGATGGTGATGCCGGAGATCGCGTTGGATCCACTCATCAGGGGGGTGTGCAGCAGCGGCGGCACCTTCGAGATGACCTCGAAGCCGATGAAGATCGCGAGGACGAAGATGGTGAGTGCGGCGGCGGGGTTCTCGAGCACTAGCTGGCGCCTCCCTCGAGGAGGGCCTTCACGCGGTCGTTCGTCACGCGTCCCTCGTGGCTGAGCATCGCGCCGCTGGTGATCTCGTCGTCGAGATCGAAGACGAGCTCGCCCTCGGGCGCGAGATGCTTGATGAAGGTCACGACGTTCTTGCCGTACATCTGGCTCGCGTTGGCCGGGATGTCGCTCGGCAGGTTGGCACCGGGCAGGATCGTCACGCCGTGCGCGGTCGTGGGACCGCTGGGATCGGTGCAGGCACAGTTGCCGCCGTTCTCCGCGGCGAGGTCGACGATCACGCTGCCGGTCTTCAGACCCTTCACGGCGGCCTCGTCGATCAGCAGCGGCGCGCGCTGGCCGGGCACGAGCGCCGTCGTGATGACGACGTCGCTCTGGGCGAGCTTCTTGCCCAGCTCGGCGCGCTGGCGCTCGTAGAACTCCTCGGTCTGCGCCTTCGCATAGCCGCCGGCATCCTCGGCGTCGCCGGTGTCGAGATCGAGCTCGACGAAGCGCGCGCCCAGACTCTCGACCTGCTCGGCCACGACCGCGCGGGTGTCGTACGCCTCGACGACGGCGCCGAGACGACGCGCGGTGGCGATCGCCTGGAGCCCCGCCACGCCGGCGCCGATCACGAACACGCGCGCGGGCTGGATCGTGCCGGCCGCCGTGACGAGCATCGGGAAGATCTTCGGGAGATGGGTCGAGGCCAGCAGCACGGCGCGGTAGCCGGCGATCGTGGCCTGCGAGGAGAGCGCGTCCATCGACTGGGCGCGCGTGATGCGCGGCATCAGCTCCATCGAGAAAGCCGTCGTGCGGCGCTCGGCGAGCTGCTGCGCCGTTTCGGGAGCATCGAGCGGGCGCAGGAAGGAGATCAGCGACGCGCCCTCGCGCAGCTGCCCGATCTCCGCCTCGTTCGGCGCCTGCACCTTCACGACGAGGTCGGCGCCGAGCACTTCCCCCGCGTCGTTCACGATGGTCGCGCCTGCGGCTTCGTAGCTCGCGTCGTCGAAGCCGGCGGCTACGCCGGCGCCGGACTGCACGACCACTTCCATCTCCTCGCGCACGAGCAGACGCACCGAGTCGGGAGCGAGCGCGACGCGCCGCTCGCCAGCCGTGGATTCAGCGGGGACCCCGATCCGCATCAGGGCACCAGGCTTCGAACGGCCTCGGGCAGGTCTTCCGCCACGCGCACGATCGGGATGCCGGTCTGGGTGTTCTCGTGCATCTCGTGGATGGCTCGCGGCAGATCTTCGAACGCGTAGATCTCGCGATGGATCGTCGGCTTGAACACGCTGCCGTAGAGCTCGGTGGCCGCAGCGCAGCCCGGGACCGTCTCGTAGTGGAGGTGATCGAGAGTGATCTGGCGCACCGAGAGGTTCGCCGAGTTGTAGTCGACCTGCGTCGAGAGCTGCCAACCCGACGAGATGTTCACGCCCATCCGCGAGAGCACGGCCAGGCCGGCGGGATACACGTTGCCGCGCAGCATGTCGCACACGATGTGCACGCCCTCGCCGCCAGTCATGCCCTTCACGTGCTTGTTGAAGGCCTTCACGTCGCCCTTGTCCGCGAAGCGGTTGAACTCCTTCTGGTCGATCGGCTCGATGCCGAGCGACTCGAGATGCTTGCGGCGGTCGGGGCTGCCCGAGCAGAAGATGGCGCGGTGGCCCTCGTGCTTCGCAAGCATCAAGAAGAGCTCGGACACGCCGCCACCGAAGCCGAGCACGTTGATGCGCGCACGCTGGCCGCGGTCGACCTTGAGGCGGTAGATGCCGATGGCGCGGCGCCACATGTGATAGGCGGTGGGCGCGCGAAGGGGCAGCGCCGCCATCTCCCACAGGTTGAGCCCGCAGTCGAGGGGCGCCTTGATGACCTGCCATTCGCCGACGACGGCCTCTTCGCCGTACCAGCCGACCGAGTCAGGCTGATCGTAGGCCCAGATGCGCAACGGGTAGCCGTACATGTCCGGCTCGCCGTTGCAGTGGGTGACGACCACGTCGCCCACGGCGAACTTCGTGACGTTCGCGCCGACCTCGATGACCTCTCCCATCGCGGAGTTTCCGGGGTACATCTTCCCGCCGCGCGCCTCGGCGATGTTCATCGTGTCGGCGATCGCCGCGTGGTCGACGTTGTGCTCCGCCGAGACGGCGAGGATCTTGAGACGGACGTCGCCGGGACCGAGGTCGCGCAACTTCACTTCGTCGAGCTTGACGACGCGGCTGGCGTCCATCTTCTCGAGGTCGCCGCCGACGCGATCGCGCTCGGCCGCGACGGAGTCGGCAGAAATGGAGAAAGCTCGGGGCATGGGGGGTTCCTATGCTAGAACGGCCGACCGTTGTAGCACGCGAGAGCGCGATTTGGCCATCGAGACACTCATCGAAACGCTGGGCGGGCACCCCGCCCGGGCGCTCGGTCTCGACCTCGACTCCGACGGAGACCGGGCGCGTTGGCTGTTCGCGGCGCGGCTCGCGTCGGAGCGCGATTCCGAGGCGACGGTGCGCAAAGCGTTCCTCCGCCTGGACGCCGAAGTCGGCGCCGATTCGGCCTCGCTCGCCGCCGCCGACCCGGAACGCGTGGCCGCCGCCCTGTCCGACGCCGGGCTGCGTCGCTTCGACCCCGTCGCGCACGGGTTGTGTCGGGCGGCGCGCGCGCTGATCGAAGATCACGACGGCGATCTCGAGAACCTCGCCGCCGGCTGCTTCGATCTCGAAGAGCTGGGGGGCGCCCTCGCATCCCTCGCCCCGGGCTTCGGACGCGCGACGGTGCTGCGCTTCCTGCGACCGCTGCGCGAGGTCTGGAGCGCGGCCCGCGAGACGCCCCTCGCCGAGCCGGCCCGCGCCGCCGCGCGCCACCTCGAACTGATCGCCGACGGCGACGACCTCGAGGGCGAGCCCGCCAGCCTGCACTCGGCACTCGAAGCGCGCGCACCGGGCGTCGCGTTCGTCGACGCCGAGGCGGCGCTCGAACGGCTAGGCGCCCTCGCCTGCCGCGCCGGGAAGACCGCGCGCTGCCCGCTCGGCAAGGCCTGCCCGGCGCGGCGCGAGGCGGAGGAGCCCTGCTAGATTGCCCGGCCAGCCGAGGAGCCCCGTACCGTGACCGACACCCCCCGCATCATCCGCAAGCAGACCGGAAATTTCCTCGAGGATTTCCGCCCCGGTCAGGTCTTCCGCCACAAGGGCGGGAAGACCCTCACCGAGGGCCTGTTCACCACCTTCACCGAGTTCGCGATGACCGCGAACCCGCTCGCGAAGAACGCGCGTTATGCGCGGGCCTACGGCTTCGACGGGCTCGTCGTGCCGCCGGGCCTCGCGATGCTGGTCGCGTTCAGCCAGACCGTCGAGGACATCTCCGAGAACGCCCGCACAAATCGCGAGTACGTCGACATGCGCTTCGGCGCTCCCGTCTACGTCGGCGACACGCTCGAGGTGGAGACGAAGGTGCTCGAGATCGTGCCGCACCGGAAGGTTCCGAACCTGGGCATCGTGCACGTGCAGTCGACGGCGCGGAAGAACGTC
>JAHEJV010000059.1 GCA_024638705.1 Deltaproteobacteria bacterium | reverse complement strand
CCGAGTCGCTCCATGGCGTCGAGGAAGGCCGCGAGGTCGCGTTGCATCAGCGCGAAGACCCCGAGGCGCAACTCGCGACGGAGCGCGGGGTCGAGCCGGCGGGAGAGGCCGAAGTCGACGAAGAGGACGCGCGGATCCCGGTCGGCCCTCGGCTCGTCGACGACGAAGAGATTTCCCGGGTGCGGGTCGGCGTGGAAGAGCCCGTCGCGGAAGACCTGCGCGGAGTAGGCGCGGGCGAGGATCTCGACGACGGCGCGCGGGTCGACCCCGCGGCGCGCGAGTGCGTCCGGGTCGTCGATCGGGATCGCCGGATGGTGGCGCATCGTCAGCACGCGTCGCGTCGAGAGCCCGGCGATCACCTCGGGCACGAGGACGCCCGGTTCGCCGGCGAGATTCTCCGCGATCTCGCCGGCCACGCGCGCTTCGCGCTCGAAGTCGAGCTCGTCGCGGACGCCTTCGCAGAACTCGCGGAAGAGCGGGGCGCTCCGGCCTCCACGGCGACGCAGCACGCCGAATACCGCGAACAATCCCCGCGCAATGCGCAGGTCGGTCTCGAGCGACGCCGCGAGCCACGGGTACTGCACCTTCACCACTACCGCCTCGCCCGAGTGGAGCGTCGCGCGATGGGCCTGGGCGATCGAGGCCGCGCCTAACGGCTCCGGCTCGAAATTCGTGAACACGTCCGCGAGCGGACGCCCGAGTTCGCCTTCCACCACCTGCTGGATGCGCGCGAAGGGCAGCGGCGGGACGCGGTCGCGCAGCGACGCGAGGGCGTCGGTGGTGTCCTCGGGCAGCGCGTCGATGCGGATCGCCGCGAGCTGTCCGAGCTTCGCGAAGGCGCCCTTGAGCCGACCGAGCGCGCGGACACCGCGCAGCACCGCGCGTCGCCTCGCGGCAGCTTCGAGGTCCGCGCGCCCGAGCAGGCCGGCGAAGCGGCCCCAGACGAGGTCGGCGAGGCCGCATGCGCAAGCGGTTCCGATCACGATCAGCTGGGGGATGCCGCTCGGGCGCAATCGCTCCGTCCCGTGCAAGAGCGAGGCGGGAGGCCGGGGCGAACCGCTCCGCGGTACGGGGGTCGCGGGGGTTCGGCCACGGTTCGTGGGATCCGAGGCCGGAGGTTGCAGGGCGGGGCTCATCGAGCGCGCGATTCTAGTCGACGCAATGCGCAGGGCATTCCGTCCGGTCGCGCGAACCTGGCGAAGAGAGTCGGCCGCAACCCTCGAAGGCCCGTCTCTACGGGGCTAATCTCCCGCGGTTCTCAAGCCGGCAACTCGGCACGCCGATCCCACGAGAGTGTTGAAGGTTCGGAGATCGCCATGACGGTGGCTCGACAGCGGCGTGTCCTGTGTGTCGACGAGAGTGCGGAGACGCGCGCCTCGTTGCAGGCGATTCTCGGCGAGCGGGTCGATCTCGAATCCGTCGCGACCCTCGACGAAGCACTCGCGGCGCTCGAGCGCGAAGCGCCCCACGTCGTGGTGTCGGGATGGTTCCCCGACGACGCGCCGGGCGCGCGTCTGATCGAGAGCGCACGGCGCGTGTCGCCCGGGGTGCCCTTCGTCGTGATGACGGAGGACGCCGATCGCGCGAACGGCGCATACGAGCTCGGCGTCACCGAGATCCTCGCCATGCCGCTCCATTCCGAACGCGTTCTGGCGCTGATCGATCGATTGCTCGACCACCACGAGCTCGCGCTCGAGAGCCTGCGTCTGCGCGGCATGGTGCGGACCCTCGAATCCTGCCGGATGCTCACCCAGTGCCTCGACCCGGGCGAGGTGTACGCGGTGGCGCTCGACCTGCTGCTGCCCGCGCTCGGACGCCAGCTCGGCATCGCGCTCTTCCGCCGCGAATCGATGCCCGGCTCGGACGGCATCGCGTTCCGCGGCTTCGACGAGGAGGCGGCGACGCAGCTCCAGAGCGTCGCCCAGAAGAAGTCCGATGCGGAGCTCTTCGCGTCGCGCGAGCCGCGCGTCACCCACGGCGGTCCGATCGCCCAGGCGCTCGAAGAGCTCGGGATCGGCGCCGGGCCGGCGCTCGTCGTCCCGCTCCACGGCGCCGAATCGGAAGAGGGTCTGCTCTGGATTCCCGAACTCGACCGCCCGACGACGGAATGGGATCTCGAGCAGGCGCGCGCGATCGCGACCCACGCGGGCCTCGCCCTCGCCAATGCCGAGCGATATCACCACGCGAAGGAGCGCGCCTTCATCGACGACGTCACGTCGGTGTACAACGCGCGCTACCTGCTCCAAGCCACCGAGAACGAGATCCATCGCTCCGACCGCTCCGGTCAGTCGCTCTCCGTGCTCTTCCTCGACCTCGATCGCTTCAAGCGCGTGAACGACCAGTACGGACACCTGGTCGGGTCGAACGTGCTGCGCCGACTCTCGGAAGTGTTGCTCGATTGCGTCCGTCAGGTGGACACGCTCGCGCGCTACGGCGGCGACGAGTTCACGATCCTGCTCGTCGACACGGGTCTCGAGGGCGGCGTCGCGGTGGCCGAGCGCATCCGACGCACCGTCGAGGAGACGGTCTTCGAGGCCTCGGACGGCACGCCGATCCGCCTCTCGATCAGCATCGGCGTCGCGACCTTCCCCGACCACAGCACCGAACGCGAGGGCCTGCTCGACATGGCCGACAAGGCGATGTACCTGGCGAAGTCGCGGGGTCGGAACTGCGTGTGCTCCGCGTCCGACCTCGAGAGCTGAACAGGCCCGGACCTCCGCTCAATCGCATCCCGGAACGCACCGATGGAACCAGGATGCAGCGCCTCGTGCGGATCGTCTTCGCGAGCTTCTTCCTGGCCTGTGCGCCGGAACCCGGAGCCGAGGCCCCGGCACGCCCCGACGTCCTGCTCGTCGTGATCGACACGCTGCGGGCCGACCGCGTCTCGGCCTACGGGTATGCGCGCCCGACGACGCCGCAGCTCGACGCGCTCGCCCTCGGAGGGGTGCTCTTCGAGGACGTCACGGCGCCGGCGCCCTGGACGTGGCCGAGCCACGCCTCGCTCTTCACGGGCGAGCCGCCGTGGGTGCACGGTGCGCGCCTCGCTTCTTCCGGGGGCGACGACGCCGTTTCGAGCGAGACCGCCGACCGCTTCGGGATGCCCGCGTCGCGGATGCGCGACGATCTTCCCACGCTGGCCGAGCGCTTCTCGGAGGCCGGCTATCGCAGCGTCGCACTCGTGGCGAACGACTGGCTCGATCCGCAGCTCGGCCTGCTGCGCGGGTTCGAGCACGCGGCGCTCTTCGAGAACGACGGGGCGTTGATCGAGGCCGCGGCGCGCGAGATGGCGAAGCCCGACGACCGGCCGCTCTTCCTCTTCCTCAACGCGATGACCGCACACAGCCCGTTCTGCGAAGGACCCGGGCCGTGGGCGCTCGGCGACGACGCCTTCCTCGACCCGGCGCGCGCGCCCGACTGGGTGCGTCCCTACCTGACGGAAGAGGGCCCGCGCGGAGTCCATCTGGCGAAACAACCGCCGGGGGAGGAGACGAGCGCAGAGCTGCGCTTCGCAGCGGGGGAGCTGGCGATCGCTCCGGAGGATCTCGCGCGCATCGAGCGTCTCTACGACGCGAGCGTGCGCGGCGCCGACTTCGTCCTGAGTCGTGTCGTCGAGGCGTGGGCGGCGAAGCGTCCCGCGAGCGTCGTCGCGGTGACCTCCGACCACGGCGAAGCCTTCGGCGAGCACGAGCTGCTCGGGCACGCAGCGTCGGTCTACCCCGAGGTCCTCGCGGTGCCGCTGGTGATCGTCGCGCCGGGGCGTCTGCCCGCCGGGCGTCGCGTCGCGGAGCCCGTCGAGCTGCGCGACCTCCATCCGACGCTGCTGGCGCTGGCCGGGCTAGACGGGGGAGCGCGCTCGCTGGCGGCGCTCGCCGCGGGCGGGTCGGACGAGGCACCGGAGGGGCCGATCCGGGCCGCCTCCGAGCGCAACCCGGCCTACGTCCGCCTGGCCGGGCCGCGTTTCGATCGCGATTTCCGGCTCCACCGCGACGGCGATCACGCCCTCGTGTGGTCGAAGCACGACCCCGGCTTCCGCGAGCTCTACGACCTCGCCGCCGACCCGGCGATGTCCGCCGACCTGGCCGCCGAGGCGCCCGATCGGGCCGACCGGATGGTGGCGGAGGCCCGCGAACGCCTCGCGCGCGAAGGCGAAGCGCCGGATCGGGCCCTCGCGATCCCCGAGGACGTCGCGGCCCAGCTGCGCAGTCTGGGATACGCCGACCGCGTCGCCGCGCCCTGATCCGACGCGCCGTCGGCTCCTCCCGGCGGTGGTGCGAAGCGCCGTGCGAGGGCTGGAAACGCTGGCAGCCGTGCGTCGCCTCTGCTAACCAAGTCCGCGTTTTTCCGAGGCTTTCCGCGGGTGTGCCCGCGAGCCGCCCCCCGACCTCCGCTGTCTCACCCCCCGATCGCGCGCCAACGCGTCCGGGGTCGTGTGCGCCGCGGTGGCGGGGTTCGGAGGTCTCGGCTTCACGAACTTCGAGCCTTCGCGTGTGCGGCGAGCGCCACGTGGAAGGGCAGGGTGGTCACGCTTGATTCCTGCGACCGGCGAACTCCGATGACCGAGAGCACCGGTCTCGATGTCCAGGGCGGCTGGCAGCGCTCCCACAAGGCGGGTGACGTCACCGCCGAGCGCGTCGGCGAAGAAGTCGTCCTCGGCGGCTGGGTGCAGCGCCGCCGCGACCACGGAGGCGTGATCTTCGTCGACCTGCGCGACCGCGAAGGCCTCGTGCAGATCGTCTTCAAGCCCGACACCTCGCCCGAGTGCCACGAGCGCGCCGGCGTGCTGCGCAGCGAGTACGTCGTCATGGTCCGCGGGCGCGTGCAGCGTCGTTCGCCCGAGACGGTGAACCCGAACCTCGCGACGGGCGAGGTCGAGGTGCTGGTCGACGAGCTGCGCGTGCTCAACAGCGCGACGCCGCCGCCCTTCGCGATCGAGGAAGAGACCGACGCCGACGAGTCGACGCGCCTCGAACACCGCGTCCACGACCTGCGACGCCCGCCGCTGCAACGCGCGCTGCGTTTGCGCCACGAGCTCTACCAGGCGGTGCGCGCGGCGCTCTGCGAGCGCGACTTCCTCGAGATCGAGACGCCGATGCTCGCGAAGTCGACGCCCGAGGGTGCGCGCGACTTCCTCGTGCCGAGCCGACTCCAGCCCGGCGCCTTCTACGCCCTGCCGCAATCGCCGCAGATCATGAAGCAGCTCTTGATGGTCTCGGGCTTCGACCGCTACTTCCAGATCGTCCGCTGCTTCCGCGACGAAGACCAGCGCGCCGATCGTCAGCTCGAATTCACCCAGATCGACCTCGAGCTCGCCTTCACCACCGTCGAGGAAGTGCTCGACGTGCTCGAAGCGGTCACCGTCGCGGGGTGCGCGACCGCGGGCATCGACGTCGCGCGTCCGTTCCCGCGCATCACCCACGCCGAGGCGATGGCGAAGTACGGGGTCGACCGGCCCGACACGCGCATCCAGCTCGAGCTCGTCGACCTCACCGACACCTTCGCCGAGAGCGGCTTCAACGCGTTCCGCAGCGTCGTCGAAAAGGGCGGCATCGTGAAGTGCCTGCCGATCCACGACGCGAAAGAGGTGTCGCGCGGCCAGATCGACAAGCTCGAATCCTTCGTGCGCAAGGAGCTCGGCGCGAAGGGGCTCGCCTGGGTGCGCGTCGACGACGAGGGCGGCTGGCAGTCGCCGATCGCGAAGTTCCTCTCCGACGAGGAGCGCGCGACGATCACCTCTCGCACGAATGCGAGACCCGGCAGCCTGATCTTCTTCCAGGCCGACGAGGCGCCGCGCGCCAACGCGATCCTCGCGCGCCTGCGCGTCGACCTCGGCGAGCGCCTCGGCCGCGTCGACGGGCGCGACCACGAAGTGCTCTTCGTCGTCGACTTCCCGATTTTCGAGCGCGACGACGACGGCAATCTCACCTACGTGCACCAGCCCTTCGTCGCGCCGCTCGAAGAGGATCTCGAGAAGCTCGACAGCGACCCGGAAGCGGTGCGCGGCACCCACTACGACGTGGTGATGAACGGCGTCGAGCTCGGTTCGGGCAGCCTCCGCAACCACCGCGCCGACGTGCAGCGCAGGATCTTCGAGTTGATGGGTTATGCGAAGGCCGACACCGAGGAGCGTTTCGGCTTCCTGCTCGAAGCCCTCGAAGCGGGCGCGCCGCCCCACGGCGGCTTCGCCTTCGGCTTCGATCGCTGGGCGATGCAGCTCGCCGGTGCGCCCAGCCTGCGCGACGTGATCGCCTTCCCGAAGACCCAACGCGGTCAGGACCTGTTGATGAACGCGCCTTCGCCCGTGGCGAACGAGCAGCTCGACGAGCTGTCGCTGCGGGTGCGGGCCCCGAAGAAGTGAACCCCATCGACCGCCGCGACCCGCGGCATTCTCAGGAGGCTCCCCATGGCAAAGCGCAACAAGATCGCCCTGATCGGCGGCGGCAACATCGGCGGCGTGCTCGCCCAGGAAGCCGCCTTCCGCGAGCTCGGTGACGTCGTCATCTTCGACGTCGTGGAGGGCCTGCCCCAGGGCAAGGCGCTCGACATGGCCGAAGGCGCGCCGGTGCTCGGCGCCGATTCGGACATCTCGGGCACGAACAGCTATTCCGACATCGCCGGCGCCGACGTGGTGATCATCACCGCCGGTCTCGCGCGCAAGCCCGGCATGTCGCGCGACGACCTGCTCGCTACGAACCTGAAGATCATGAAGCAGGTGGCCGAAGGCGTGCGCGACAACGCACCCGACGCCTTCGTGATCGTCGTCTCCAATCCGCTCGATGCGATGGTCTACACGTTCAAGGAGATCTCCGGATTCCCGAAGAACCGCGTGATCGGCATGGCCGGCGTGCTCGACTCGGCCCGCTTCCGCGCCTTCGTCGCCTGGGAGCTCGGCGTGTCGGTCGAGGACGTCACCGCACTCGTGCTCGGCGGCCACGGCGACACGATGGTGCCGCTGATCCGCTACTGCACCGTCGCCGGTATCCCGGTCTCGCAGCTGATCGGCAGGGAGAAGCTCGACGCGATCGTCGAGCGGACGAAGGGTGCCGGCGGCGAAGTCGTCGGCCTGCTGAAGACGGGTTCGGCCTTCGTGTCGCCCGCGCTCAGCGCCATCTCGATGGCCGAGTCGTTCTTGTTGGACAAGAAGCGCGTGCTCGCCTGCGCCTGCCTGCTCGAGGGCGAGTACGGCGTCAACGGCCTCTACGTCGGCGTGCCCTGTGTCGTCGGCGGCGACGGCCTCGAGCGCGTGATCGAGGTGGAGATGGACGCGGACGAGCGCAAGCAGTTCGACGCCTCCGTCGAGCACGTCCGCACCCTCGTCGATCAGATCCAGCTCTAGCAAGCCGGCCGAAGGCCGGCGCGCAGCGAGGCGAAGCCGAGCGAAGGCCCATTAGGAGAGAAGTCCGTGAACGTTCACGAGTATCAAGCAAAGAGCCTGCTGCGCGACTTCGGCGTGTCCGTGCCGAAGGGCCAGCTCGCCACCACGCCCGCCGAGGCCGAGGAGGCCGCGCGCCACCTCGGTGTGCCGGTGGTGGTGGTGAAGGCGCAGGTGCACGCCGGCGGCCGCGGCAAGGGCGGCGGCATCAAGCTCGCGAAGTCGCCCGCGGAAGCGAAGCAGGTGGCGAGCGAGATCCTCGGCATGACGCTCGTCACGCCGCAGACCGGCGCCGAGGGGAAGGTCGTGCACAAGGTGTACGTCGAGGAAGGATCGCAGATTGCCAACGAGCTCTACCTCGCGATCGTGCTCGATCGCGCGGAGGAGAAGCTCGCGATCATCGCGTCCACCGAGGGCGGCATGGAGATCGAGGAGGTCGCCGCGAAGACGCCCGAGAAGATCGTCACCGTGCTCGTCGACCCGAATCTCGGCATCCAGGACTATCACGTGCGCCGCGTCGGCTATGGCCTCGATCTCGGCGCCGAGCAGGTGAAGCAGCTCGGGCCGTTCCTCACCGGGCTCTACAACCTCTTCGTCGAGAAGGACGCCTCGCTCGCCGAGATCAATCCGCTCGTCGTCACCGAGAGCGGCGATCTCTTCGCCCTCGACGGCAAGCTCAACTTCGACGACAACGCGCTCTACCGGCACCCCGACATCGCCGAGCTGCACGACCCGGCCGAAGAGGACGCCCGCGAGCTCGAGGCGAAGAAGATCGACCTCGCCTACGTCGGGCTCGACGGCGACATCGGCTGCATGGTGAACGGCGCGGGCCTCGCGATGGCGACGCTCGACATGATCCAGGTGTGCGGCGGCTCGCCGGCGAACTTCCTGGACGCCGGCGGCGGCGCCGACAAGGAGAAGGTGAAGGAAGCCTTCAAGCTCATCCTGCGCGACCCGAACGTGAAGGCGATCCTCGTGAACATCTTCGGCGGCATCGTGCGCTGCGATCTGATCGCCGAGGGCGTCGTCGCGGCGGCGGACGAGCTGAGTGTGGAGGTGCCGCTGGTCGTGCGCCTCCAGGGCACGAACGCCGAAGAGGGCCGGGCGATCCTCGCGAAGTCGGGCTTGAACATCACTCCTGCCGAGACGCTGGGCGAGGCGGGACAGAAGGCCGTTGCGGCGGCGAAGGCGGCTTAGGCGTATGTCCATCCTCTGCGACAAGAACACGAAGCTGATCGTTCAGGGCATGGGCCGGATGGGCCGCTTTCACGCGGGCCTGTCGGTCGAGTACGGCACCCAGGTGGTGGGCGGCGTCGCGCCGGGGAAGGGCGGGCAGACGCTCGAAGGCATTCCCGTCTTCAATACGGTGCGCGAGGCCGTGGACGCGACCGGGGCCAACGCGTCGGTGATCTTCGTCCCGCCGCCGGGCGCCGCCGACGCCATCCTCGAAGCGGCCGATGCGGGCCTCGCGCTCGCGGCGTGCATTACCGAGGGCATTCCCGCGATCGACATGCTGCAGGCGAAGCGCAGCCTGATCGACTCGCCGATGGTGTTGATCGGGCCGAACTGCCCCGGCGTCGTGACGCCCGAGCAGTGCCGCATCGGTATCATGCCGGCACAGATCACGAAGCCCGGCCCGGTGGGCGTCGTGTCGCGCTCGGGCACGCTCACCTACGAGGCCGTCGATCAGCTCTCGCGCCTCGGTATCGGTCAGAGCACCTGTCTCGGCATCGGGGGCGACCCGGTGATCGGCACCAACTTCGTCGACGCGCTCGCGCTCTTCGAAGCCGACCCGGAGACGAAGGCCGTGGTGATGATCGGCGAGATCGGCGGCAACGCCGAGGAGACGGCGGCGCAGTATGTGAAGGACCACATGAGCAAGCCGGTCGTCGCGTTCATCGCCGGGCAGAACGCGCCTCCGGGCAAGCGCATGGGCCACGCCGGCGCGATCATCGCCGGCGGCAAGGGCGCGGCGAGCGACAAGATCGCGGCGCTCGAGGCCGCGGGCGTGGCGGTGTCGCGATCGCCGGCGGAGATCGGCGAGACGCTCGCGAAGCACGCCCCGTCGCTCGCAAGCTAGGTGGAGCTGCTTCTCATCCGGCACGCGTTGCCCGAGCGGCGCGCGACCGACGACGGGACTCCGGCCGACCCGCCGTTGTCGACGCTCGGCCGTGCGCAGGCCGAGGCGATGGCGCGTTGGCTCGCGGACGAGAAGCTCGACGCGATCTACGCGAGCCCGATGCGACGCGCGCGCGAGACGGCCACGCCGCTCGAGCTCGCACTCGGCGTCGAAGCGGTGCTCGAGCCGGGCGTCGTCGAGATGGACCACACCGCCGACAGCTACATCCCGATCGACCAGCTCAAGCGCGAGGACTACCCCCGCTGGCAGGCGTTGATCCAGGGTGGCGAGCTCTGGGGCGGCGTCGACATGGTGGCGTTTCGCGCCACGGTCGTGGAGGCCCTCGAACGCGTCGTCGACGCCCACCGCGGCGCGCGCGTCGCCGTCGTGTGTCATGGCGGCGTCGTGAACGCCTGGGCCGGTCACGTGCTCGGCGTTGTGGACCCGTTCTTCCTCGACGTCACCTACACCGGAGTGAGTCGCTTCCTCGCCGCTTCGAGTGGCGAGCGCAGTGTGATGAGCCTGAACGAGACGGCGCATCTGCGGGAGATCCGCCGGTAGGCGTTCCGCCGATTCCGCAGCGCGGGCGACCGGGCTGGTTGCGTGGAGCACTTGCGCACGTGCTGCCTGTGGTCCGGGGAACGGGACCCGAAACGGCACGCGAGACGCGCGAATCGCGCCGAATACCGCGATTGTCCTTGTGATCTCGCGAGAAAGGGCGCGCAATGGCGATCGTGTCGACGTCCATTTCGGGATCCGCTCTCCTCTCGCTGGTCGCACTTGCCGCGCTGCTCTGCTTCCCGGCCGCGCCATCGCACGCCCAGGTCGACTGCCTCGACCCCCGGCCCTCGGGCGTCACGCTATGCGGTGAGGCTGCTCTGTGGGAGGCGGAGAACCCGAGCCACATCGGGAAGACGTTCGATGAGTTCGTCCCCGGTCTCGTCGGCTCCGGCGGTTGCATCGCGGGGCCCCCGGGACCGACGCTTCCACTCGCGATCGGGAGCATCGCGGCGAGCAGCTTCGACGCGGTCGACACCGAGGTCTGCGCACTGCTCGACGGATCGAGTGCTTCGGGGCAGGTGTCCGACGGCTACATCCCGAATCAGGGCCGCTTCGAAATGCAGTTCTCGCCGCCGACGATGGCGTTCTTCACCTACTTCGGATCGCTCGCCATGAACCAGAGCGTCGCCTTCGAGCTCTTCGACGAGAACGATCTGCTCGTCGATGCGTTCTCGTCCTTCTCGAGCGTGAACGATGTCGATGCGTTGGGGTACGGATTCTGGTCGACGGTTCCCATCGCGCGGATCGTGTTCACGTCGAGCGAGAACGGCACCACGCTCGTCGGCGCCTTCGTGCGGCTTCATTCGGGCGCAGGGTCGCTAGGCACGACGCGGATCCTGGGCTACGAGGGACCCGACGAGGGCGACGGCATCGAGACCATCGAGCGCGACTTCGGCGTGATGTTCGACTGTAACGACAACGGCATCGCCGATCCGCTCGACATCTCTGGTGGGGCGAGCCAGGACATCGACGCGGACGGCTGGCCGGACGAGTGCGAAGCGTGTCCGTACGCGGACGACGATGTCGACTGCAATGGGAACGGCACGCCCGACGGCTGTGAGCCTCCGGATCCACAGGTCGTCGACCCGAGCGATCCGCAGTACGCGTCGCTCCAGGACGCGATCTACTCGTCGTGCTCCGGCGATCAGGTCGTGGTCGGCGCCGGTCAGAGCGTGCTGGCGAGCCCTGCCGGCGCCCTCGACCTGAACGTCGAGCCGGCGAGTCTCGTGCTCGAGGAAGGGGCGACGCTCGAGTTCCAGGCCGGCGGGAAGCTCCGGGTGGGCCCCGCCTCGCTCGTGGCGAATGGCACCGCGCTCGCGCCGGTTTCGCTCACGACCCAGGGCGGTGGCAGCCCGGCGAACCGCTGGGGCGGCGTCCACTTCACCGACGGGTCGAGCGGCAGCCTGAGCCACGTGCAGCTCGCGTACACGAACGACGTGGGCATCCGCATCGACGACGCCTCGCCGACCCTCGAAGCGGTCGAGATCCTGGACGTCGCCGCCGGCGTCGACGCCGCCGCGGCCGGGATCCTCGTCACGCATCCGAACGCCGCGCCGACCGTCGCCAACACGACCGTGCTCGGAATCGTCGGTGGGCCTGGCTCGACGAACCAGCCCGGTGGGTCGGCCGCCGGCATCGACGTGGACGCCGGCACCGCGACGATCGCTGCCGTACACATCGAGAGCGTCGTCGCAGGCGTGGGCGGCGCCGGCGGCCACGGGCAGAACGGATTCGACTCGGGGAACAACGGCGGCAACGGATCCGCCGGTCTCGTTGGCGGGGCGGGAGGCGACGCCTGGGGAATCCGCGACCAGGGCGTCCCGGCGGCTTCGATCCAGGACGCGGTGGTCCAGGTCATCCAGGCGGGCGCGGGGGGCAACGGCGGCAACGGCGGTCGCGGTGGCCAGGGAGGGGAGGGATTTCAGGGCGGCAACGGCGGCAACGGGCACAGGGGCGGCGAAGGCGGGACGGCCTGGGGCATCCAGAGCCTCGCTTCGTCCCCGGTCACGCTGCATCAAAACCTGATCGACGTCGTGCAGGGCGCGGCGGGCGGCGACGGCGGTGAAGGTGGAGACGGGGGCCTCGGTGACGGAGGTTCTTTCTCGTTCTTGTACCGCGGTGACGGTGGAGACGGCGGCCGCGGAGGCTCCGGCGGCTGGGGCCTCGCGATCGAGCTGGCGGCGCCGACGGGTGCGACGGAGATTGCGCAGAACACGGTCGTCGGTACGGCATCCGGGTCGATCGGCGCGGGCGGTCTGGGGGGTGTCGGCGCCCTCAACGGAACCCCCAATTCCTACCCGCCTTTCCCCACGCCCACCCAGGGCAGCACGTACGGATTCCTGAACGCAGGCGGCGCTGCCGCGGACGTGGCGAACAACGTCTTCGTGGGGACGACCGCCAGTTCCTACGATCGCGCCGTCGGGAAGCTCGGCGGCGGTCCGGTGGCGGCAAGCTACAACTGCTGGGACCAGTACGGCGGCTTCCGGAACACCAGCCAGATCTCGACCGACCAGGACATCCAGGTGGACCCGCTCTTTTCCGATCCCGATGGCGCCGACGACATGCCGGGCAACGCCGACGATGACCTGCGGCTGGCAAGCGGATCGCCGTGTATCGACTCGGGCAACAATGCGGCCGTTCCGGCGGGTCTCACGCTCGACCTCGACGGAAACTGGCGCCTCTCCGACGACCCGGCGACTCCCGACAACGGCGCTGGCGCGCCGCCGATCGTCGATCGCGGCGCCTACGAGCTGCTTCCCGAGGCCGGAGCCCTCGGAATGCTCGCCGTCGGCGGGGCGCTGCTCTTCGCGTTGCGCGCGCGGCGCCACGCACGAACCCGTCGTTAGTCCGACCTTCGCCTTCGATTCTTGAAGCGGTGGCTATGCCGCGCCCGTCGAGCGGGACTCCTCGACCAGCGCCACCGCGGCGTCCACGTGCTCCGCGAGCAGCGTCACGAGCGCACCGTCGGGCGCGCTCCCGAGAGCTTCCCGGAAGGCGGCGAGCTCGTCGTCGACGATGCGGACGTCGCGCTTGGGATCGGCCGCGCGAATCGCTTCGGCGAGCAGGCGGCTGGTTTCTCCCGAGGGCCTCCCGCGTGGATCGCGGGGCTCCCAGACGATGATCCGATCGAATGCCGCCGCGGCCGCGCGCCCGAACGCGGCGAAGTCCTCGTCGCGACGGTCGCCGGGGATCGACACGGCACCCCATCGTGGCCCCTCCCAGTTTCCGACGAATGCGCCCAATGCGCGCATGCCGGCGGGATTGTGCGCGTAGTCGATCAAGGCGTGGAAGCGACCGCACGGGATCAGGTTCATCCGTCCGGGCAGCGTCTCGGGGGAGACCTCGAAGCGGGTGAGGGCCGACCAGATCCGTTCGCGCGACATCCCGAGCCCGCGTCCGGCGAGGACTGCGGCGAGGACGTTCGCGACCATGAACGGCGCGCGACCCGAGAAGGTGATCGGAAGCTCGGCGACGCGTCCGAGCCGGTGACGCTCGGATCTCTCGAAGACGACGATCTCGTCGCCATCGCGCACGGCCGCGAGTCCGCCCTCCTGCACGTGTCGCACGATGCGTTCGTGGTCGGGGTCGAGGCTGAAGAAGGCGACGCTCGCCCGGGTGCGCGACGCCTGCGCGGCACTCAGCGGATCCTCGGCGTTCAGCACCGCGAGGCCCTCCGGATGGACGGCCGCGATCACGCGGCCCTTGAGCTCCGCGAGCTGCTCGACCGTGTCGATGCCGCGGAGCCCGAGGTGGTCTTCGGCGACGTTCGTCAGGATGCCGACGTCGCAGAAGTCGAAGCCGAGCCCGGCGCGCAGGAGCCCGCCGCGGGCGACCTCGAAGGCCGCCGCCTCGAGGGTCGGCTCGCGCAGGAGGCGGTAGGCGCTGCGCTGGCCTGAAGCGTCGTACTGCGCGATGCGGCGGCCGTCGAGATAGATCCCCTCGGTCGTGCACCAGCCCACGCTCTCGTGCTCTTCGCGGAGCAGGTGCGCGACGAGACGCGTGGTGGTCGTCTTGCCGTTGGTGCCCGTGACGGCGACGATCGGAACTCGCACCGGCGCGCCGGGCGGAAAGAGCGAATCGACGATCGCTCCGCCGACATCGCGTGGGGCTCCCTCGCTCGGGTGAACGTGCATCCGCAGGCCGGGGGACGAGTTCACCTCGACGATCACTCCGTCGTTCTCCGCGAGCGGGACGCCGATGTCCGGAGAGACGATGTCGAGCCCGATGATGTCGAGTCCGATCAGCTTGGACACCCGTTCGGCGAGCCGGACGTTCTCGGGGTGGACGAGATCGGTGACGTCGCGACTGGTCCCGCCGGTGCTCAGGTTCGCGGTCCGGCGCAGCGTCGCGACCTGGCCGTCGCTCAACACGCTGCGCAGGCCGAGCCCCTGCGCCTGCAGCACCCTCCGCGTCTCGGCGTTCGTCGCCACGCGCGAGAGCGTGTTCACGCCCGGATCCCGGCGTGGATCGGCGTTCAACGCCGCGATCAGCTCTCCGACCGTCGAACGCCCGTCGCCCGTGACCCGGGCGGGCGAGCGCTCGGCCGCGGCGACGAGTCTGCCGTCCACCACCAGCAGCCGGTAATCGCGGCCCGGGTGATAGCGCTCCACGACGACATCGCGGGAGATCCAGCGCGCGGCGACGAACGCGCGCAGCAGCGCCGGCCAGGTCTCGACGCCGATGGCGACCGCGTTCCCCTTCTTGCCACCGGCGGGCTTGACGACCACCGGAAATCCGATGGTGCGCAAGGCGCGCCCGAGTTGGTGGGGAGAGACGACGCTGACTCCGCGCGGGACGGGGGCGCCGTGCTGGCCGAGGACGATCTTGCTCCACGGCTTGTGGTCGGAGATGTCCTGGGCGACGGCGCTCGTCTTTTCGGTTCGCGTCATCCAGAACCGTCGTTGATGAACGCCGTGACCGAGTTGGACCGCATAGGGCATCGGCCAGGGCACCCAGGGAACGCCGCGCCGCTGCGCCGCCTCGAGAACCGCGTCCAGGCTCGGGTTTCCGAACTCGGAAGACTCCCACCACGCGTCGTGCTCGGACGCGCCGATCCCGAGTCGAACACGCAACGCTCTCGGCAAGCGCGCAGCGACCCGCGCGGCGAGCGCGTCCCAGCGCGATTCACTCATGCGGGGTCGGTCCGGCAATGCGGGGCTGCGTCGCTCGATGGTGCGGCTTCATGGCGGGCGGGCCAGGATAGTCGAGGCGGGAAGTTCCGGAGGCGATCCCGCGCCCCGATCCCGCCGCCCCCGGAGCGGGTCGGGGGTGTAGGATCGCCGTGACCACGAGAAACGCGCCGCGCCCCACGCCGGAGGACCCTTCCATGACCCGACTCGGCTACCAGATCCCGAACTTCACCTACCCCGACACGCGCTCGGACGAGATCTTCGATCACGTGGTCGCGCAGGCGAAGGCTGCGGAGGACGCCGGCTACGACCGCGTCTTCGTGATGGACCACTTCTATCAGCTCCCGGGCATCGGCGCGCCCGAAGAGCCGATGTTCGAGTGTTATGCAATGCTCTCGGCCCTCGCGCAGCACACCCGGAAGGCGCGCCTTTCGGCACTCGTCACGGGCAACACCTATCGCAACCCCGCGCTGCTCGCGAAGACCGTCACCACCCTCGACCACGTCTCCCATGGCCGCGCGACGCTCGGCATCGGTTGCGGCTGGTTCGAGCTGGAGCACACCGCCCTCGGCTTCGAATTCGGCACCTTCGGCGAGCGCTTCGAGAAGCTCGACGAAGCGCTCGCGATCATCGCGCCGATGCTGCGCGGCGAGCCGGTGACGGTGGACGGGAAGTACTACAAGACGGAGAACGCGGTGAACTCGCCCGCCGCGGTGTCGCGCATCCCGATCATGATCGGCGGCGGCGGGGAGAAGAAGACGCTGCGCATGGTGGCGCAGTACGCCGACGAGTCGAATCTGATCTGCGAGGTGGACGAGATCCCGCGCAAGCTCGAGGCGCTGGCCGGGCATTGCGAACGTCTGGGTCGCGATCGCTCCGAGATCACGGTCACGAAGCTGATGATGTGCGTCGTCGCGCCGACGATGGAGGAGGCGAACGCCGACCTCGACGAGATCGCGGCGGTGAAGGGCTGGAACGACGCGGTCAAGGACATGGTCCGGCAGCGTCTGATCTTCGGCGACCCCGACACCGTGGGGGAGGTGCTCGAAAAAGCGGTCGGCTACGGCCTCGACGGCCTCACCGTCGACCTGCCCGTCAATGGCCACAAGCTCGACCGCATCGGCCTGCTCGGAGAGGTCTCGCACAAGGTGCTCGGTTAGGCGGGAGCGTCCCGGCACACCCGAACGCCCGGACGGGCGCTCACGCCGACCTTGCGGACAACTCCAGCATCGCGATCTCGCGCGGGCAGTTGATGCGCAGGGGCAGGCCCGCCATGCCGAGGCCGCGGCTCACGTAGAGGGTGCTGTCGCCGAGATCGAAACGGCCTCGAGTGCGGTCGGCGATCATGCGCGAAGGGTTCCAGTGGGTCGCGAAGGGCAGGGCGACCTGGCCGCCGTGGGTGTGGCCCGCCAGCACGAGGGGGAAGCCGAGCCGCGCCGCGTGGCGGAAATAGCTGGGGCGGTGCACGAGCAGCAGTCGCGGGAGGTCGTCCGGGATCTCCGCCGCGAGGCGGTCGAGCGCGTCGTGGGTGGAGTCGCGCTCGGTCCAGCCGACGCCGGAGTCCTCGGCGCCCGCCACGGCGAGCGCTACGCCGTCCACCTCGAGGCGCACCCACTCGTCGCGCAGAAGATGGATGTCGGTGTGACGCGCGAGGCCCTCGGCCACGGCTTCGGCTCCGGTGTAGACGTCGTGGTTGCCGAGGACGGCGAACACACCGTGGCGCGCACGAAGCCCGCCGAGCGCGCGGCATCCCGCGTCGACGTAGGCGGGATCGAAGTCGAAGATGTCCCCGGTGATGGCGATCAGGTCGGGCTCGAGCCGGTTGACGCGTTCGACGAAGCCGGCCAGGCGCTCGGCTTCGAGCAGCGGGCCGATGTGGAGGTCGGTGATGTGCGCGACGCGCAGCGGGGTCTCGCCGGACGCCACGCCGGGAAGTTTGAGTGGCACGCGATCCACGCGGACGCGGAGGTTCCCCACTGAGGCACCCCAGGCCACCGACCCGAATCCGAGCGCGACGACCGCACCGCCCAGCCAGGCGTGGATCGTGCGCGGATCGCTTCCCTCGCCCGACGCCGCTCCCACCAAAGACGCGAACACGAAAGCACCGCAG
>JAHEJV010000364.1 GCA_024638705.1 Deltaproteobacteria bacterium | reverse complement strand
TCGACCCGCAGCCCACCTACAGCCTGCACCACCTCGCCGATCCCCGGCTCGCCCGCGCCATCGAGCGCTTCCTCGAGCACGAACGCGCCGACGCGCAGCACACGATCGACGTGCTGCACCGGCACAGTCAGCTCAAGACCGACGCCCCGGCCCCCGAGCCGGAGTAGGCGCACGAAACCCCGTCCGCGGGGCGGCATCGGAACCCCCCGCCGCCCCCGACAGGAGATCCCCATGAAGAAGCCCGCCCGCGCCATCCTTTTCGGCGCCGTCCTCTCGCTGACCGCGACGCCCGTCGCCGCGCTCGACAGCGACCTCTACGCGCAGCTGCTCGAGAAGCACACCCGCAACGTCTCCGACCTCGCGCGGGTTCACGTCGACTATCCCGCGATCGCCGCTTCCGCAGACTGGGACCGCCTGGTCGAGAGCCTCGCGACCACCGATCTCACGACGATCGACACCCGCGAAGAGAAGCTCGCCCTCTGGATCAACGCCTACAACGTGCTCGCGATCGACCTCGTCGCGACGCACTACCCGATCGACAGCATTCGCGACATCGGGTCGTTCTTCAGCCCCGTGTGGAAGAAGCCGGCGGGGAAGGTCGGCGGGCGGACGGTCACGCTCGACGAGATCGAGCACGAGATCGTGCGGCCGATGGGGGAGCCCCGCGCGCACGCCGTCGTCATCTGTGCCTCCACCTCCTGCCCCGCCCTGCCCCGCGAGCCGCTGCGCGCCGCGACGCTCGACGCCCAGCTCGACGCGGCGATGCGCGCCTGGATTGCCGACACGGGCAAGGGGATGAAGATCGACCGCGAGGCGAACACGATCCGCCTCTCGAAGATCTTCGACTGGTTCGACGAGGACTTCGAGGACGCGGGCGGCGTTCTCGCCTTCGTCACGCCCTACGCCCCGGAAGCCGATCGACGCTGGCTGCGTGAGAAAGGGCCGCGCGCCCGGATCGTGTACTTCGACTACGACTGGGACGTGAACGCGATCGAGAAGTAGCGCGCCGCCGTGCGGGCTCAGACCCGCGGCGAAACGCCGAGACCGAAGCGCTGCCGCAGCCAGGCCGCGCGCAGGCGGACGCGCGGGTCGACCGAGGCGGCCTCGTCGAGGAGCGCGCGGCGCTGCGAGGCGGTGTCCGCACGCTTCGCCGACGACACGAGATAGCGCGCGAGCTTGCGGCGCATGCGGGCGCGCCGGGCCGGATCGGTCTGCCGCTCGAGATGCGCGCGCAGCACCCGCGCGTTGCCCCCCGCCAGGCGCCGACGCCCGGTCTGCGCGTCGTGCAGGTGGTAGCGCGTGAGGCAATCGGGGATCACGGCGATCGGGTGGCGCGCCGCCACCTTCAACGCGAAGTCGAGATCTTCGGTGCCGTCGAAGTGCGCGTCGAAGCCGCCCACCTCGCGCGCCGCGTCGGTGCGCACCATCACCGCGCTCGGCACGAACGCAAAGTGGTCGGCCAGGGAGAGGTAGGAATCCTCGTCGAGCGGATCCGGCGGCGCCTGCTCGATCCGGCCGTCCGCGTGCGCCTTCTCGAGACCGTGGGCGCTCATCGCGACCTCCGGATGCGCCTCGTGATAGGCGAGCTGGCGCGCCAGCTTCCCGGGCAGCCAGGCGTCGTCGGAATCGAGGAAGGCGATCCATTCGCCGCGGGCGCGCTCGATGCCGGCGTTGCGCGCCGCGGACCGGCCCGTCGGATCCTGACGGACGGCCACGATCCGCTCGCCATAGCCCGAGAGCACGGCGGGCGTGGCGTCGGTGGAGCCGTCGTCGACCACGATGAGCTCGAAGCTCGGGCCTTCCTGTGCGAGGACGCTGTCGATCGCGCGGCCGACGAGAGCGGCGCGATCGCGCACGGGAATCACGCCGGTGATGCGCGGCGCTTCGCTCAAGCGGGCTTCGCCTTCTCGCGCATCGTGACGAACTCCTCGGCAGACGTGGGATGGATGCCGATCGTCGCGTCGAACTGGGCTTTCGTGGCGCCGCATTTCAGCGCGATCGACACGCCCTGGATGATCTCGCCCGCGTGGTCGCCGACCATGTGGGCGCCGACCACGCGATCGGTCGCCGGGTCGACGATCAGCTTCATCAGCGTGCGCTCTTCGCGCCCGGAGAGCGTGTGCTTCAGCTCGCGGAAGCCGCTGCGGTAGATGTCGACATCGCCATGGCGCGCACGCGCTTCGGCTTCGGTGAGCCCCACGCTTCCGATCGGCGGCTGACTGAACACGGCCGACGCCACGTTCTCGTGCACCGGCTTCGTGGGGCAATCGCCGAAGAGCGTCGCGGCGAGGCACATCCCCTCGTGGATCGCGACGGGGGTGAGGTTCACGCGGTCGGTGACGTCGCCGATCGCCCAGATGTTCGGCACGGACGTGCGCGAGTAGTCGTCCACCGCGATCGCGCCACCTTCCTCCATCGCCACATCGACGTTCTCGAGACCGAGATCCTTCGTGAGCGGGTGCCGACCGGTGGCGTACATCACCGTGTCCCCCTCGAGCTTCTCCCCGCTTTCGAGAGTGGCGCGCAGGGTGCCGTCGCCCGCGCGTTCGATCTTCGCGACGTTCGCGTCGAAGCGCAGGTCGATGCTCTGCGCGCGCATCTCGTGCGCGAGATGGGTGCGCACATCGTCGTCGAAGCCGCGCAGGAAGAGCGGGCCGCGGTAGAGCTGGGTGACGTCGGCACCGAGCCCGTGAAAGATCCCGGCGAACTCGACGGCGATGTACCCGCCGCCCACGATGATCGGCCGCTCGGGCATGCGCTCGAGGTGGAAGGCTTCGTTCGAGGAGATGGCGTGCTCGATGCCGGGCACCGGGGGCATCGTCGGCCAGCCCCCGACGGCCACGAGGATGTGCTCGGCGGTGTAGGTGTCGTCGCCGACCGCCACGGTGTGCGCATCGACGATGCGCGCACGCCCCTCGATCCGGGCGACCCCGGCGTTGTCGAGGAGCGAGGCGTAGATCCCGTTCAATCGCTCGATCTCGGTGTCCTTGTTCTGGATCAGCGTCTTCCAGTCGTGACTCGGCGCCGGCGCCGTCCACCCGAATCCCGCCGCATCCTCGACGTCGCGCGAGAACGCCGACGCGTACACGAGCAGCTTCTTCGGGACGCAGCCGACGTTGACGCAGGTGCCGCCGAGGTCGCGCTCTTCGGCCACGGCCACCTTCGCGCCGTAGCCCGCCGAGATCCGGCTCGCGCGGACCCCGCCCGAGCCCGCGCCGATCGTGAACAAGTCGTAGTCGTAGCTCGCCATGGCGGCGCCAGCGTACACCACTCGTCCGAGCCGGACGCTCGGCGGGCCGCCGGAAGCCGGTCAGCCTTCGAGCGACAGACCGCGCCGGATGCGCGCCGAGACCGACGCCGCGCCGAGGATCGCGAGCGTGTCGCCTAGCGGCGGACTCGCCGCCGTGCCGGTCACCGCGACGCGAAGCGGCTGGGCGAGCTTCCCCATCCCGACGCCGAGCTCTTCGGCGAGCTTCGTGATCGCTGCTTCGATCGCCTCGGGCTCGAAGAGCGACACCCCTGCGAGTGTCTTCGCCGCGGCGCGCAGACGGTCGAAGCCGCTCGGCTCTCCCTTGCGAAGCCACTTTGCGACGGCCTTGGCGTCGTAGGCGATGGCGTCGTCGGCGATCCACGCGAAGCCGCCGGGCCCGTCGGCGTCGGAAGCGTCGGCCAGCGTGCGACAGCGTGTGCGGATCATCACGGCGTAGCGCCGACGCCAGCCCTCGTCGCGCTCGAGACTCGCCGGCGCGTACCGCTCGCACCATGTCGTCCAGGCGTCGAAGAAGGCGTCGTCGGAGAGCTCCGCGATCGTGTCCTGGTTGAAGGCGAGCAGCTTCTCGCGATCGAAGCGGGCGTTGGCGACCCCGACCCGGTCGAGGGCGAAGTGCTCGGCGAGATAAGCGCGGTCGAAGCGCTCGAGGTCGCGCCCCTCGGCGTCCTTCTTCCCCGGACTCCAACCGAGCAGCGCGATGTAGTTGCAGAGCACCTCGGGCAGGTAGCCGGCGCGACGGAAGTCCTCGACCTCGATGCACGGGAGATCGAGCGCGAGCGCCTCGGCGAGCCGCGCGAGGCGCGAGGGGTCGAGCTGGGCGCGCTTGTCCTTCAGCCACGGCCCGAGTGCGCCGTCGCCGACGAGGGCGTCGAGTGCATCACGCGCGCCGGCATCCTCCTGGATCCGCGCCTTCACAGCGGCCCGCGCGGCCTTGTCCTTGTCGCGCTTCGACATCTTCGAGCCGTCGGCGTTGAAGATCAGGCTGAGATGGGCGTAGACCGGCTCGCCCACACCGAGTGCGCGCTGGAGTGCTCTGTGGCGCGGCGTGTTGTTGAGATGCTCCTGGCCGCGCAGCACGTGGGTGACGCCCATCTCCGCGTCGTCGACGACGACCGCGAGGTGATAGGTGGGATACCCGTCCCGCTTGAGGATCACGAAGTCGTCGAGGTGCTCCTCGCCGAATTCGATCGCGCCGAGCACCGTGTCGGTGACGGTCAAGGGCTCGGTCGGCATGCGGAAGCGGATCACGTGCTCCTCGCGGGCCATGCGACCGAGCGCGGCGTCGCGGTCGAAGTCGTCGGGACGCCGGTAGTGGAAGGTGCGCTTTTCCGCGCGCGCCTCGGCACGCCGTGCGTCGAGCTCTTCGGGGGTCT
>JAHEJV010000363.1 GCA_024638705.1 Deltaproteobacteria bacterium | reverse complement strand
ACGCCCCCGCGCCCGGCGTTGAAGGCCTCGCAGCGCTCGAGCACGACGACCGCGGCCGCCACGGCGTCGAGCGCGCTTCCGCCCGTCGCCAGCAGATCGCCGCCCGCGACGAGGGCGTCGCGCAGGCCGGCGTCGGCCATCGCGCACCAGTCCGGGTCGGACGCGGCGGTCGGCACCTTTCCGGCGCCGCCGTGCACCGCGATACGGGGGATGCCCGCCACTAACGACGCGCCTTCATGATGCGAGCTCCTCGCGGTCGGCGAAGTGCGCGAGCGCCTCCGGGTTGGCGAGCGCCTCGCGGTTCTTCACCGGGCGTCCGTGCACGACTTCGCGCACCGCCACCTCGACGATCTTCCCGCTGCGCGTGCGCGGGATGTCCGGCACCGAGACGATGCGCGCGGGGACGTGGCGCGGGCTGGCGCCGCGGCGCACGCGGTCACGGATCTCGGCGCGGAGCTCTTCGTCGAGCGAGACCCCGTCGCGCAGACGCACGAAGAGCACGATGCGCTCGTCGCCCTCCCACGCCTGGCCGACGACGAGCCCCTCGACGACGGCGTCGATCTGCTCCACCTGGCGGTAGATCTCCGCCGTGCCGATGCGCACGCCGCCCGGGTTCAAGACCGCGTCGGAACGGCCGTGGATCACCATCCCGCCGTTGGCCGTCCACTCCGCGAAGTCGCCGTGGCACCAGATACCGGGGAAGCGCTCGAAGTAGGCCGCGCGGTAGCGCGCGCCGTCCGGGTCGTTCCAGAACCCGGTCGGCATCGACGGGAAGGGCCGCGTGCAGACGAGCTCGCCCTTGTGTTCGCGCACCGGACGGCCGTCTTCGTCGTAGACGTCGACGGCCATGCCGAGGCCCGGCCCCTGGATCTCGCCGCGCCACACCGGCGCGACCGGGCAGCCGAGCACGAAGCACGACACGATGTCGGTGCCGCCGGAGATCGACGCGAGCTGGGCGTGGGGCGCCACGTGTTCGTAGACGAAGTCGAACCCCTCCGGCGCGAGCGGCGAACCGGTGGAGAGGATCGTGCGCACGGCGCCGAGGTCGACGTGTTCGCGCGGCGCGTAGCCGGCCTTCGCGACGGCGTCGAGGAACTTCGCCGACGTGCCGAACACCGCCGCGCCCTCGCGGGCGACCCACTCGAAGAGTGCGCCGACGTCCGGGTATGCGGGCGCGCCGTCGTAGAGGAGCAGCGTCGCGCCCGACGCGAGCCCGGACACGAGCCAGTTCCACATCATCCAGCCGGTCGTCGTGAAGTAGAAGAGCCGCTCGCCCTCGCGCAGGTCGACGTGGAGCCGGTGCTCCTTCACGTGCTGCAGGAGCGTGCCGCCGGCGCCGTGCACGATGCACTTCGGCGGGCCCGTGGTGCCGCTCGAGTAGAGGACGTAGAGCGGGTGATCGAAGGGCAGCCGTTCGAAGACGAGCTCGGCGTCGGCGTGGGCGGCGAGCACGTCGGCCCAGCGCGTCGCGCCCTCCGGCAACCCGGGATCTTCGTGGGCGAACGGGACGAGCACCGTCTCACGCAGGGACGGCAAGCCGGCTCGCACTTCGGCCAGGCGACCCAGCACGTCGTGCTGCTTGCCGTTGTAGAAGTAGCCGTCCACCGCGAAGAGGATGGTCGGCTCGATCTGACCGAAGCGATCGAGGACGCCGCGCGTGCCGAAGTCGGGCGAGCACGACGACCACACCGCGCCGAGGCTCGTGGTCGCGAGCATCGCCGCGACGGTCTGGGGGCCGTTGGGCATCCAGGCCGCGACGCGGTCGCCGGGCTTCACGCCGCGCGCGCGCAGCCACGCGGCGCAACGCGCAACGGTGTCGGCGAGCTCGCGGAAGCTCCACGACCCCTCGCGGCGATCCTCCACGCGGAAGACCAGCGCGGGGTCGTCGTCGCGCCGGCGCAGCAGGTTCTCGGCGAAGTTGAGGCGCGCGTCGGGAAACCAGCGCGTCCCGGGCATCTTCTGCTCGGAAGACCTCAACGCGTCGCCGGGACCGTCGCCGACGAGGTCGGCGAAGCGCCAGACGGCTTCCCAGAACGCAGCCGGCTCCTCGACCGACCAACGATGCAAGGCCCTCGGATCGGCGAGATCGGCGCCGGTGCGCGGCGAGTGCGCCGAGCACGCCGACGTGTCCCGCGCGAACCGCGTCCATTGCGCGCGCTCGATCGACTCGGGCGTGGGCTGCCAGAGAGGAGCGCTCACAGGGGTGGAGAGTAGATCCACCGACGCGCTCTCGCACGGCGCGAAGGCTTCCGCGCGAGAGCGGAAGCCAAGCGGCACCTCCCTATACTGTCCCGGTGACGTCCCTCACCGAAACGATCCGCGCGCGCTTCGAGCGCCTCGCCGCCACGCCCGACGCCGACCTCGACGTCGAGGAGGGCGCGATCCTGATCGCGGCGGAGGAGTATCCAGACCTCGACGTCGCGTCGGTCAGCGCCGAGCTCGATCTCCTCGGCGAAGAGGCGAAGCGCGCGCTCTCCGAGGCGGACGACCCGGCCCAGCGCGTGGAGGCGCTCAACCGCTTCCTCTTCGAAGATCAGGGCTTCGAAGGCGCGAGCGAGTACTACGACCCCCGCAACAGCTACCTGAACGACGTGATCGATCGCCGCGTCGGAATCCCGATCACCCTGGCGCTCGTCTACATCGGCGTCGGGCGACGCGCCGGACTCGACGTGCGCGGCGTCTCCTTCCCCGGGCATTTCCTCGTGAAGTGCGCAGGCGAGGACGAGCGCATCGTCGACGCGTTCCACGGTCGGACCGTCTCACGGGACGAGTGCGAGAGCCGCCTCACCGCGGCACTCGGTCCGGGCGTCGCGCTGCAACACGAAACCCATCTGCGCGACGCCTCCCCGCGCGAGATCCTCGTGCGCATGCTCGGCAACCTGCAGCGGATCTTCGCCGAGCGCGGCGACGCAGAGCGGCTGCTCGCCTGCTGCGACCGCATCGTGCTGCTCACCCCACAGTCGGCGCACGCGCTGCGCGACCGCGCCATCGTGTATCAGCGCCTGGGTTGGCTCGCAGCCGCGATCAGCGACCTCGACAGCGCACTGCTCACCACGCGCAACGCACAGCTCGCGCGCTCGCTGGAAGCGCGACGCAACGTCCTGCGCCAGCGCATGGGTCCGGTGCATTGATTCGGAGCGAAGTGCATTGATCGCAGCGCTGCGCCAGGGAATCGCGACCCTGCTGATCGCCGTCGCGCCCGTCGTGCTCCTCGAAGGGGGATTGCGTCTCGCCGGCTGGCCGACCCAGCGGGTGCGCACTTTCGGCAAGCTGGTCAACTTCGACGCGGCGAGCTGGGAGAGATCGATCGGCGTGTTCATGCCGGGCTCGAAGAGCACCGTGATGTGGCCGCCGGAGCTCTCCTACGAGGTTCAGGTCAACTCGCTCGGGCTGCGCGGACCTGAGATCGAGAAGAGGCCGCCGCCGGGACGCACGCGCATCCTCGCGCTCGGCGACTCGATGACCTTCGGCTACTACCTCGAGGAGTACGAGACCTGGCCCGCGCGCCTCGAAGCGCGCCTGCGCGATGCGGGGCACGACGTCGAGGTGGTCAACGGCGGCAGCGGAGGCTGGACGATCCGATCCGAGACGCTCTTCCTCGAAGAGCGCGCGATCGCCCTCGAACCCGACCACGTGTTGATCGGATTCTGCGCCAACGACATCGCCGACCTCGAGCGCGAGGGGTCGGTCTACCAGAGCCAGAAGGCCGCCATCGGCTACGGCCGCGGCCCCGTCCTCGAGACGCTCTACACGAGCGCGATCTACGAGCTCTATCTGCGCGTCCAGGTGGCGTGGAAGCGCTTTCGCGAGGACCAGACGGGCGAGCGCGAGCATCCGCTGACGTCGGTCGACGTGCCGGAAGAACGGGCCGACGCGCTCTGGGCGGAATACGCCCTTTGGCTCGATCGCATGAACGCCCTGCTCGCCTCGCGGGGCGTCCCGATCACGATCGTCTACATCCCCGACGTCTACAAGCTCACCCACGACCTTCCGGCCCACGACGCCGATCGCCTGCGCGCGCTCGCCGCGGCGCGCGGCATCGGCTTCGTGTCGCCGCTCACCGCCTTCGAGCCCCGGCCCCGGCAGGAGCTCTTCCTGCTTCCCCTCGACGACCATCTCTCACCGCAGGGCGCGGAGGTGGTGGCGGAGGAGGTCGCCCGTGCGCTCGCGCCCCGCCTGGCTTCACGCGAGAGGCGTTAGTTCCGCGACCTGCTGGGCGGGGGAAGACGGCCGACCCCGCTCGCCTCGATGGCGTCGTACATCGTCGCGGGGCCCAGGCCCTCGATCTCGCTCGCCGCGATGAAGTCGCGCACGATCGCGTCGCGCACGCGGTCGGCATCCGCCTCGTCGAGCCCGAGTAGCGAGATCTGGGCGAGGACGATCGCCAGCTCGTCGACGCGCTCGCGTGCCGGCGCGAGGTCGCGGCGGGACGCGATCACCTGGTAGAGCAGCTCGCCGTCGACGTCCGGGGCGAGACCGCGGATCGGCTCGAAGGACGCGGCGAGGTTGCGCCGACCCTCCGGGCTCTGCACCAGACCGTGATAGCGCGCGACGATCTCGCGCACGCGCTCGCTGCCGAGCACGTCGTCGCCCACCGCGTCGGGCAGACAGGGCGCGCCGTCCTGCGTGCGACACCGCACGGTGGCGAGGAC
>JAHEJV010000362.1 GCA_024638705.1 Deltaproteobacteria bacterium | reverse complement strand
AACGCGTCCTCCGTCAGCTTCGAGAACACGAGTCGTTCTCGCGACGCTTCGTCGACGATCAGCGCGTTCGCGAAATAGATCCGATCGACCCCGCGCTCGAAATCCAGAACCGCCTGGGGCAGAGCGTTTCCGGGGTTCTTGCTGGCAGAGATGAGGCCTCTCTGGCGGCAGTCGCAGCACAGGCATTCCACCCGCGCGCGCATCGTCGGGTCGCACAGGGTGATCCGGCAGGCGCCACAGCGACACGCGAGAAACGCGTCCGCATCGGCTTCGGGGGTCATCCGCCCGCCGCCAGCTCCCGCTGCGCGAAGAGCGTGCTCTCCAGCGCGCGGAAGAATTGCTGATAGGCGAGCGGCGCCTCGACCGGCGACAGGCGCATCTGCGCCGCGGCGCGCACGATCAGCTGGCTCTCGTTGCGCGGACGCACGGTGACGGTCGCGCGCACGAGGTCGTTGCGGTGGTGGAAGGGCCCCCACGTCCGGTAGCTGCGCAGGAAGACGACGAGCGCCTCCTCGTCGTAGAGGGTGTAGGTGGGGTCGTCGAAAAAGGAATCGCTGCCCGAGGAGAGGAACTTCTTCCCGGAGACGAGACCGAGGTCGGGGTCGAGCACTTCGATCTGGAAGCCGGCGTCCTGGAACGTCGTGACGACGGCTTCGAGGATGCCGGCCTTGTCGGTCGTGTCGAAGACGCGGCTCTGGACGTTGCGCACCTTCACCTGACTCTCTTCCGACAGCCAGATCTGGTCGGCGGCGTTCCATTGAATCGCATAACGCGACCCTTCTCCCGCGCAGCCGCAGAGCAGCGCGGCGCAAGCGAACGCGAGCGGGGTGAAGCGGCGCACGTCAGTTGCGCCCGATGAACATCGAGCGCTCGAGGGTGGCGAAGAAGTTCTGGTAGACCTTCGGATCGGTCACCGGCGCGTTGTTGTAGATGGCGTTGGCGCGGATCAGCATCTGGCCCTCGCCCTGCGGACGCACGGTGACGGTCACGCCCATCACGTCGTAGTAGCGGGGCTCGGCGAAGCGCGCGGCGGTGACGAGGCCGAGGTCGGCGTTGGCGCGCTCGATGATGAAGCCGAGGTCCTGCAACGCGGCGATCACGCCGCGGATCGCCTGGGTGCGGTCGGCGACGTCGAATGTGCGCGACTGGAAGTTGCGCAGCTTCATCTGCTCTTCCGTCGGCGCGAGCAGGTTCGTCTCCTCCTCCTTCGGAGTCGACGCGCAGGCGACGGCGAAGAAGCCGAAGGACAGCAGGAGCAGGACGGCGATGCGAGGCGAGGGAGTCTTCATGGATGCGGCCCCTAGATCTTCTCTTGTTCGAGGAACACGGCCTTGTTGAGCCGCGCGAAGAAAGTCTGGTAGATGCCCGCGTCGCGGATCATCTGCATGCGTTGCTCGCCGGGCGGAATCTGCTGGTCGCCGCTCTGTCCACTGCCCTGCCACACGAGCCGATAGAAGAGCACGCGCACTTCGTGCTTCGTGCCGTCTTCGTTGATCGGCCGCGCGATCAGCGAGGCGTGGATCTGCTGGTGGAGATCGACGGGCATCACGACGACGGCGTTCCCCCCGCCGACGACCGAGAGCGCAGTGGTGATCAGCAGCACGACCGCCCGCGTGATCTCCTGGCCGTACTCCCGCGCGCTGCGCTCCTTGGCCGCGCGCAGGAAGCCGACGTCGTGGACGCTCTCAGTGACCTGGAAGCCGAGGTCCTGGAGCACGGCGGCGGAGGCGGAGAGCAGCTCGAGATCATTGCGCGTCTCGAAGGTGCGCGTCTGCATTGCCTTGTTCGCCGTGCTCTCGGGCTGGAGCTGGACCAGATCCGTCGGCGCGGTGCGGGGCGCGACGCACCCTGTCAGCAGCGCGAGCAAGATGATCAGCACACGGGCTCGACGATTCATGGAGAGAGCCTCGGCGAATGCGGAAGCCGTCCTTGGACTTCGCTCGGCTTCGCCTCGCTTCACACGCGCTGCGCGCGCTTGCTAGAACGAGGAGTAGTTGTACGCAAAGTCGCGGACCTTCTTCTCCTCGTCGTACTTGATGATGATGGTGAGCGTCCGCTGGTTGCTCGAGCTCTGGCGCGAGCTCTTGCCGCCGCCGAAGATGATGATGCCGCCGCCGATCGACGACGCCGTGTCGACGCGATCGCTCGAGATCTTGTCGTAGATCCACACTTCGCGGCGCTGGTCGTCGGTGGTGACGATGTTGGGCGAGCCGAGGATCTGCGCCACCGAAGCGGCGTCCATGCCCACCTTGATCTCGCCCTGCACCTTGCCGACGGTGAGGTTGTCGGACTCTTCGGGCGGCGGGCTCGCGCACGCGGTGAGGGTGAGCAGCGCGATCGCGAGGGCGGTGATCAGGGAGCGGGCGTGGACGGTTCGCATGGGTTCCTCCGGTCGTGGTGCCCGAGTATCACCTCTCGTGGGGCGTTTCGCTCCTCCCCGCCGTGGACAGGCGTGGCGGCGATCGGCGACACTGGCGGCGCCCGCAGCGAGGACCCGATGACCGCCGCCCCCGACCCCTTCTTCTCCGACGCCTACCGCGAGGACATGCCCGGCGTCATCGCCCGCATGCGCCGCGAAGACCCGGTGCACTACCTCGCGCCGATCGATTCGTGGATCGTCACCCGTTACGACCTCGTCCATCGGCTCTACACCGACCCGAACGTCGACAACGACCCGCGCGCCTACGCCCACTACCGCCCGCCGCCGCCGGACAGCCCGCTCGCGCGTCCGGAGGTGGTGAACCTCTTCTCGGCCCCGCCCGAGCAGCACGCCCGGATGCGCGCGCTCGTCGCGAAGGCGTTCACGCCGCGGGCCGTGGCGCGGATGGAGGATCAGGTGGTGGAGGTGGTGTCGCAGTACGCGGCGCCGCTGCGCGGACGTCGCGGCACGATCGACGTGCTCGCCGAGTTCTTCGATCCGATCCCGAACACGGTCGTCTCCCGCATCACCGGCATCCCGCCGAAGGGCGACGACGAAGCGCGCTTCCGCGCGCTCGGCCGCGCTTCGCTCTCGCTGATCGATCCGCTGCTCTCCGACGAGGAGCGGAAGGTGGGCCTCGACGCCAGCGCCGAGCTGCGCGAGTGGATCCGCGAGATGGCGCGCGAGCGCCGCGTGAGGCCGAAGGACGACCTGATCTCCGACCTGGCCATGGCCTGTGACTTCGACGATCAGCTCTCGATCGAGGAGATCGCGTCCGTCGTGAGCGCCCTGATCGCGGCGGGCACCGACACCACCGTCGCCGGCGGCGTCTTCTCGCTGCGCTCGCTGCTCGAGCATCCCGACGTGATGGAAGAGCTGCGCGCCGACCGGAAGCTCCTGCCCGCCGCGGTCCGCGAGCTGCTGCGCTTCGACTTCGGTCCGCTCGACTGGCTGCCGCGCTTCGCCCTGAACGACTTCACCCTCGAAGGGCGCGAGATCGAGAAAGGACAGCTCGTGATGCTCTCGTTCATGGGAGCCGATCGCGACCCGGACGTCTTTCCCGACCCCGACCGCCTCGACATCCGCCGCGACACGAACCGTCTGGCCATCTTCGGCCACGGTCCGCACTTCTGCCTCGGCGCGAACCTCGCGCAGCAGGAGCTGCGCTGCATGCTCGACGCGGCGCTCGACTTCCTGCCCCCGGGCTCGCGCTGGAAGGCCGACGAGGTGGAGTGGAGCGAGGGCCTCGGGCCGCTCTTCCGGCGCATCATGACGGCGCCGGTGGAAGTGGGCGCCGCCTAGCCATCGCGCGCGGGTGCGATGAGAAGGTGACGATTCCGATCGACCCGGAGATGCGCGAGCGTCTCGAGCAGCTGGGCTACGTCGACGAGTGACCTCGTCGGCGTGTGCTAGGCCGGCGTCACCTCCACCGGGATGCCATTCACGATCGCGTTGTTCGAGAGCGGATCGATCAGCGTGCCCGGGGCGATGTCGTTGTTGCACACGCCCGCGTGCTCGGACGCGACGGAGAGCTGCGCGCCCTTCTTGTCGTGGCCCCAGCCGTGGGGCAGGCATACGACGCCCGGCCGCATCTCGTCGCTCACCTCGACCGGGGCTGTGAGGCTGCCCGCCGACGACGTGACGCGCGCCGACGCGCCGTCCGCCACACCGGCGCGCTTCGCGTCGTCGGGATGGATGAGCAGCGTGCAGCGGTCCTTCCCGGATACGAGCGCGGCGACGTTGTGCATCCACGAGTTGTTCGACCGGACGTGGCGCCGGCTCACCAGGACGAGCCCATCGTCCTCGCGCGCGAGGCGTTCGCGCAGGCGCGGGATGTCGGCGGTGATGTACTCGGGCGCGAGGTCGATCTTCCCCGACTTCGTCCCCAGCACCTCCGGCAGGCGTGGCTCGAGCGCGCCCATGTCGAGGCCGTTCGGCTCGGCGGCGACCTTCTCGAGCGTGAGGCCGTCCGGGTTCGCGCCGTAGTGTTCGCCCCAGGGCCCGCGGCGGATCGAGAAGTCGAGCATCCGCATCGGTCCCTTCCCCGGCGTCGCGGCGACGATCTCGCCCGGGTCGCGCCCTGCGATCGGCGACTTCGGGTCGCCGGCGAACGTCGCGACGATGCCGGTGAAGAAGAGCGTGTCGAGCGCTGCGACGTCGACGTCCGCCGCCTTCTGTCCCTGGAGGATCGCGGCGAGCGTGAGCAGGATCTCCCACTCGGCGGGCCGCTCCGGTT
>JAHEJV010000361.1 GCA_024638705.1 Deltaproteobacteria bacterium | reverse complement strand
GAACTGCTCTTCGAACTTCCCGAGCCGCTTCGCGCGCAGCTGGGCCACGCGCCAGAACGGCACCAGGCCGAGCGCGACCAGGGGCGCGGCGACCGCCGGGTTGAGGAAGTAGATCGATCCGAGCAGCCAGGCGCCGAGTCCGATCGCGAAACACATCGCGATGAACACCGTTGGCGAGATCGTGAGACCCGCCTGGTAGAGCCGCCGTTCGAGCTGGAACACGCCGGGCACCATCGACACGATGTCGACGAACGAACGCCCCGCTTCGCGGCGAGCGCGCAGGATCGACCCCTCGGACTGCATCTCCGGGTCCTGGATTCCGGCCGCGATCTGGCGGAGGCGGCGTCGTGCCGTCGCGCGGTCGCCGGTCCGACGCTCGGAAACGAGCATCGACAGACCCTCGACCGCCAGCACGACGGCGAGGAAGATCATGACGTAGATCAAGGGACTCATGGATGCACTCGCGGATTCGGATGAAGTTCTGTGGAAGGGATCAGCGACGCGTCCGCGGCTCGAACATCCCCTCCGACAGCTCGATGCCGTGGGACTTGAGGTGCTCGGCGAAGCGCGGCCGGATGCCGGTCGGGACGATCTCGACGATCGGCTTCCCCTCTTCGTCGATGCCGTGACGCTCGAGCGTCATGATCTCCTGCATGCTGATGATGTCACCCTCCATGCCGGTGATCTCCTGGAGGCTGACGAGGCGGCGGCGACCGTCGGAGAGGCGTGAGAGCTGCACGACGACGTGGATCGCCGCGGCAATCTGACTGCGCACCGCGCGCTGCGGAATCTCGAGCCCGCTCATCGCCACCATGTTCTCGATCCGCGAGAGCGCGTCGCGCGGGGAGTTCGCGTGGATGGTGGTGAGGGACCCGTCATGGCCCGTGTTCATCGCCTGGAGCATGTCGAAGGCCTCGGGGCCGCGAACCTCGCCGACGATGATGCGGTCGGGCCGCATGCGCAGGGTGTTGATCACCAGCATGCGCTGGTTCACCTCCCCCTTCCCTTCGATGTTCGCCGGGCGCGTCTCGAGGCGACCGACGTGGCTCTGCTTGAGCTGCAGCTCCGCCGAGTCCTCGATCGTGACGATGCGCTCTTCCGGGCCGATGAAGCTCGAAAGCACGTTCAGCATCGTCGTCTTGCCCGAGCCGGTTCCGCCCGAGATCAGCACGTTCATGCGCGTGCCGACGATGCCCTTGAGCAGCTCGACGATCTCGGGTGTCACCGATCCGAGCTCGATCAGGTCGTCGGCGAGCAGCGGGTCGGCGGGGAAGCGCCGGATCGAGAGCAGCGGACCGTCGAGAGCGAGCGGCGGGATGATCGCGTTGACGCGGGAGCCGTCGGTGAGACGCGCGTCGACCATCGGGTTCAACTCGTCGACGCGACGTCCGACGCTCGACACGATCTTCTCGATGATCCGCATCAGGTGCGTGTCGTCCTTGAAGCGCGCGACGGTCGGCTCGAGGCGTCCGTGGCGCTCCACATAGATGCTGTCGTGACCGTTGACGAGCACGTCGCTGACGCTCGGGTCGGCGAGCAGCGGCTCGAGCGGCCCGAGGCCGAACACCTCGTCCTGGATCTCGGTGACGATCCGCTCCCGCTCCTCGAGCGTGAGCAGGACGCGCTGCTCCTCGAGGATCCGGCGCGTGGCCAGTGCGATGTCCTGGCGCACCCGCTCCTCGGACACCTTCCCGAGGCGGGAGAGATCGATCAGCTCGAAGAGGCGGTTGTGGACGCGGGACTTGAGCTCCTGATAGGCGGATTCGGGGCCCGGTTCGCGGGCAGTCGTCCGGGAAGTGGTCTTCTCGAGCGCCTTCGGCGCATCGGGTCCATCTCGGCGGAGGCGGTCGAGCAATGCCATTACGTTCTCCTGAACAGGTTCGCGGCGCGGGCAAATGCGCCACGGGCCTCCACGGCCGGGGGTTCGCGGTCGGACCACGTGTGGAGGCAGCGATTGAGCTCGGCGTACGCGCGCGCGACGGCGCTGCGCGGGGAGACTTCGGCCACCGAGACGCCGCGGTTCACGCTGGCGACGGTGGTCGGGTAGTCGTTCGGGATCCGGAAGTCGGGCTCGCGGTCGAGGAAGTCGCTGACGTCCTTGTCGGTCACCGGATCGGTCGACGAGTAGCGGTTCGCGATCAGACGGATCCGCTTTCCCGAGTGCCCGAGGCGCTCGAGGAGATCGATGTGCTGACGCGTGTGGTGAAGCGTCGGTACGTCCATCAGGGTGACGAGCAGGATCTGGTCGGCGAGATCGAGCGCGCGTACCGTCGGCTCGCTCCACGTGCGCGACACGTCGAGGATCACCCAGTCGAAGTCCTGACGGAGCAGCTCGAGCACGTTCTCCACGTGCGAGCCGCGCACGAGCTCGGCCTCTTCTGCCTGGCTGGGCGACGCGAGGATCTGCACCCCGTCCGGCCGGCCCTGCATCAGCGTGCGCAGGTAGGTGGCGTCGAGCTGGTCGATCTCGCGCGCGATGTTCGCGATCGTGTAGGCGGGCTGGACGTCGAAGTAGAGCGAGACGTCGCCGAGCGGAAGGTTCAGGTCGACGACGGCGGTGCGCGCCCCGCCCGCGCGCAGGCTCGCGGCGAGCTGACAGGCGACGATCGTCGCGCCCACGCCACCCTTGGCGCCCATCACCGCCACGACGCGCGCCGGCTTCGAGCCCCCGGATTCCGGGACGATCTCCGACGCCAGCGCGGTGATGGCGAAGCGGAACTGCTCCTCGCTCGGCGGCTCTTCGAAGTATTCCCGCACGCCCATCCGCATCGCGCGGAGGATCGCGGCGCTCTGGTCGGCCGGACCCTGCACGAGTAGCCGCGGACGCGGCGTCGGCAGCTTTTCGAGCAGGTCGAGCACGGCTTCGGGATCGTCGCCGAGATCCGCCACCACGATGTCGGGCCGGTTCGCGCGCACTTCGTCGACGAACTCGATCGGGTCTGCCGTCAGGCAAGCCAGGTCGATCGATCCGTCGGCCTCGAGCATCGCCGCATGATCGTGGAGGCGCGTGCCCGGAGGCGCGAAGAAGATGCACGTGGGAGTCGGCATGGATGGAACGCTCGGTGGTGGAATGGGAGAGGGAACGGGAGGAACGGCTACTCGACGAGGACGACCTGCTCCGCGCGATCGCCGAAGTTGCAGCCACCCGGCCGGTCCTGGTCGCCGGGCGGGTCGGCACAGTGGCTCTCGTAGAGGTCGCGGACGTCGGGATCCGGATCATCGGGGCAGAGGAAGCGTCCCTTGACGAGCCGGTCCGGCGGGCCGGTGACTTCGCGGACCTGGAAGCACACGCCGCCGGTGATCTGGAAGTTGTCGCCGCCCGCGCAGTGCGCGGTGTCCTGACATTCGACGACGGGCAGCTTCACGACCCACGAGTCGATCGACTGCGTGGTTCCGACCGCGTCCGGGTAGCGGTCCTCACCGCGCGGATTGCCCGAGAACGAGCCCTCGCCGTACATGGCTTCGGCGATGTACTTCTGCACCGACGTCTTGTCGCCATTGTCGAGGTTGACGTAGTCGCCTGCTCCGACATCGCCCGCATTGCCGTTGTCGACGACACCCTTGAGCGACGGAGTACTCACGGTCGGGTCATCCCCGAAGTCGGTCCAGCAGGCGTTCTGATCCGGCGTCGGGGAGAAATCGAGGCAGGTCACATCGCCCGCGCCGGTCGAGGCGTCGCCAACCTGTTGCGCGCCGGGCGAGAGCAGACACGGATTGTCCGGCGTCTGCGAGTTGGCGCAGAAATCGTCTCCACAGCCGTTGTCGGACGTCAGGTTGCAGCTGTCGATCGCGATCGGGAGGTCGAACTCGCCGGGGAAGAAGTCGCCGTCGAATCCGAGGTAGCCGATCGCCGTGTTGTTCACCGTGAAGCCGCGGCGCGCCGGGTTCCCCGTCAGGCCCAGCAGGCCGGCGAGGAAGGCGGGCGACTCGCTGTTGTCGGTGCCGTCCCGACGGACGTTGACCCGTGCGCCGGTCACGACGTCCGGGTCGGTGAGGTCGACGCCCGTGTCGAAGCTGCCGTCGCGAAGGTCGTAGAACCCGAACGTGATGTCGGAGTCGAGCACGGTGACCGGCCCCTCGCCGACCGACTCGTTCAAAAGCGCCGTCTCGCGCGCCTTCTGGCGCGCTTCGGCGAGCGTGACGCTGGGCCCGGTCGGATCGATCATGTGATTCGCGGCGGCGAGCGCGGCCGCATCGTCGACGTTCTGGTTCTGCGTGCGGGTCGACCACACGAGGCCGACGTCCAGGGCGAGTGCACCGAACAGGAGGAGCACCACGACACTTCCGGCAATGAGTACCATCACCGTCCCGCGCTCGCGCTTGCGTCCCACCCCCACGTTCACGTCTACTCGCCGCATGATTCAGCCTCCGATGTCCACGTTGATCACGGACGGGGGCGACGGATCCCGGACCTGCTGCTCCCGCTCGCGATGATTGTCCAGCGCCGCTTCGGTAGTAGCGCCGTCGGGCCGGCGCGTCTCGAGGTCTTCGATGCCGGCGTCCGGGTTGGCAATTGTACGCGCCACGTGGGCTCGTTGGGAGAGCCCGTACGCGCGCTCGAGCGGCGTCTCGCAGGCCGTGAGCGTCGCGACCAGACCTAGCGCACCGAAGGCGATCAGACCGGTGTGCAAGTTCGCGCGGAAGTTCTGGAAGGCACAGCGCATCATTCGTTCTCCTCGTCGTCATGGGAGGCGGGGAGAC
>JAHEJV010000360.1 GCA_024638705.1 Deltaproteobacteria bacterium | reverse complement strand
TCTCTTCGTGGAAGGGACACAGTCCTTTGTAGCTGCGACCCGCGCGCTTGAGGGACACCGTCCGACCGACGAGCTCAGCCACATCCGCGCGATCGCGAACCTGCTGGATGATCTCGTCGGGGATGCGTCCCAAGCCGCTCTACCTCCCGGTGTTCCCGGTGAAGGTCATCGCGCCATCCGCCGCGCCTTCTTGAGGGCGCGTTTGCGGGCGGCTGCGGCCTTCTTCTTCTTGCGGATGCTCGGCTTGTCGTAGTACTCGCGTCGCTTGAGCTCGCTGAGAATGCCGGCCTTCTCGCACTGCTTCTTGAAACGCTTCATCGCGACTTCGAAGGGTTCGTTGTCGCGGACTTTGATCACGGGCATGTACGCAAAATCCTCATCTGCTTCAGCGTTTCACCGAGTGCGACACGCGCACTTCGTGCGACCGAAGCAGAAATCTACTGGGTGAATGGAAGTGGCTCCCAGATGGGTTCTCGTGTCGAATTCGCCTCGCCAGAGGCGAGGAAAAACTTCGTTATGCGTTCGCCGGTCGAAAGCCTGAAAACCCTGGAAACCCGTGCACTTCCGACCCGTTGAAAGCGGCTTTGCAGCCTAGCGCAGGCATTTTGCGCCATCAACGGCCGCCTCCGGCGGCAGTGCGCCCAACCGGCGGCCGGACCGGCACACCGAGCTCGAGAAGGCGTTCCTTTACCTGCCCCACCGTCACTTCGTGGAAGTGAAAGATCGAGGCGGCGAGCGCCGCCTGGCAGTGCCCGCCTTCGGGTCCGTCGTCCAATGCACGCGCGAGATCGTCCGCGCTGCCCCCGCCGCCGGACGCGATCACCGGGATCGGGACGCGGTCGGCGACGGCGCGCAACATCGCGAGGTCATAGCCGCTTTTCGTTCCGTCGCGGTCCATGCTCGTGAGCAGGATCTCGCCCGCGCCGGCGTCCGCCATGCGCGCGGCCCACTCCACGGCGTCGATGCCGGTCGGGCGACGACCGCCGTGCGTGCACACCTCCCAACCCGGCCCCTCGGGTGCGTCATCGGGTCGACGCCGTGCGTCAATCGCGAGCACGAGGTTCGCGCTGCCGATCTTCACCGCCGCCTCGCCGACGAGGTCGGGATTGTTCACGGCCGCGGTCATGATCGAGACCTTGTCGGCGCCAGCGTTCAGCAGATCGCGGATGTCCTGGATCGAGCGCACTCCGCCGCCGACCGTGAGCGGCATGAACACGCTCTCGGCCGTCTGCGCGACGATGTCGAGCAGGATGCCGCGCTCTTCGTGGCTGGCGGTGATGTCGAGGAAGGTGATCTCGTCGGCTTCCTGCTCGTCGTAGCGACGCGCCACTTCGACCGGATCGCCCGCCGACACGTGGTCGACATAACGCACGCCCTTCACCACTTCGCCGCGATCGACGTCGAGACAGGGGATGATCCGCTTGTAGAGCATTCAGAGGCTCCCGAGTCGCGCGAGCGCCGACGCGAGGTCGACGTCGCCGGTGTAGAGCGCGCGTCCGACGATCGCCCCGGCGATGCCGCGATGCGCGAGCTTCGCCCCCGCGACGAGGTCCTCTTCGCTCGAGACGCCGCCGGAGATGATCACGGGAATCTCGATCGCGTCTGCGAGGGCGGCGGTGGCCTCGAGGTTGGGTCCGGTGAGCATCCCGTCGCGGGCGATGTCGGTGTGCACGATCGCGGCGACGCCCGCGTCCTCGAAGCGACGCGCGACGTCGACGACGGTCGCCTCGCCGGTTTCGAGCCAGCCCTCGACGGAGACGCGGCCGTCCTTCGCGTCGAGGCCGACGACGATGCGCCCCGGGTGCGCCTTCGTCGCCGCGCGCACCACTTCGGGCTCGCGCAACGCGACGGTGCCGAGGATCACGCGGTCGACGCCCGTGTCGAGCGCGGCGGCGATGGACGTCGCGTCGCGCAGGCCACCGCCGAGCTGCACGGGCACCTTTCCCGCCGCGGCGACGATCGCGCGCACCGCGGCCGTGTTGACCGGGCGCCCCGCCTTCGCGCCGTCGAGATCGACGACGTGCAGACGCGGGATGCCGGCCAGGACGAAGCGCTTCGCCGCGACGGCCGGGTCGGCTTCGTACACGGTGGCGGCGTCGTAGCGCCCCTGGGCGAGACGCACGCACTCTCCGCCGAGCAGATCGATCGCGGGAATCAACTCGAACATCACTTCAACTCGAGCAGGCGCTTTGCCGTTTCACGCGCCCCCCAGCGCGCCAGCTCGGCCGCGGTCAGCCAGCGCGAACCGCGTCCCGGATAGCGGCGCGCTTCGAGCAGGTTCTCGGAGAGCGCGGGCTGGTGTTTGTCGAAGCGCGCGCGCCACAGCTCGCGGCCGTCGGACGTCGCGTACAACACGACGGTGAAGCCGACACTCGCCGAACGCGTGGCGCCGAATTCGCCGCCCTGTCGCGCCTTGTAGCGATACACCTCGCCGGTGAGCAGCGCGGTGGCCCCGTACTCGTTCCTGGCGACGCGCTGGAAGGGCCCGACCTCGCCGTGCGGGACCGGCTTCCCGGCGGCGGTGAAGACGTTCACGAGATCGCCGGCCGCGACGATGTCGAAGCCCTCGGCCGCGAACGCCTCGGTGACGAAGCGCGTGGTCAGCGCCGCGGCCTCGGCGCCTTCGGCGCCGCTGCTCTCGCCGATCGGCGTGTCGCCCTTGAACTTCGGCGACGGCAGGAAGGGCGCCACCGCGATGCGCGAGAGCGCCGGCGGGTCGATCTCGAGGACCTTCGTCTCCACGACCGGGCCCTGCACGGCGCACGCGAGCGCTGCGAGAGCGCACGCCGCGAGCGCGTTGCGCGCCGCGAAGGAAGCGCGCCGCATCACGACGCCAACCACGCCGCAAAGGCGTCGAGCAGACGGCGACCCGCGTTCTGGCTCTTCTCGGGGTGGAACTGCACGGCGACGACGTTCTCCTTCGCGACGGCCGCCGCGAACGGAGCGCCGTAGTCGACCACCCCGACGATCACGTCGGGGTCGCGCGGCACCGCACGGTAGGAGTGCACGAAGTAGTAGGCGTCCTCGGGCGGCAGCGCGGAGATCAGCGGGTGGTCGCCGCGGAAGCGCACCGTGTTCCAACCGATGTGCGGCACGTGCGAGGGCGCGCCGGGCTCGCCCGGGCTGGGGAAGCGCTCGACGCGACCCGCGAGCAGGCCGAGGCCCCGCGTGACACCGTGTTCGTCGCTCTCGTCGAAGAGCACCTGGAGCCCCAGGCAGAGACCGAGGTAGGGACGTCCGGCGCCGATCGCCTCGCGCACGGCGTCGTCGAGGCCCTTCTCGGCGAGGTGGCTCATCGCGTCGGCGAAGGCGCCGACGCCGGGCAGCACGATCGCGTCGGCGGAGCGCACCGCCGCCGGGTCGCCGGTGATGTCCGGCGCGAGGCCCGACCGCGCCAGGGCGCGCACGACACTGCGCAGGTTCCCCGCGCCGTAGTCGACGACGGCAACACGCGCCTGGCTTTGGGACGGGGAGGTCAAGGTCGGATCCGGGGCGCGCACGGCTCGTCGCGCGGAGGTGGAGGAGCGGGGAGTGAACCCCTTCTGCGCGCGGATCGCTACGCCGCGGGCGCGGGACGGCCGATGAGTCTCCCGATGAGTGGCGGCTCCATCTTCGTCGTGATCGTGCTCTTCCTGATCGTCGTCGGCTTCCAGGTCTACGTCGGCGTGAAGGTGGCCCTGGGCGTCATGCGGGTCTATCGCGGCTTCACCCAGGCGGGGAAGATCGCCGAGATGCTCACGCCCGAAACCCGCTCGATGCTGCTGCGCCGCGGGATCGATCCGGCGCGGCTCACCAGGGACTTCGAGGAGCTGAACGACGAGCCCGAGCTGCGCCAGCGCGTCGCCGCCGACGTCGGGCAGGCGGTGAAGCGCATGTTCCTGCCGGGCCGCGGCGACGCGCTCGTGCGACGCCAGCGCGGTGAGCCTCCGCGCACGGACACGGAGTGGCCCGCAGCCCCACGCCAGGGCGAACCGATCGCGGCGCCGATGATTCCCGAGCCCTTCGACGCCCCGAGGAGCGGCAGCGGGCGGACGATCGCCCTCGCGCTCGGCGCCGGCCTCGCCGTCGCCGTGCTCGCGCGGCTGTTCGGCTGGGCGTGAGGCGAGCGGGCTAGAGCGCGCCCTTCACCGTGGGCAGGCCCGAGCCGCGCGGATCGATCTCGAGCGCGACGCGCAGCGCGCGCGCCAACCCCTTGAACGCCGCCTCGACGACGTGGTGCGGGCTCTTGCCGTAACGCAGCTCGACGTGCAGATCGAGCCCGGCGTTGTGCGCGAACGCGTAGAGGAAGTCTTCGGCGAGCGACGCGTCGAAGCTGCCGATCATGAGATTCTCGAGGGGCACCCGGTAGACGAGATAGGGACGATTCGAGACGTCGACGGACACCTCGACCTTCGCCTCCGCCATCGGCAGCACCTGGCTTCCATAGCGGCGGATGCCCGTCGCGTCGCCGAGTGCGTCGCGCACGGCCTGCCCGAGCGTGATGCCGACGTCCTCGATCGTGTGGTGCAGATCGACGGCGAGGTCGCCCGTCGCGGCGATCTCGAGATCGAAGAGACCGTGCTTCGCGAACGACTCGAGCATGTGGTCGAAGAAAGGGACGCCGGTTTCGATCTGGTAGCTGCCGCTGCCGTCGAGATCGATCGACAGGCGGATGTCCGTCTCCTTCGTCTTGCGCTGGACGGTGGCGCGACGTTCACGCGTCATGGCTA
>JAHEJV010000359.1 GCA_024638705.1 Deltaproteobacteria bacterium | reverse complement strand
ACCGGCCTCGCGCGCGTCGTGCGCGGCTACGCCGGCGCGGCGCTCGAGAACCAGGCGCTCTGGCACGAGCGCGACATCAGCAACTCGTCGGTCGAGCGGATGATCTTCCCCGACGCCTGCGCGACGGTCGACTTCATGGTCCACCGCCTCGCCGGCCTCGTCGAGACGCTCGTCGTGTTCCCCGACCGCATGCGCGAGAACCTCGAGATGACGCGTGGCCTCGCCTTCTCGGGCACGCTGCTCCTGCACATGGCGGCGAAGAACGTCACGCGCGAGGATGCCTACGCACTGGTGCAGAAACACGCGATGGACACCTGGGATCACGGCGGCGACTACCGCGAGCGCGTCCTCGCCGACCCGAAGATCACGAGCGTGCTGAGCAAGGAAGAGATCGATCGCGCCTTCTCGCTGGAGGAGGCCCTGCGTCACGTCGACGCGATCTTCGAGCGCACGCTCGCCCTCGCCGAAGCCTCCGAGGAGAATTGATGAAAGCCCTGGTCCACGTCACGACGAAGCCCGACGTCCTCGACCCGCAGGGAAAGGCGATCGCCCACGCGGCGTCGCAGCTCGGCTACGAGGCGATCGAGAAGGTGCGTCAGGGGAAGCTCTTCGAGATCGACGTCGCCGCCGCCAGCGAGGCCGAGGCGCGCACCCTCCTCACGGAGCTGTGCGAGAAGCTGCTCGCGAACCCGGTGATCGAGGACTACGAGATCGTGAAGATCGAGGGCTGAGCGGAAGGCCGTCGTCGCGCGCCGTCGCCGCCAGGAGTCCGACTCGAGAGCCGGTCGACGCTCAGCGAGCCGGTGGCGAGCGAGGGTGGGCCCTGCACAGGCCAGGCGGAACGCCGGCCAAGCCGGCGACGTTGCCCTAGCGTGGTCGCCGTGAAGTGGGACGGGCGCCGGGTTCGTGTTTGGCTGGGGCTCCTGCTGTGCGCGTCGCTGGGATGCGGCGACGACTTCGCCTGTCTCGATGCGGAGGCGGGGGAGCGGTTGCGGGAAGCCGTCGCCGAGCGTGCTCCGGACCGTTCGCCCTCCGAGAGATCGGACCTGATCCGCGCCTTCGCCCGCGCCGAATGCGACTTCGACGTCGACGCGCTGCTCCTGTTGGCGATCGCCGAGCAGGAGAGCTCCCTCGACCCGACGGCGCGCGGTCCGGCGGGCGGGATCGGCCTGCTCCAGGTGCGTCCGCCGACCGGCGAGGCGACCGCGCGCGACCACGGGATGGACTGGCGCGGTGAGGAGAGCCTGCTCGACCCGGTGATCAACACCGCCCTCGGCGCGGCCTATCTGGCGCGGATGAAGGATCAGTTCGGCACGTGGGAGGCAGCGCTCGCGGCGTACAACCTCGGGCCGGCGCGGCTGCGCCAGCTGATGGCCAAGGGGCTGCCCGCGACGTCGCCCTACGCGCGCAAGATCCTCGCGCGGAAGCGGAAGCTCGAGGGGAAGTAGCCGCTACTTGTGCCCGACGAGCTTCCCGTCGGATGCGACCTTCAGTGCCGCCGCCACCTTCTTCAGGTCGTCGGCGGTGCTCGTGGGGATCACGTAGCCCTCCGGGTCGCGGATGCGCTCGAAGTTCGCCGCGATCTCCTCCAGCGTCGCCGCCTCGCCCGGACCCTTCGTCCAGCCGTCGTTCAGCCCGACGAAGATCCGCGCGTAGCGACCCCCGCCCGCCGTGTACACCTCGTGGGTGACCGGGCAATCCTCGGAGACGAGATAGAGCGAGAGCGGCGTCACGCACTCGGGCTCGAGCTTCTCCGCCATCGGGCCGAGCAGGTCCTCGGTCATGCGCGTGCGCGCGGTGGGGCAGATGACGTTGCTCTTGATGTTGCTCTTCGCGCCTTCGATCGCCAGCACGTTCGAGAGGCCGAACAGGCCAGCCTTCGCCGCGCCGTAGTTGGTCTGGCCGAAGTTGCCGAGCATGCCCGACGTGCTCGAAGTGAACAGGAAGCGTCCGTAGCCGTTCTCCTTCATCACCCGGTAGGCGGGCTGGCTGACGTAGAAGGCGCCGAGCAGGTGCACCGCCACGACGGCCTCGAGGTCTTCGGGCGCGAGCTTCGCGAAGGTCTTGTCGCGCAGGATGCCGGCGTTGTTGATCACGACGTCGACGCGGCCGAAGGCGTCGAGGGCGGTCTTCACGATCGCCTCGCCGCTCTCGGGCGTCGACACCGAGTCGTAGCTGGCGACGGCGCGGCCGCCCGCCTCCTCGATCTCCTTCACCACCTGGTCGGCCATCGACTGGCTGCCACCGCGGCCGTCCGCCGAGCCGCCGAGGTCGTTCACGACGACGGCGGCGCCACGGCGCGCGAGCTCGAGCGCGTAGGTGCGCCCGAGCCCGCCGCCGGCGCCGGTGACGATCGCGACGCGGTCGTCGAAGCGGATGTCCGCCACGGCGCTAGGCCTCGATGCCGAGGTTTCGGGCGATGCGGGCGTTCGGCTCCTCGGTGTTCGGCTCGAAGTCGCGTCCGGTGATCTGCTCGAAGGCCTCGATGTAGCGACGCGAAGCCTCGCAGCGCACGTCGATCGGCAGCTCGGGCGGCGTTCCGTCGCCTCGGTAGCCCTGCTCGCCGAGCCACCGCCGCACGTACTCCTTGTCGAGCGCCTCGGGCGCGCGGCCCTCGGAGAGCGCGCGCTCGTAGCGGTCGCGATACCAGTAGCGCGACGAGTCGGGCGTGTGGATCTCGTCCACCACCACCAGGCTGCCGTCGGGCTGGAGCGCGATCTCGTACTTCGTGTCGACCAGGATCAGCCCGCGCGACGCGGCCCATGCCTGACCGTCGGCGAAGAGCGCGTGGGCGAGCTTCGCAGCCTTGTCGTAGACCTCTTCGGTGAGCGTGCCGTTCGCGATGATCTCCTCGCGCGAGGTCAGCTCGTCGTGCTCGCCCTTCGGCGCCTTCGTCGTGGGCGTGAGCAGCGGCTCGGGCAGCGGCTCGTGGGCACTCATCCCGTCGGGCAGGGCGTGTCCGCAGTACTCGCGCGCACCCTCCTCGTAGGCCGTCCAGATCGAGGTGGGCGACGACCCGGTGAGGTAGCCGCGCATCACGAACTCGACCTGCATCGGCGCCAGCTCGCGCACGATCGACACCTGCGGGTCGGGCACCGAGAGCACGTGGTTCGGGGCGAGCTCTTTCGAGCGTTCGAACCAGAAGGCGGCGAGCTGATTGAGCACCTGGCCCTTGAAGGGCAGGGTGCCGACGACGACGTCGAAGCAGCTGACGCGGTCGCTGACGACGATCGTGCGCTCGTTCTCGCGGATGTAGGAGTCGCGCACCTTGCCTTCTTCGCGGCGGCCGATGCCGACGAAATCGGTGCGTTCGAGAGTGCGCTCACACTGGTCGCGGAGCAGACGGGGGTCGGTGCCCATGGGGAGCCTCGTTGCTTTGAGGGGCGGCGCGGGTCCGATTCCTCGCGATCGCGATCGATCGGGAACCGGCAGCGCCTGGGGGAGACCGGCATCCTACAAAGGCTGTTCGGCGGTTCGCAAGAGACGCCCGCACCGTCTCCGCACCGTCGGAGTCCGGCGCTCCGACCGCTTGTTGGGTCGGGGGGCTCTGGTAGACTGCCCGCGTCCCGTCGAACCGACCCTTCCCCGCTTCCTCCGCCACCCCACCAGCCGGACGCTCGCCGGACGCCGAGCGTGCGCCGGACGCGTCGCGTTCGCAGGTCCCCCGATGTTCTCGGTCATCCAGTTTCCGGGCTCGAACGACGACCTGGACCTCCGCTTCGCCATGAAGAGCGTGCTCGGAGGCGAGGCGCGTCTCGCGTGGCACAAGGACGCCACGCTGCCCGCCGGCACGAAGGCGGTGCTCGTCCCCGGCGGCTTCTCCTACGGCGACTACCTGCGCTGCGGTGCGATGGCGCGCTTCTCGCCGATCCTCGCCGACGTGAAGCGCTTCGCCGACGCCGGCGGCCCGGTGCTCGGCATCTGCAATGGCTTCCAGATCCTCTGCGAAGCGGGTCTCCTGCCGGGAGCGCTGGTGCGCAATCACCATCTCCATTTCGTCTGCGACTTCGTGCACGTACGGGTCGAGCACGCGCGGGCCCCGTTCACCACGCGCGCCCGGCCGGGCGACGTGATCCGGCTGCCGATCAAGCACGGCGAAGGCGCCTACCACGCCACGCCCGAGCTGCTCTCGCGACTCGAAGCGAACGGTCAGCTGCTGCTGCGCTACGTCGACGAAGCCGGGCAGGCGACGCCCGAGGCAAACCCGAACGGCAGCGTGGGGAACGTCGCCGGCGTGACCAACGAGCGCGGCAACGTGCTCGGCCTGATGCCGCATCCCGAGCACGCCGTCGAAGCCGGGCTCGGCGGGGAGGACGGACTCGTGCTGCTCGGCTCACTGCATGACGCGGTGACGGGAGGCTCGCGTTGAGCGCCTCCGCGTCCCCCACCGTCGACCTGGCGCTCGCCCGCGATCACGGTCTCACCGACGAGGAGTACGGCCAGATCGTCGCGATCCTCGGCCGCACGCCCACGTTCTCCGAGCTCGGGATCTTCTCGGTGATGTGGGCCGAGCACTGCTCGTACAAATCGTCGAAGAAGTACCTCAAGAAGCTGCCCACCGAGGGGCCGCAGGTGATCGAGGGGCCCGGCGAGAACGCGGGCGTCGTCTCGATCGGCGATGGCCTCGCCGTCGTGTTCAAGATCGAGAGCCACAATCACCCGTCGTTCATCGAGCCGCGCCAGGGCGCGGCGACCGGTGTCGGCGGGATTCTGCGCGACATCTTC
>JAHEJV010000358.1 GCA_024638705.1 Deltaproteobacteria bacterium | reverse complement strand
GCGAGAAAACGACCGAATCCCGCGACCCTGCGGCAGGCCTCCCCGGTGAAGCCGGCGCTGCGCGGCGTATCGCTCGGATCGCTGGCCCCGTGCGTCACCGATGCCCGCGAGCGCGAGCTCAAGCAACGCGTCGTCGCAATCGGGCGAAAACGGGCTCTATGTGAGAGCCCGAACGGCCGATTCCATCTGCTGGAGACGAAGAACGTCAACGCCTTCCTGATGCGGATCGAGCGCGCACCGGGGCGTCCGGCCGGGGACCGATGTCGGGAACTGGCCTTCGCCCTGGACTGCCTCGCCTCCCGCTGACGGCGGCGAAGGAGCTTTGGATGAGGGGCCTCCTCGGGCTGCTGCTGTGCGCGCTGATGCTGCCCGCACTGGCGACTGCAGAAGATTCATCGTGGTCGGGCTATCTCGACTACGCCTATGTCTACTCGTCGGCGGAGCCGGAAGCGCTCGGCGCCCGCCTCACCGAGTACGGCAACGAGGCGGGCATCCGTCTCGAGGACCACGTGCGCGTGGCCTACTCGTCGCGGGCGGTCGATGCGTCGCCCGATCCGGAGACGGAGCAGCGCCGCGCGGCGATCGCGCATCTGCTGCTCTACCTCGCGTCGGGCGACACGGATCACCTCGACGAGAGCGTCGATGCGATCTCGGAGCTCTCGGACAATCTCGAGCGCCACGAGAACCGCTACTGGTACCACTACATCCTCGCGCACCGCGCGCTCGAGCGGGACGCGCGCTTCGACTTCGTCGGCGAGACGCTCGATCTGTGGCTGCACGCGGTCGCGCCGCTCGAGACGCCCTACGACACGCTGCACACGCTGTCGCTCTCGGACGCACCGGGCTCCGGCTTCGTCTCGGCACTGCCCTATCTCTACGAGAACACGGCAAGACTGATCCTGATCCGCCGCCATCAGAAGGGCGTCGACCGCGACCTCGATCCGCTGGGCGCGATCGTGCGCATGCTCTACGACGGTCGCGTCGGCACGCACCCCGACGTGATCCCGATCGAGCTCTCGTCGCGCGCCTACCTCGAGCGCATCGTGCGGCGCCTCGACGGACCCGAGTCCGACGCTGGCAGTCTCACCTTCACGCTCGCGCTCTTCGGCGCGAACGAATATCACAACGCCGCACGCGCGATGCTCGCCGAGGAGGGCCTCTCGCCGGGCACGTTGAAGGCCCTGCGCGTGTCGAGCGGCGCCTATCAGGCCGCGCTCGATCGCGCGGTCACGCTCCAGGGCGAGGCGTCGGTGCACACGCGGGTTCTACGTCAGCTCGGCGAGGTGTACGCCGCGAAGCAGCGACTCGGGGTCGATCCCGAGATCGAGTCGCCGTTCAGCATCGAGGACGCGATCGACGTCTATCAGCGGATGCGCGAGGGCGAAGAAGACCTCGACGAGATGGGCTTCCGCAGCGCCGAAGACTACGTCACCGCGGCGCACGCGCTCTGGGAGGAGATCCAGGAGAGCAGCCTCAACGCCGCCGACTTCTATCTCACCCGCGCGATGGAAGACCGCGCCCGCGCCGACGACTACGCCCGCAGCGCGGCGCGACTCTACGCGCGCTACCTCGCCTTCTTCCAGCGTCATGCGACGGGCGCCGAGCGCGACGCCGTGCCCGACTCGGCCTACTTCGCCGCCCACGAGGCCGCGCGTGGCTACGGCGACGCGCTGCTCTCCTATGCCGGCGGCCGTCTGTCGCCGGCGGAGATGCGCAACTCGGTGGAGCGCTACGTCGCCGCGCTGTCGCTCTTCCCCTTCGATCGCGCGATGTGGCCCGCCCTGGCGGCCGCGCTCGCCCGGCAGGGACGCGAGAGCCAGTACCTCGAGCTGGCGCGTCCGGTCGCCGAGCGCGTCACGTCGTCGCGTCAGGTGGACGGCTGGATCCAGGCCGGCGAGCCCGGCGCCGAGCCGATCGCCACCATGCGTCGCGCCCTCGGCGACAGCCAGGTGCTCGTCTATCTCGGCTTCGCCGCCGAGGAGACCGCCGCCGAGCTCGAAGCGAGCCTGGCGGAGCTGCGCGCCCAGCGCGACGAGAACGAAGGCAAGCTCGCGCGGCTGACCGACGAGCGCGCGTCGATGGGTCGCACGAGCCCGCCGGCTGCGCCCGATCCGGACGAGTCGGCGACGCCGCGGCGCGCGATCGACGCCTTCGACGTCGAGGCGCTCGACCGCGAGATCGAGCGCACGCGGCGTCAGCTGCTGCGCCAGGAGCGACAGATCGTCGCCCGCACCGACGCGCTGCCGCTCTTCCAGGCCACTGTCGGCACCGAGACGCTCGTCGATGATCTGCGCCGGCGCCGAGACCATCCCGTGCATTCGCTCCTGCGGCGCATGCACCACGAGAAGCGGCGCTAGGCGCCGGGGAGCACCATGTCCAGTCTTCATCGCCTGACGATCCTCATTCTCGTCCTCTGCGGAGGCGGGCTTGCCGGCTGCGTCTCGGACACGACGCGCGCCGACGCGATGGTGCGCAGCGCCAACCAGGGCGAAGCCAGCGCGCCGATGAGCGGCGAAGCCCTCGAGCAGCGCAAGCTCGAGCTCGAGCGCACCTACGGCGACCTCACCCACTTCAACGCCACCTTCGACAGTCTCAACCGACGCAAGGATCGCGAGGGGAAGATCCTGTTCAGCGAGTTCGTCGATCTCACCCTCACGAAGCAGGTGCTGCCGATGCTCGAGGGAGAGTGGCAGAGCCGTCACCCGGAGCTGTCGGCCCTCGACGCGGACGTGCGACTCACCGTCGCCGAGCTGTGGGTGCGGATGGGTTCTACGTCGCGGACGCGCCGCATGCTCGCCGAGATCGAGCGCCGCTTCGAGGGACGCGGCGAGATGCTCGTGAACTACCCGATCGGCACGCAGGGCACCCTGCGCGACGGCATCGCGATGCTGCGCGAACGGAGCTGACCCGACCGGGCCTCCGTCTTCGCCCGCATCGGACCCACCGGTGCTTCGAGGGGCGATGGGAGATTCGCGACCGCGTTCTCTAGCCTCCCACCCACGAGGTTCCAGATGCAACGCTTCGCTCACTTCCCGATCGTCCTGCTCCTCCTCGTCGCGACGTCCGTCGCCGCCGACGAGTGGACGCCGGGCGACACCACGACGGGCGACGGTTTCTCCTACCAGATCTTCTCGAAGAGCCGGGGTGGCCAGGTGGTCTACCAGGCGCGCGGAAAGATCGCGGCGCGGCCCGACGTGTTGATCCGCTCGGTGCGCGTCGTCGCATCCGACCCGGACCGCGCGCCTTCGGGTCAGTCGCGTCGCGTGGTCGCCCGCGACGACGACGGCTTCACCGTCTACACCCACATCGATCTGCCGACCCTGTTCAGCGACCGCGACATCGTCACGCACGGCGTCGCGAGCGTGGACCCGGAGACCGGACACCACCGCATCGACTGGAAGGCGATCGAGCACGACGACGTTCCTCCCATCGACGGCACGATCCGCATCGATCGCTCCGCCGGGTTCTGGGACTTCGTCTCCCAGGGAGACGGCAGCTCGGCGGCGGTCTACGAGACCTACGTCGACCTCGGCGGATCGCTCCCCACGTGGCTCGTCGGTTCGATGATGGGCGGCATGGTGGGCGAAGTGTTCGAGGACGTCGCGGCGGAAGCCCTCGCGCGGTAACGCGCGTCACGGGCGGCGGGCCGCCTGTGCTAGCCAGCACCGCGTCACTCCCGTTACCCTGCGTCCCCTCGGTGGGGCGGAGGACGACGAATTGGCGTATCGCGTGATCCAGTGGGCGACGGGCGGCATCGGCAAGGCCGCCATCCAGGGCATCCTCTCGCATCCCGAGCTCGAGCTCGCCGGCGTGTGGGTGCACAGCGAGAAGAAGGACGGCATGGACGTCGGTGAGATCGTCGGCGGCGAGCCGCTCGGCATCCAGGCCACGCGCGACGTCGACGCGCTGCTCGCGAGCGACGCCGACTGCGTGCTCTATGCGCCGGTCGTCGCAAACCGCGAGGAGCTCGCGCGCATCCTCGCCGCGGGAAAGAACGTCGCGACGCCGCTCAACTGGTTCTACCGCGGGTCGCGCGACTGGGGCGACCTGGAGGAGGCCTGCCAGAAGGGCGGCGTCACGCTGCACGGCACCGGCATCCACCCCGGCGGCATCACCGAGCGCTTCCCGCTGATGATCTCGGCGATGTCGCGCGAAGTGACCCATGTGCGCGCAGAGGAGTGGTCGGACATCCGCACCTACGGCGCGCCGCAGGTGGTCGGCGACCTGATGGGCTTCGGCAAGACGCCGGAGGAAGCGCAGCAAAGCCCGATGGTGAAGCTGCTGGGCGACGGCTTCGTGCAGTCGATCGACATGGTCGCCGACACACTCGGCTTCGACCTCGACGCCGAGAAGAAGGTCACCCACGAAGTGGCGGCGGCGACGAAGCCGATCGATTCGCCGATCGGCGTGATCGAGCCCGGCCTGGTCGCGGCGCAGCGTTTCACCTGGGAAGGGACGGTGCGCGGCGAAACCGTCATCACCGTGCGCACGAACTGGTTCATGGGCGAGGAGGGCTTCGAGGGCGGCTGGAGCTTCGGTCCGGGCGGCGAGCGCTTCGAGGTGGAGATCACCGGCGATCCCGGCACCTTCGTCACCTTCCACGGCCTGCATCCCACGTCGATCGAGGCGGGTCTCGCGCGCAACCCGGGCATCGTCGCGACGGCGATCCACGTCGTCAGCGCGATCCCGGCCGTGTGCGAGGCGGGGGTCGGTATCAAGAACTATCTCGACCTGCCGCTCGTCGCCGGGCGCGCCGCG
>JAHEJV010000357.1 GCA_024638705.1 Deltaproteobacteria bacterium | reverse complement strand
TGGCGAACGCGGACTGATCTTCGAAGGTGCGCTCGCGCGTTCCGGCGGGCCGCGAGCTCTGCGGCGCCACCGGGATTGCCGTCGCGGTGTCGGCGATCTTGGTGAAGCTGATCGTCGACGCTGACACCGGGTCGGGGATGGCGATCGATCCGGAGATCGCGAGGGTCAGCGGGAAGAACAGCGTACGCTTCGACAGCATCGTCATCCCCTGCCCTTGGAATGGCGTCGATGGTTCCCCTGCTACCGGAATTCATGCGCGCGTTGGGTGCAAAGTCGCGTACGATCGTGTGTCCCATGGTTAGGCGACCTCATGAGACGACTCCCGAGGAAGGCGACGCGCGCGTCGCGGGCGCGGCGATGCTCGTCTTCGCGCTCGCGTTCGTCGCGCTGAAGTATCTCGGGACGGTCAACGCCTGGAAGGCCACGCACTGGCTCTTCACCTACGACCTGGGCTTCGTGAAGCGTGGACTGCTCGGCACGATGGCCTCCGCAATGACACCTTTCGATGTCACCCCCGTCGCCGCCATCGTCGCGTTCTCCCTCGGCGCGGCCGCGCTCTTCGTCGTGGCGCTCGGCGTGTTCGCGTGGCCCGCGTTCGCGAAGCCGCTGCGCTGGCGCACGCGCGCCGCCGCACTCGCGGCGCTGGCGTCGCCGGGGTTCGGCTACCTGCTCTCCGACCTCGGGCGCTTCGACATCGTGAACTATGCGTTGGGCCTGGGAGTGATCGTGGCGACGCGCGCGTGGGGTCGCTTCCCGGATGCACTCTTCGTCGTCTCCGCAGGGGTGATGCTGCTCATCCACGAAGCCGCGCTGCTCCTCGCGCTTCCCATCGTGACGCTCGTCTGGCTCGATGCGAACGATCGCCTCGCGTGGCTCCTCGAACCGGCGCGGTGGCCGGCGCTCGCTGCCCGGCTCGCGCCCGTCGCCGCGATCGCCGCGGGCGTCACGCTCTTCGGCGGCGCCGACATGACGCTGCGCGAGCTGATGCCGCGCCTCGCCGCGCGCGCCGACTTCGTGCCGTCGGCGCAATCGGCCTACGTGCTCGTGCGCGGGCTCGACTCGAACGTTGCGCAGGTGCTCGGACGCGAGACGGCGATCGCGCTCGAGAACGGGCGCGTGGGTCCGCCTCTCGGACCGATCCTGCGCGATTCGTTCGCGTCGATCCTGCCCTTCGCCCTCGCGCAGCTCGCGGTTGCGCTCTTCCTGGTGCGGTCGCTGGTCGGCGATCGGCGCCGCGTCGCCACTGCAGCGATCGTTCTCGGCTTCCTCGCGCCTTGGCCCCTGCTGCTCGTCGGCGTCGACTGGGGGCGCTGGGTCGCGATCGCGTCGGCGCACTGTGCAACACTCACGCTCCATTTCGCGCCCGAGCTTCCCGACGAACGCGCAGCCCCGTTCCGTGGCGTCGGAGCGGCACTCGTCGCCGCATTCGTCATCCTCTCGGCCGGAACGAGCTACACGATGGAGGGCGCGCGCTGGGGCAGCGCCGAAACCCCATGGACCGGCGTCGCGCGCTGGATGCAGGACGCACGAGGAAGCCAGACTTGGGACCGAGCCTTCGTGACGCCATGACGCCTTCGCGCGTGCGACGTCTTGTCGCCACCGCCCTCCTGCTTGCGACCAGCGCCTGCACGCCGGAGCCCGAAGTGGCGCCGAACGTCCTCTGGATCGTGTGGGACACGGTGCGCGCCGATCGCCTCGGCGTGTACGGCGCCAATCGTCCGACGACGCCGAACGTCGATCGCTGGGCGGAAGGGGCGCTCATCTTCGACGACGCGCTGGCGATCGCCCCGACGACCGTGCCGAACCACGCGTCGATGTTCACCGGCCGCACGCCGTCGGAGCACCGCAGCACCAACGCCGAGCCGCGCCTGCCGGGCACCTATCCGACGATCGCCCAGAAGCTGCGCCAGGCCGGCTATCGCACCTATCTCTGGGCAGCGAACCCGCACATCAGCAAGGCCAGCCGGTTCGCGCGGGGCTTCGAGCGCAACGAACATCCCTGGGACTTCGTGCACCAGAAGCGCGCCGTCGAGCTCGCCCGTCGCAAGGGGGAAGGCGACCGCAGCGGACTCGCGGAAGAGCTCGATCGCGACGGGCGCGCAAACGTCTGGGCGGTGAAGGAGAGCGGCACGCTGGCCCAGAGCTCGATGCTGCAATGGCTCGACGCGCAGCCCGATCCCGATCCCTGGTTCGCGTTCTTCAACTACATGGAGGCGCACCGGCCGATCTCGCCCGCGCGCCGCTTCCGCGAACAGGTGATGGACCCGGAGCAGGTGGACGCGTCCTACGCGCTCGACCGCGGCTGGGACACGACCTGGAACTACACCTTCGGCCGCCTCGAGCTCTCCGACGAAGAGCTCGCGCTGATCGCCGGCGCCTACGACGCCGCGATCGCCGAGCTCGACGACCTCTTCGCGCAACTGATGGCCGAGCTCGAAGCGCGCGGGGAGCTTTCGAACACGGTGGTGATCCTCACCTCGGATCACGGCGAGCACCTCGGCGAGCATCACATGCTCGACCATCAATATTCCCTCTACGAACCGGTGCTGCGCGTCCCGCTCGTGGTCCATTTCCCGAAGCGTTTTCCGGCCGGACGCGAGACGCGCCCGGTGATGGCCTTCGATCTCTACCCGACGCTGCTCGAGCTCGCGGGCCTGTCCGACCAGATCGAGGACGACTCGCGCGCGGTGAGCCTGCTCGCGCCTCGCGAGCAGCGCGTCCGCTTCGCCGAATACCGCGCGCCCTTCGGCTCGCCGTTCCGCAATCTGCGCAAGAAGGACCCCGACTTCGACGCGAGCCCCTGGCGGCGACGCCTGAGGATGATCCGCGACGACGGCTACAAGTTCATCCACGGCGGCGACGGCCGGCACGAGCTCTATCAGATCGCCGTCGATCCGGGCGAGCAGAACGACCTCCTCGCGGAGGAGTCGGCGCGCGCCGAAGGGATGAACGAAGAGCTGGGCGCCCTCTTCGGGGAGCTCGAAGCGATCGCGCGTACCCCGACCGGTCGCAGCACGCCGCTGCCCGTCGCAGATCGGCAACGCCTCGAAGCGCTCGGCTATGGCGAGGCCGACGCGGACGATGCGTCGGCCGGAGACGGTGCGGCCGGGAGCGCGAGCGGGGACGGAGCCGCCGACAGCGCGGCCGACCCGGGAGAGACCGGGGCCGAAGCTCAGTAGCCCAGCACGAGCTTTGCGCTCTCGCCCTTCGCCGACGGCGCCTGCGGCTCGCTGCGCGCCGGCATCCTCCGGATGCCGGCTTACCTCGGCTCGTCCCCGATGATCGTCACGCGCTCCATCACGCGCACCTGCGGATCGTAGTCCGACGCCGCGTAGTGTTGCACCGCGCGGTTGTCCCAGAAGGCGAGGCTGTTCTTCTGCCAGTGGAAGCGGCACTGGAACTCGGGGACGTCGGCCTGTCGGTAGAGGAGCTCGAGCAGCTCGTCGCTCTCGTCGCGCGGCATCCCCTCGATGTGACTCGTGAAGATCGCGTTCACGTAGAGACAGCGGCGGCCCGTCGTCGGGTGGGTGCGCACCACCGGGTGACGCGCCGGCGGGAACTCCTGCTGCTTCTTCGCGAGCTCCTCGGGCGACAGCGCATGACCGAAGCTGTAGGTGAAGTCGTGTACGGCGACGAGATCGTCGATCCTCTCCTTCATCTCGGGGGCAAGGCACTCGTAGGCCGCGACCATGTCCGAGAACAGCGTGTCGCCGCCGACGCTCGGAACGTCCAATGCGCGCAACACCGAGCCCAGCGACGGCTGCAGGCGCCACGTCACGTCGTGGTGCCAGACGTTCTCCACGCCGATCACCTGCTCGTCCTTCGCGAATTGCACGATGTTCTCGTAGCCGTCCTTGCTCGGCAGGAACGGGTGCTCTTCGAGCTCACCGAAGCGGCGGGCGAAGTCGAGGTGCTGCTCGGTCGTGATGTCCTGATCGCGGAAGAAGATCACCTTGTATTCGGCGAACGCGCGCTCGATCTCGGCGAAGGTCGCGTCGTCGAGGTGGCCGAGATCGACGCCGGAGATCTCCGCACCGATCGTCGCGGCCTGCGGCGTGACGCCGATCTTCTCGAACTGCAATGCGGCGAGGCGCTCGCGCTCGTGACGGAGGAAGGGGCGGGGTCCGTGGTGGCGGATGGGCATGGGGATCTCCTCTGTCTGCGGGTCAATCTACGACGGACGGGTCGGGGATGTGTCGCCCCACCATCGAGGCGAAGGCGACGCGACCCGCGCCGATCTTCACCAGATCATCCTTCGCGAAACGCGCGGCTTCCGCCGAGATCGGCACAGCATTGCGCACCTTCATGTGCGCCTCGGCGACGCGCTCCATCTGCACGAAGCTCCCGACGGCGCCGCCGACCGTCGCGCCGGTGGTGAGCAGGCCGTGGTTGCGCAGGATGATCGCGCTGTGATTGCCGAGCGCCTTCGCGATGCGGCCGCCGGCTTCGACACTCTGGACCTGCACCTCTTCGTCGTCGAAGATCGCGTGGTCTTCGAAGAAGACGCAGGCCTCCTGGGTGATCGGCAGGATCGGCCGCACTTCGGCGGAGAAGGGCGTCCCCCAACCCGTGTGCACGTGCACCGCGCTCACCGCGTCCGGGCGCGCCACGAGGATGGGGTGGTGGATGTAGTAGGCCGCGGTGTTGATGATGCCGTCGCCGTCGACGAGGCCACCGGCCGGGCCGTCGAGGACGAGGTCGTGCACCGTCGCGAGGTGGTAGGACACGCCGAAGCGCAGCATCCAGAAGCAGTCCTTGC
>JAHEJV010000356.1 GCA_024638705.1 Deltaproteobacteria bacterium | reverse complement strand
GCGGCGATGAAGTTCGTGCGCGGCGCCTTCATCTGGCCCGATGTGACCGGGTCGGACCATGCACCGGTGGGCGTCGAGGTCGACCCGGGGATCTTCGACTGAGCCGGTTCCGGGCCGGATTCCGTCACGTTTCGGCCCTCATGCGCCTCAATAGAGGAATGGGAATCCCGTTTCCGGCCGCCTCGCGCGCGCTCGCCGGCGGCGTGTTGCTCTCCTGCCTTCTCGCTTCCATCACGGCCCGACGGCGTTCTACGAGCTGCTGACGCCCTTCGGCGAAGGCGACGACCTCTTCGGCAGCGGGCCGGAGGCCGGCGAGACGAGCTGGACCTACTCGCAGTACGCCCAGCCGTGGTCGGTGCCCGGCGCGGCCGATCCCGGCGTGGACCGCGGCGCGCTCCCCGTGATGCGCACGCGCGTCACCAACGAGCTCGGCGTGAAGGCCGTGATCTCCGGCGAGGCCTTCGTCGACCTCGTGCGCGACTGGGCGCAGACCCCGGGCACCAACCATGGCCTGGTGTTCCAGGCCGAGGACGAGACGAGCCAGCCGCCGCTCAAGATCGCGTCGCGCGAACACCCCGACCCGGCGTTCCGGCCGCGGCTGGTGATCCTGCCCGAGCCGGGCGCCGCGGCGTCGCTCGCGTTCGGGGCCGCACTCCTCGCCGCGCTCCGTCGCCGCGCGCGTCAGGCGAGACTCGCCTAACGCGGCAGGTGCGGATGGACCTCGCGCTCGTAGAGATCGAGCATCGCGCGCGCGCGCTCCGGATCGATGCCGGAGAGCAGCGGGTTCAGATAGAGCACGCTGTCGGGTCCGAGCTCTTCGGCGAGGGCGACGGCCTGCTCGGGCGTCAGCACGCGATAGGCAGGGCTCGCGCGGATCGTCTCGGCGGTCATCTCTTTGGCGTAGGGCCCGGCGGGGCGCCCGTAGGCCTCGATCGTCCATTCCGTGTACGAGCGCAGCTGGTGCAGCACGTGTGGCGCCAGGCGATCCCAATCTTTCCCGGGCTCCTTCGAGATCCACAGGAAGATCGGGCCCTGCTTCGGATAATCGCCCGGATCGGGTTTGCCGAGCTTTCTGCACTCCTCGCGATAGGGGGGCCACAGCTTCGGCTCGAGGGGCGGGAACCAGCCGTCGGCGATGCGGGCCGCACGACGCGCCGCAGCCGGCGTCCCGCCGCCCAGCAGGATCGGCGGCGGCGGATCCGGGCGCGGCGTGACGTGGCAGCGGCGTCCCTGCCAGGTGAAGGGCTCGCCCGTCCAGGCGAGACGCAACAACTCGACGGTTTCGCCGATCACCCGCCAACGGTCTTCGAGCCGACGTCCGAAGGTCTCGAACTCGCTGGGGCGGTAGCCGCCGCCGATCCCGAGCAGCAGCCGACCGCCGGTCGCGAGCTGCACGACGGCCGCGTCCTCGGCGAGCTTGATCGGGTCGTAGAGCGGGACGAGCACGACCGAAGTGCGGAGGCGGATCCGCTTCGAGCGCGCGCCCATCGCCGCGGCGAGCACGAGGGGCGAGGGGTTGTAGCCGTCCGGCGAGCCGTGGTGTTCGCCGAGCCCGACCGAATCGAAGCCGAGGTCGTCGGCCCAGGCCACCTGATCGAGGGCAGCGGCGTAGAGGTCGGCGGCCCCGGCGCCGAAGGCCGGCGCGCGCATGTCGTAGCTGAGCACGAGTTCCATGCGGCGAATCCTACTCCACGCACGTTTCCCGCCGCCCTCCCTGTGGCATGCTTCGCGGCCACTCTCGCGGACACCCGACCGAGAAGGAATGCGACATGCTGCGACCGATCCTCGTCGTCCTGACGGCGCTCTTCTTCGCCGTCGACGCGCACACCGACGACCGCTCCGCCACCGACGGACCCCCGGGCTCGATCACCTTCGTGGCCGAGAACCTGATGGCGACGGCGAACGGCACCTTCCACGACTGGCGCATCGTCCACGCGGAGGTCGATTCGCGGCGCCCCGAGAGCGGCGTGGTCGAAGTCGAGGTGGACGTGGCGAGCGTCGACACGGGCATCGAACGGCGCGACGAACACCTGCGAACCGCCGACTTCTTCGAAATCGAGAAGTACCCGACCGCCACGGTGCGGGTGCACAGCGCGACGCCCGACGGCGAGGGCGAGCGCGGGCCCCGCTACCTGGCGAAGTTCGACGTGCGGATCCGCGACGTCGAGAAGACCCTGGACGGCTCCTTCGAGCTGGTGTCGGAGAACCCTGCCACGGTCGAGGGCGAGCTCATGATCGACCGCATCGCGTTCGGCATCGGCGAGCCGCGGACATGGTGGAACCCGGCCTCGATCGGCGAGCAGATCCCGGTCCGCTTCAGCGCCACGCTCGCGCGTTAGGCGGTCGGCGCGCCGCGCCCGATCACACGCCCGGATCGACGAGGCCTGCCGCGCCTGCCGCCGCTACGCGAGAGCAGGACGAAATAGCGACCGGGGGCGGGTCTCCGCGTCGGTGAGCGCTATCTCGGCGGCTCCCAGGCGGTGATCCGGCGCCCGAGCCACCCGAAGAGCCTCTCGTTCGGCTCGGCGTAGAGCGCGTGGAGCTCGCGCAATGCGGCGTCGCCCGGAGTCGGTCGGTATGGGGGAAGCAGCGCGTCGGCTCCTCGCCACAGGAGGCCCAGGGCGGGGAGGTAGTAGTCGCCGAGCAGGCCGAGCCGCGATCGCCGCGCGACGTTGACGCCAAGCCCTGCCTGCACGAACGGAAACTCCGGGTCGACGCCGAGGAAGCCGCACACCCGCCGTAGCGTCGACTCCGGCTCGCGGCGGACGTCTTCCTCGAAGATCAGGACGAGCATGCGATCGCGATCGAAGAGCTCGAGATAGGCGTCGATCTGGTCGGAATAGAAGCCGTACTCGATCACGCCGTGACCGCGCACGAGGTGCCGCGCCTCACCGACGAGCAGATCGTCGAGGGAGTGCCGCGGCGACACGCGTCGCGTGCGCAGCAGGTGCAGGACGGCGGACACGGCGCGCTCGACCGGATTGCGCAACACGACGATCAGCTTCGCGTGCGGCACGACCGCGTGAAGGTTGCGATGCACTTCGGGCAGATGCCCCTCGACGCCCTGCCCGTTCGCCCACAGGTAGTCCGGCGTCTTCTCGCCGACGGCGGTCCGTCCGCCGGCCTCCGCGAAGTACGCCTCGTACCACGCGACGCCCCGCGAGAAGTGCTGCCGTTTGTCGAAGAAATGCAGCTCCTCCTCCGGCATGAAGACGTCGGGGTGCTGGCGGAGCATCGCGTGCAGCCAGCTCGTGCCCGACTTCTGCGCGCCGATGATCAGGAAGTTCGGAAGCACGTGGCACCCTCGTGCGCGAAGGACGCGCGAGCGTCGCGCGGCTCAGCCCTTCGCGATGCGCTCGCGGTACTCCGCGTAGTCCGCCATCGCACGCAGCGCGCGAACGGCGCGATGGGCGCTCGCATGACACAGGCGCCCTTCCTCCTGCACACCGAGCGGGCCCGGGTTTCCGTAGTGGCGATCGCTGTGGACCAGCTCGGTAGCGGTCAGCACGGGGATCCCGTGGCGCTCCGACGCCTCGCGCGCGGCCTGGGCATAGCGGCGATCCTGGCGTTCGTGGAAATCGACGATCCGCTCGAGACCGTAGTCGGGGTAGAACTCGCCGCTCTTGAGGACGTTCGCGCTGGCGGCCTGGATCCCGATCCCGAGGTGGATCACGGCGTCGACGTCGGGATGCGCGCACAGGACGTCGAGCACTTCCGGGATCGTGTCGCGCGTCTCGCCGCCGGCGAGATCGATCGGATTGCTGCGGCTCCAGCGCGCGGGAACCATCGTGTCGATCTTCTCGCGGATCTCTTTCGGCAGCTCGATCAGATCGAGACCGGCGGCGGCGCAGGCGTCGGCGGCCAGCACGCCCCAGCCTCCCGCCGTGGTGAAGACGACGACGCGCCGTCCCTTCGGCAGGGGCTGCGTCGCGAAGCTCGCCGCCCATTCGTAGGCCTCTTCCACCGTCGGCGCGCGCACGATGCCCGCCTGGCGGCACACGCCGTCGAAGACGCGGTCGTCGCTGGCGAGCGAGCCGGTGTGGCTGGCGGCGGCGCGCTTCCCCTCGGCGGCGGCGCCGCCCTTCACCAGCACCAGGGGCTTTTCGGCCGTGAAGTCGCGCGCGGCGCGCAGGAAGCCCGCGCCGTCGGCGACGCCTTCGACGTAGGTGAGCGCGACGTCGGTGTCCGGGTCGACGCGAAAGTAGTCGAGGTAGTCGGCGACCGTCGTCTGCGCCGAGTTGCCACAAGAGATCGCCTTGCTGATGCCCACGCCGGAGGCGACCGCGTAGTTGAGGAACGACGAAACGAGGTTGCCGCTCTGGCTCGCGACGGAGATGCGACCCGGAGGCGGATAGGGCGCGACGATCTGGGCGCACATCGACACCGGCGTGGAGATCACGCCCTGCCCGTTCGGCCCGGCCATCACCATGCCCAGCTCGTCGGCCACCGCGACGAGCTCGCGCTCGCGTTCGCGTCCCTCGTCGCCGGCCTCGCCATACCCCCCACTGGCGATGAACGCGGCCCGGACGCCCTTCTTCGCGCAATCCCGCAGCAGTGCGATGTTCGCCTGGTACGGCGTGCACACGAACACCAGATCGGCCTTGCCGTCGGGAATCTCGTCGACGCTCGCGTAGGTGGGCGCGCCGAGGACTTCGGCGCCGTCGCGATTCACCGGGAAGAGATCGCCCGCATAACCGAAGCGTCGCAGGTTGTGGAGCGTGACGAAGCCGAACTTCCCCGGGTGCGTGGAGGCGCCGGCCACCA
>JAHEJV010000355.1 GCA_024638705.1 Deltaproteobacteria bacterium | reverse complement strand
CCGCGCCCGAGTCGGTCGGCATGGACCCCGAGGTGCTCGACGCCCTCGTCGCCGATTTCGAGAAGGCACTCGACGCCGGCGAGCTCTTCCACGGCGCGCAGCTCGCCGTCTACCGACGCGGCGTCCGCGTGCTCGAAGCCGGCGGCGGCCTCGCGCGGGTGCGCACGAAAGCTCCCGTCACGCCCGAGTCGCTCTTCGTGATCTTCAGCTCCACGAAGGGCCTCGCCGCTCTCGCGATGCTGATGCTCTACGAGCGCGGCGCCTTCCACTACGACGAGCCGGTGGTGAAGTACTGGCCCGAGTTCGCGAGCGTCGTTCCCGAGAAGGCCGGCATCACGATCCGGCACGTCATGAGCCATCGCGCGGGATTCCCGCTCGGTCCGAAGTGGCTCACCGCCGAGCACTGGGGCGATCGCGAGGCGATCCGCCGCGCGATGATCGAGATCCCGCTGCGTTTCACGCCTGGGGAGAAGAACGCCTATCACGCGATGAACTACGGTCACATGCTCAACGAGCTGATCGAGCGCATCGACGGCCGCGACTGCGGCGTCTTCCTGCGCGAAGAAGTGTTCGCGCCGCTGGGCCTGCGCGACGTCTTCGTCGGTCTTCCCGACGACGCCCGCCTCGAGGAGCGCGTCGCCTGGTGCTACCACGACATCGTGCTCAACCAGGCGCGCTCGACGGGCGTGGCCGGGCCCGAGTCGGCCGACGCGGTGGTGGAAGTCGACGCGTCCGAGTTGTCGCAGGACAAGGAAGTGCCGCCGGAATACCGCGACACGCCGGAGCTCGCCCACGACTTCAACCGCCCCGAGACCCACCGCGCCGTGTTGCCGGCCGGCGGCGGCATCTCCACCGCTCGCGACCTCGCCTGCATCTACGCCGTCCTCGCCCAGGGCGGCAGCGGGCGCGGCGTCGAGCTCGTGACGCCCGACGGACTCGCCCAGGTGACGGCCTGCACGACACGCCCGGGCGACATCGACGGCACGATCGGATTCCCGATGCGCTGGGGTCTCGGCTTCCACATGGGCACGCACGGCCGCGGCAGCACGCTGCGCACGTTCGGGCACGGCGGAGCCGGCGGTCAGATCGGCTTCGCCGATCCCGACCGCGAGCTCGCCTTCGCCTTCACCACGAATGGCGAGCTCTCGCCCGACTTCGTGATGTGGCGTTATCGATTGCAGGGCAAAGCGTTCGAGGCGTGCGTCGACTGACGCGCTCCGGGCTCAGGCCCGCCGACGCCTCCACGCCATCACGCCCATGCCCATGCCGATCAGCAAGCCCGTGCCCGGCTCGGGCACGGCCAGGACGAGCTCGTCGCCGAGCAGCTGCAACACCTGGCTCGTGGGATGCACCGTGTCGAAGAAGGCGTAGTCGTTGCAGGTGGGAGCGCCGCTCGGATCCGGGGCACCGGCCAGCAGGCACGCGGTGCTCAGGTCCAGCCCGGCGGGCAGACCGAAGGCCGTCGGATCCAGCGTCAGCGCGTCCTGGAAGCCGATCGTGTCGTAGTAGGTCACGCTGCCGGGAAGCGCGTTCTGGTATTCGGTGTTGATCTGCTCGCTGAAGAGCCGCGCCACGAAGACCGCGCCGGCCCCCAGGGCCTGCACCTCCGGGACCGCGCCCACGTCGGGGACGCCGACGACGAGGATGTGCTGGGCGCCGGCGGCCGAGAGTGCCGAGACCTGGAGCGCGAGCTCCGCCGCGGCAGCCTGCGTCACGGCGGTTGCGTCCAGGTTGTTGAGGAGGATGTCGCGGATGTCGTTGCCGCCGACGTTGATCGTGTAGAGCGCGTTGGAGTCGGCCACGCCGCCCACATCCGTGAGGAACTCGCCCACCTGGAACGCGAGGTCGGGAATGCCGTCGCCGTCGGTGCGCGCGCGGGCGCCGCCGTAGGCGTAGTTGTCGCCGCCGGAGAGCGATCCGACCGAGTTGGTCCCCTCGATCGCAAAGTTGAGGACGTCGGCGGGATTGATGCCGTTGGTGAAGCGGCCGTCGAAGTAGCCGAGCGAGGAGGGCGCCGGGTCGGCGCCGCCGCCTCCGGTCACCAGGGCCTGGGTGTTGCCCTGGTCGACGATCGAGTCGCCGAAGACGTAGAGGTTGCTGAAAGAGAGCGCCGCGGCGGGCGATGCGAGGAGCGCGATCAGGAGCGCAGATACAAGTCGAGACAGCATGGATGAGTCCCCTTTCCCGCGCGGCTGCAATGCAACGTCCGTGCCCTGCGGGTCGCAAGAACGCAACCTCTCGAATCACATGCGTTTTCCCGATCCGAGCGAACCGACGCGGGCTTCGGGCGGAGAACTCGTTTGCTTAGAAACGCTAAAGATTTTCCATCCGATCCTCATCGATCGGATACGCGGCCCGGCGGCGGCGCCCGCCGCGGTGGGCGGACGCACTCTCTCGGCGGGCGGATCGCCGCTCTACTCCGGGGGGAATCCCAGATTCACCATGTCGTCGTGCGTGGACGCGAGCACCTCGAGATCGGTGGCGGCGAGCGTCTCGGCGACCGCCTTCTCGACCGACTCGAGACTCGTGTCGATCTCCGGCGCCGGCGACGCGGCGTAGACGATCCGGGCGATGCGGCCGCCGCCGGCGGAGAACGCCTCCGCCGTCACCGCCGACCGCTCGTGGCACAGCCAGGCGACGAGGGGGGACGTCTTCTCCGGCGTGAACTCGTCGCGCAGCTTCGTCTTGAAATCGTTCTCGGGCAGGAGCGCCGTGAGGCGCGAGTAGGCCGCGGGCAGCAGCAGGTTGACGTGGATGCCGTGTGCGCGGCCGAAGAGCGCGGCGGTGCGGGTGAGGCCGAACAGGCCGGCCTTCGTCGAAGCGTAGGACGCGATCGGGTTGCCGAACGCCGCGGCGGAGCCGGTGTTCACGATGCGCCCGTACTTCGCCTCGACCATGTGCGGCCACGCGGCCCGCATCGTGTGGAGACAACCGAGCAGCGTCACTTCGAAGTGACGCTGCATCTCGGCGTCGTCGACGTCCGGGAAGAACTGGGCGCTCGCGAAGCCGGCGTTGTTCACGACGATGTCGATGCGTCCGAAGGCGTCGACGGCCTGGCGCACCATCGCCTCGGCGGCCTCGGGATCGGCGACGCTGCCGTGGTTGGCGACCGCCTCACCGCCCGCGCGGCGGATGCGCTCAGCGGCCCCTTCGGCGCGTTCGGACTCGACGCCCTGATCGGGCAGCCCGAGGAAGCCGCCGCCGAAGTCGTTCACCACCACCTTCGCGCCGCGCGCGGCGAGAAACTCGGCGTGGCAGAGGCCGAGGCCGCCGCCGGCGCCCGTCACCAACGCGACCCTTCCGGCGAATTCCCCGCTCATCCCGCTCACTCCGCGCCGCAGAAGCGTGGCGCGAGCTGCTCGAGCAGCTTCGTGTCCGGACGCGACAGGTCGTCCATGCTGAGCGGTTGGACGCAGACGTGGGACGCGCCGGCGTCGAGGTGCGCCTGGACGCGCGTGGCCAACGCGTCGACGTCGCCCCACGCGACGACCGCATCGACCACGCGATCGCTGCCGCCGTCGTCGAGCTCGTGCTCTTCGAACCCCGACCGCATCAGGTTGCGACGGTAGTTCGGCATGCCGAGCGGCCCGGCCATCGACTTCCGCGCGCGGGCGCGGGCCTTCTCCGGATCGGTTTCGAGCAGGAGCTTCTGCTCCGGGCACAGCCACGGACCGGGTCCGAGGATCTCGCGCGAGCGCGCGGTGTTTTCCGGCGGCGCGAAGAAAGGATGCGCGCCGCGCGTGCGTTCGGCGGCGAGCCGGAGCATCAGCGGCCCGAGCGCGGCGAGCACGATCGGCAGCTCGCCCTCGAGCTCGGGACCCCACCACATCGCCGACTCCATCTTGTCGAGGTAGTCGCGCATGCTCGGCAAGGGCTTCGGGTACTCCTTGCCGAAGAGTCCCTCCATCATCGTGCCGTGCGAGACGCCGAGACCGAGCAGGAAGCGTCCGCCCGACTGGTCGTGCAGCTCCTTCTGCGCGCACGCCGTGGCCTGCGCTTCGCGCAGGTGGATGTTCACGACGCCCGTCGCCACGACGAGCCGCTTCGTGTGCGCAAACAACCAGCTCGCGTGCGCGAACGGGTCGCGGCCGAAGGCGTCGGGAATCCAGAGCGCGCCGTAGCCGAGGTCTTCGACCTGCTGTGCGAAGGCTGCCGCTTCGCCGACGGAGAGTCCGTCGGTGCGGTTCCAGACGCCGATCTTTCCGATGTCCATGAACACCCTCCGTTGCGGTGCGCATGTTACGGGATTCCCTGGTGCCCTGGAGGCGACACGTAGACCTGGGGCCCGCGTGCGCGTATCTTTGCGCGTCGGATTCCCGCGCATGCGAGGGGCTGTCGCGATGAAGCAGATCAAAGGCCGGATAGCGGTCGTTACCGGCGCGGCGAGCGGCATCGGGCGCGGCATGGCCGAGGCGTTCGCGGCGGCCGGGATGAAGGTCGTGGCGTCGGACGTCCGCGCCGACGCACTCGAAGCCACGGTGAAGGCGCTCTCCTCGTCGGGCGAGGTGATCGGCGTCCCTGCCGACGTCGCCCGCGCCGACGATGTGCAACGCCTCGCCGACCACACCCTCGAGGCCTTCGGCGCGGTCCACGTGCTGTGCAACAACGCGGGTGTCGCGAGCAGCGGGTCGCGCATCTGGGAGGCCAGCCTCGACGAGTGGCGCTGGCACCTCGACGTGATGGTGATGGGCGTCGTGCACGGCATCCGCAGCTTCGTGCCGGCGATGCTCGCTTCGGGCGACGAGGGGCACGTGGTGAACACCGCGTCGATGGGG
>JAHEJV010000354.1 GCA_024638705.1 Deltaproteobacteria bacterium | reverse complement strand
CCGTGCGACGTGACCAGCCCCTCCACGTCCTCGAGATCCTTCACGCCGAGCGGAATGCCTTCGAGCGGACGCGCGTTGCCCGCGGCGATCCGCTCCTCGGCGGCGCGCGCTTCCGCGATCAGCGGGTCGCGATCGCGAACCAGGCTGAACGCGTTGAGCGTGGGCTGCGTCGCCTCGATGCGGGCGAGCGTCAGCTCCAGCAACTCGACGGGCGACACCTTCCCCTGGGCGAGGGCCTCGATCTGCTCGGTCAGGGGGCGGAAGAGGAGGTCGGTCATGGGTGGCTCCGTGGGGTTCGGGGGCGGCGTTCCGTTTCGGGGGCAATGTCCAGTGTATGGGTTGCTGGAAATCGCTTCGCTCGTTATTCCCCTTCGACTACGTCCGGCTTCGCCTCACTGCGCGCCGGCTTCGCCGGCTTGCGGCGGAAGATGCGCCGCGAGGTGCTCGGTGATGGCGACGATCACCTCGGTGGGGCGTTCGAGGTGCACGTTGTGGCCCGCGCCGGAGATCTCGAGCAGGCGCCCGGCGGGGAGTTTCTCCACGACCGAGGCGGCGCCGTCGGCCGTGAGCAGGGTGCTGTCGGCGCCGCGGATCAGCAGCGTCGGGCAGCGCACGTCGGCGAGGTCGGCGTGGGGGGCGGGATCGAGACCGAACCAGCGCGGGTCGAACTTGAAGGCGAAGCGCCCGTCGGGCTCTTCGCGGATCGAACGGTCGGCCAGGCGCCGGCGCAGGCTCTCGGGCGCGTTCGGCGTCGAAGGCATCAGCCGGTAGCGATCGATCGCCTCTTCGCGCGTCGCGTACTGGCGTCGCAAGGTGAGCGCGAGCCGCGTGCGGCGGCGTTCGCGCTTCGCGGATCCGAACGACACCTCGATCGCCACGAGCCCCCACACGCGCGGATCGCGCGCCGCATGATCGAGGGCGATGTGTCCGCCCATCGAGTGTCCGACGAGCGCGAATCCCTCGGGTGCGACCTCGGTGATGAGCGCTTCGAGGTCGCGGTGGAAAGCGCCGACGATCAGCTCTTCGGGGAAGTCGCTGTCGCCATGTCCGCGAAAGTCGAGGCAGATCACGCGGAAACGCTCGGCGAGTGACGGGGCGATTTCGTCCCACCAATGCAGATTCGCGCCGCCGCCGTGGAGCATCACGAGGCAGGGCGAGCGATCGTCGCCGCGGATCTGGGCGTGCAGGGTGACGCCGCCGAGTTCGGGTCGGGTGAAACGCAGGGTCTCCATCGTGCGCGCGGATCTTAGCCGCTGCCGCGACGAGCGGAGTCGACGTAGCGACCGATTCGGAGATTCCGATCCGACCGCCTCGAAATGGCCTGTGGAGGCCGAAATCGGGTGTTTGAAGATTGTCACCGACGGAGGATCCGTCTATGCTCCGCGCCCAGAGATGTCGCCACGAGCGACGCGGCTCCCCGAAGTCGGGGCGTCAGCAGTTTTGGGGGAATCGGGATTTCGATCGGGCTCTTGGGCGCACCGCTCCGGGTTCACGAGGTCCGAACGCTCGAGACCGACGAGTCGAGAGCAAAGAGAGGATTGGTAACAATGGCAGCAAGGAAGAAGACGCGCGCGAAGGCACCCGCTGAGCTCATCATTTCGAAGGCTCGCACGAAGAACGCCGTCAAGAAGTGCAACGTCGGTGGCGAGTTCTACGGCGCTCTCGACAAGGCCGTTCGCGGCCTGATCGCGGACGCCGAGCAGCGCGCGCTCGGCAACAAGCGCAAGACGCTGAAGGCCGTCGACCTCTAGGTCTTCCGGTCGTTCGTCTTCCCGGTCGCACCGGGACGAGACGGGCCCGTCGGTGTTGCCGACGGGCCCGTTTTCGTTCGTGCGCCGCCTCGTGCAGGGGCTCAGAAGCCGACCGCATGGAAGTGCAGCGCCGAAGGCCTTTCCGCGTCGTGGTGCAGCGCGATGCGCGCCGGGCTCGTGTGCCGCTCGGACGGGGCGAAGCGCGGCGCCGCGGCGCCCGCCACTTCGAGACGGAGCCGATCGCCGGAGCGCAACCGCGCCGCGACGGCGCCGAGGTCGATTTCGACCGCGTCAGTCGCCGCCTCCGTCCGCCGCACGCCGCTCTCGCAGAGCATCCGCTTTGCGCCGTCGGCGCCCACCGCCACGAGGCGCGCGAAGAGATCGAAGGGCGTCGTGGCCGCGACGAACGCGTTCGCCGTGACCCGGCCGGCGAGCTCGAGCGGGTGCTCGAGCGTCGGCGCCGTGAAGCAGAGCACGTCGCCGCGCGCGCCCGGGTCGGCGCCCGCGCGGGTCGCCGAGGGCGCCGGGTCTGCGGGGTCCTGGACGAACGCGTCCTCGGGCTCGTCCCCGGGCGCATCGGGCGCGAGCACGCCGTCCCCGGACGACGTGTTGGCGTTTCCGTCGCTGTGCAGGAAGAGCGTCCGCTCCGTCGCGCGCGGGGGCGGCCACGGGCGCGCATCCTGCCAGCCTTCGCCGAGCACGAAGACCCGCGTCTTCACCGGCGGCACCGACTCGCCGACCGCGTCGGCCACGAACCGGAGCAGGGTGGGCGCGATCGCGCGCATCGGACGCAGCGACGGCCACTCGTCGCGCCGTCGCTGCGGGATCGCGCCCCACGGTCCGATCGAGAGCGCCGACGAGGCGGCGTGCGACACCAGCGTGTCGTGATCCGCGAGGATGGCGGGGAGTGCGGGGTCGCCCCACCCGCTGAAGTGCAGCGTCTTCGCTGCGGGCACGAGTGCGGGCGTGCGCGCCTCCCACCACGCGTCGCGTTCCGGGTGATCGAGCCAGGTGCGATAGGCGGGGAGGGTGCGCACGGCCACGCGATCGCACTCGCGCAACGGCCGGTGCCGCGCGGCGCGCCCGAGATCGAGGGAGTCCGGCTCGATGCCGTCGCGACCCTCGAGGCGGGCGGCGAGGGCCAGTGCCGTTTCGAGCCGCAGGATGCCGCCGCCGTGCAGCCACGCGTAGGGATCGCGCGCGCCGAAGCCTACCGCCAGGCCCGCGAGGTCGTCCGGATGCGCTGCCGTCGCCCATGCGGTGTACGCCGCGTACCCGAGCCCGACGAGCACCACCGGTCCTTCGAGCTCGGGCTGCTTCGCCAGCCAGGCGAGGACGGCCGCGCCGTCCGCGACCTCGTCGACGAAGGGCTCGAACTCCCCCTCGGAGGCGCCGCGCCCGCGGCAGTTCTGGAGCACGACGTTGCGCCCGTCTTCGGCGAGCCACGTCGCGATGTGCTCGAGTGGGTTTCCGTGGCCGAGCGGGCGTTCGCTGCGGATCAACACCGTTCCGTGTCGGAGCGACGGATCCGCCGGGCGCACCAGCCGTGTCGCCAGGCGCGCGCCGTCGTCGGTGTCCATCCACACCCGCGACGCGACGACGCCGGTGCGCGCGGGCGGAAGTCCGGCGCTGCGGCGCGCTGCCCACGAGCGCAGGCTCAAGGCCGCGCGTTCTCCGGGTCGAGGTTCGCGCCGACGCGGAAGAGATGTTCGAGGCTCGCGCGCTCGAGCACTTCGGTATCGGAGAGCCCGTTCTCGCTCGCGACGTGCGCGAGCCCCGCGCTCGTGATGCGCGCCGCCTTCGCGATCGCCTTCGGCGTCGCCTCGGCGTCGCCGAGCGGCATGCGGTCGGCGACGGCGACGCGGTTGGCGAGGGCGATGAAGGCGTAGAAGCTCGCGCGGCGCGCGTCGTCGGGCAGCGCCCCGATCGCGTGGAAGACGCGATCGCCCGGTCCGCCGACTTCCGGCAGCTGCGGGATCCACACCGGCAGCTGCCACGCGCCGATCTCGATCGGGCGCACCTCCGGCGGCAGCGCCGTGCGTTGTTCGGGGCCGAGGAAGCGATAGATCTGCATCGCGTCGTCCCAGGTGGGGAAGCCGAGGTCTTCGAGGCGTCCGGTGCGCCAGCGCAGTGCCCACTCTTCGGAATCGGAGGTCAGCTCCCAGCGCACCGCGAGCATCAGCCGGAAGTAGTGCCAGTAGGATCGCTCGAAGAGGGTCTTGAGCAGGGTGGTGATGTCGTCGAGGTCGTCTTTGTCGTGCAGGGCCCAGTAGTAGAACTTTCCCTCGAGCGTCTGCGAGGAATCCGGCGGCGACCAGTCTTCCTTCTCGTCGGGTTGCTGCTCGACGCCGATGCGGTCGCGCAGCGTCAGCATGATCAACTCGTCGTCCAGCGACTCGAGCGCGCGCAGCTGGGCGTCCTGGGACGTGCGCGCGAAGGCCTGGAGCCACTCGTTCGCGGTGGCGCGATCGAGCTCGGTGCCGGTCCAGGCGTCGAGATCGAGCGCGGCGACGGTCTGCTCGGGCGTGGCGTACTCGAGCAGCCACGCGGCGTCGGCCAGGCCGATCGCCTTCACCGTGAAGGTGAGCTCGGCGGGCGGGAGGTAGGGCACGACGGCGCCGGCGTCGGGGAGCAGGGCGAGGATGCGACCGCGCTCTTCGAGCGGCGTCTCGCAGACGGTCGCAACCTGGGCTTCCACCGGAAGCTTCGCGAGCGCATCCTCGGCGGCGGCCTTGTCGCGACGTGCGAGGTCGAGGAGCCGGCGCGACGCGGGCTCCATGGGAGCGACCCGATCCATCGGGCCGACGGTAGCAGCGGCTCATGTGGCTATGCTCCCCGCCGTGATTTCCGTCTCCCACGTCCGTCGCGCGCTCGCCGAACACGAGCCCGAGCTCCACCCCGTCGAGAGGGTGCGGCATGCCGCCGTCGCGATGGTGCTGGCCGAGGGCGAGCGCGGCGCCGAGGCGCTCTTCATCGAGCGCGCCCGCCACCCCGGCGACCCGTGGTCGGGTCACATGGCGTTTCCCGGCGGCGGCGTC
>JAHEJV010000353.1 GCA_024638705.1 Deltaproteobacteria bacterium | reverse complement strand
TTGACCTTGGCGAAGTCCTCCTCGGTGGCTCCGTAGAGCTCCATGCGGCGCCGCGCGTAGAGGCCGAAGTAGATCGGGTTGGTGGCGCCGAGCAGGCGGAAGCGCAGCCAGTCGGGGTCGAGCACGCGCTCGCCCTTGTTGGGGGCGAGGAATCCCTTCGGCGTGGTGTCGGCGCCGACGACCAGCGCGACGTCGCACATGCCGGCGAGGATGCGCGTGCGCGCGGCCTCGATCGCCTGGACGCCGGAAGCGCAGGCGGCGTAGTTGCTCGCGATCGGAATGCCGGTGTAGCCGAGCGCCTGAGCGAAGCTCGAGGCGGCGACATAGCCCGGATAGCCGTTGCGCACGGTCTCGCCGGCGGCGAGGAACTCGACGCGGCGGTAGTCGATGCCGGCGTCGTCCAGCGCGGCTTTCGCCGCGTGCACGCCGTACTCGACGAAGTTCCGGCCCCACTTGCCCCAGGGATGCATGCCGACACCGAGGATCGCGACTTCGTTCTTGGCCATCAGGCGTCTCCCTTCACGGGCTTCCACTTCCAGACGATGTGCTCCGCCTCTTCGTCTACGAAGAGCGTGTCGAGCACCAGCTCCATCTCCATGCCGAGCTCGAGGTCGGCCGGGTCGACGCCCGGCGCGAGCTGGCCGAGCACCACCATGCGCTCTTCGTCGAGCTCGACGGCGGCGACGGTGTAGGGCTCGAAGGGCTCGGGCGACACGTAGGGCTGCGGCGGCTTGTAGTGGTTGGTCGTGAACGACCACAGCTTCCCGGTGCGCGACAGCGGCACTTCTTCGAGTGCAGCGCCGGCGTGGCCGGGGACAGCGGAGATCGCGACGTCCTTGGGGAAGAAGGTGGCGCCGGTCTCCGGGTCGCGCAGGCCGATCAAGTGCGGCGCGTCGTCCATGGTGAACCAGCCTTCGATGGCGGGAATCTTCGCTTTCGGCATGGCGGTTTTTGTAGCACGCGGACGCAAGGAGGCCGAAGGCCGACGCGCAGCGAGCCGCAGGCGAGCGAAGCCCAGACGGCTAGATCCGGCGGCCGCGTCCCTCCCAATAGGGATCGCGCAGCTTGCGCAGGTAGAGCTTCCCCGACGCGTGGCGGGGCAGGGCGGCTTCGAAATCGATCGAGCGGGGTGCCTTGTAGCCGGCCAGGTGCTGTCGCGACCACGCGAGGATTTCGTCGGCGAGGGCGTCGCTGGCCGCGTGGTCCGGGTCGAGCTGTATCGCGGCCTTCACGCTCTCGCCCCATTCGTCGTCGGGAACACCGAAGACCGCCACGTCGGCGACGGCGGGATGCTCCTGGAGCACCGCCTCGACCTCCGCCGGATAGATGTTCACTCCGCCCGAAATGATCATGTGGGACTGACGGTCGGCGAGGTACACCCAGTCGCTGCCGTCGTCGTCGCGCTCGACCCGGCCGATGTCGCCGATCGTGAAGGTGTGGTCGTCGAGGAAGCTCTCGGCGGTCTTCTCCGGCGCCTCGTGATAGGCGAAGAAGTGCGGTGTCGTGCGGTGACGCGCGTAGAGCAGGCCGGTCTCGCCGGGCGGGAGACGCTCGCCTTCTTCGTCGACCGTGAAGACCTCGAAGGCGGGCAGCACCTTCCCGACGGTCTCGGGATGGGTCTTCCATTCCTCCGAATCCGCGAGCGTCACGACGCCGCTCTCGGTCGCGCCCCAGTACTCGACGAGCACCGGTCCCCACCACTCGATCATCCGCTCCTTCACCGCCCGCGAGACCGGGGCCGCGCCGTGCAGCACGAGATGCAGCGCGGGTGCTGCGAACGACGCGCGCTCCTCCTCGGGCAGGCGCAGCAGGCGGACGAACATCGTCGGCACGAGATGAGTCTGGCCGACCTCGCGCTCCTGGATGACGGCGAGCGCTTCGCGCTCGTTCCAACGCGGCAGGATCAGAATCGGCGCGCCGGTCGTCTGCGCGTAGATCGCGAACATCCCGGGCGCGGCGTGATAGCAAGGACCGGTGATCAGGTGCGGCCCCGGTCCAGCGAGACCGGTGCGCTGCGCGTAGGCGATCTGACCCTCGCGCGCGCCGGCGAGCGTCGGCGGACGGTGCCGCTTCACGCCCTTCGGACGTCCCGTCGTCCCGCTCGTGTAGATCATCGGGCCGCCGGCGGGAGCGTCGGGCGATTGCGGCGCGTCGGGCGCGTCGCGCAGCCCGGCCTCGTACGCATCGCCCGCGACCACGACCGGGCCGTCGAGGACCTCCTTTGCCAGCGCTTCGTAGTCGGGGTCGGTGAAGACGACGCGCGCGCCCGAGTCCGCGACGACGTACGCCACTTCGTCCCGCGTCAGGTGCCAGTTGATCGGGGTGAGCCAGACGCCCGCCTCGATGCCGGCGAGCATCAGCTCGACGCACTCGACGCGGTTGCCCATCAGCGTGGCGACGTGGTCGCCGGGTTTCGCGCCGAGCGCGTGGATCCAGTTCACGAGCCGGTTCACCCGGTCGTCGAGCTCGGACCAGGTGCGCTGGCGCGTGCCGTCGTCGAGGGCGAGTCCGGCGGGATCGGTGCGGGCGCGGTCGGCGTGGATCATGGGTGGGCTTGGTTTACAAGACGATACGTCTCGATATTATCCCCCGCCCATGGACAAGCGCACCTCCCTGGCAGAGGCCGTCGGCGAACTGCGCGACGGCATGACGATCGGCATCGGCGGCTGGGGCTCGCGCCGCAAGCCCATGTCGCTGGTGCGCGAGATCCTGCGCACCGACCTCAAGGATCTCACCATCGTCTCCTACGGCGGCCCGGACATCGGCGTGCTCTGCGCCGCTGGCCGGGTGAGGAAGGCCTGCTTCGGCTTCGTGTCCCTCGACTCGATCCCGCTCGAGCCGCACTTCCGCGCCGCGCGTCAGGCCGGGGCAATCGAGACCTTCGAGCTCGACGAGGGGATGTTCCAGTGGGGGCTCTACGCCGCCGCAACTCGGCTCCCCTTCCTGCCGACGCGCGCCGGCCTCGGCTCGGACGCGCTGACCCTCAACCCCGAGCTGAAGACGGTGCGCTCGCCCTACGACGACGGCGAGGAGCTGGTCGCAATGCCCGCGCTCGAGCTCGACGTCGCGTTCGTCCACATGAACCGCGCCGACGCCGCGGGCAACGGCCAGTTCCTCGGACCCGACCCCTACTTCGACGATCTCTTCTGCCAGGCCGCGAAGCAGCGCTTCCTCACCTGCGAGAGGATCGTGCGCACCGACGACTTCCTGAAGGAAGGCACGCTGCACACGCTGCTGCTCAACCGCACGATGGTCGACGGCGTGATCGAGACGCCCGGCGGCGCGCACTTCACCGAGTGTCCGCCCGACTACGGTCGCGACGAGCCGTTCCAGAAGGAGTACGCCGCGACGGCGAAGGACCCGGCGGCGTGGGAGGCGTTCTACGCGAAGTACCTCGCGCTCGACAGTGAAGATGAGTATCAGAAGGCGGTGGCGGCGCGATGAGTGACGTCACGCGAGCCGAAGTCTGCGCCGTCGCGATCGCCGAGACCTTCCGCGGCGACGGCGAGATCCTGATCTCGCCGATCGGTCTGCTGCCGCAGATCGGTGCGCGCCTCGCGAGGCTCACCTTCGAGCCCGGCCTGCTGATGACCGACGGCGTCGCGCCGCTGCTCGCCAACGTGCTGCCCGTGAGCGGTGCCGACAAGCCCGAGCCGGTCGTCGAGGGCTGGCTTCCCTACCGCAAGGTATTCGACAACCTGTGGTCGGGTCGGCGCCACGTGATGATGGGCGCGACCCAGATCGACCGCTTCGGCAACCAGAACATCGCCTGCATCGGTGACTACGCGAAGCCGAAGGCACAGCTGCTCGGCATGCGCGGCGCGCCGGGCAACACGATCAACCACGCCACCAGCTACTGGGTGCCCGGTCACTCCGATCGCGTGTTCGTCGAGAAGGTCGATGTCGTGACGGGCATCGGCTACGACCGCGCGAAGGCGCTCGGACCGGTGGCGTCGCGCTTCCACGAGATCCGCCGCGTCGTGTCGAGCCTCGGCGTCTTCGACTTCGAGACGCCGGAGAACACGATGCGCATCCGCTCAGTGCATCCCGGTGTATCCGTCGACGACGTCGTGGCGAACACCGGTTTCCAGCTGTCCGTGCCGGACGACGTCCCCGAGACGCGTCTGCCCACGGACGACGAGCTGCGTCTGCTGCGCGAAGTGATCGATCCCGAAGGCGTCGGCAACGGAGAAGTGAGGGCCTAGCAAGCGGCCGCAGGCCGCGCGCAGTGAGCCGAAGGCGAACGAAGTCGAACCAGCAAGCGGCCGCAGGCCGCGCGGAGCGAGCCGAAGGCGAGCGAAGTAGAACCGGCTCGCCACAGGCGAACGAAGTCCAACAGCGGAGAATTCCCCATGGCGTTTCGCAGCACGATCGAAGGCGGGATCGCCGAACTGGTGATCGACAACCCGCCCGTGAACGCCCTGGGCGTGAAGGCGTGGGGCGACTTCGCCCGCGAGATCGAGCGCCTCGGCCGCGAGCCCGAGACGCGCGTCCTCGTGATCCGCGCCGATGGGCGCGGCTTCCAGTGCGGCGTCGACGTGAAGGAGCTGGCCGAGGATGGCTCGCTGATCGTCGAGGTGAACCGCGGCTGCTACGACACCTTCGGCAACATCGTCGACTGCCCCGTTCCGGTGATCTCGGCGGTGCACGGTTTCTGTCTCGGCGGCGGGATCGGCATCGCCGGCGCCTCCGACTTCGTGATCGCCGCCAGCAACGCGACCTTCGGCCTGCCCGAGATCGACCGCGGCGCGATGGGCGCGGCGACCCACGCGATGCGGATGTTCGGCATGCAGGAGGCGCGGCACATG
>JAHEJV010000058.1 GCA_024638705.1 Deltaproteobacteria bacterium | reverse complement strand
CCGCGGCGTCGAGGCTTCGGCGTGGTCGTTGATCGACCAGAAGTCGAGGCCGGAGCAGAAGCGCGCGAAGTCGCACGCCTCGCCCAGCGGATGCGCGCCCTCGCCCGAGCTGATCGGGAGACTGAACATGAAGGCGTCGGTCGAGAACGTGGTGTGGACGTGGAGATCGCCGAACAGGATCTGCTTCGCGTCCGCGACGCCGCGGGCCGCGGCCGTCGCCGCCTGCGCAACGCTGCGCGACGCGAGGACGTCCTCCGGGACAACCGCTGCCGTCGGCGTGCCCGCACCGCGCTCGTTCCCGTAGAGGCCGGCCGCCGCGCCGGCCAGATAGAGCGCGCACACCAAGAGCAGCAGCCCGATCCCGAGAAGGACCTTCTTCATCCCGTCTCCCTGTGTACCGGAGAATCGAACCGGCGGACCGGGTCGCTAGGCGCCCTGCTCCGCCACGACTTCGCGCGCCCACGGATAGTCGGCCTTGCCGTTGGGCGCGCGCTTCACTTCCGGGACGACGAACACCTGCTTCGGCACCTTGTAGCCCGCGAGCTTCGTCTTCGTGAACTCGCGCAGCGCTTCGGGCTCGACGGAACAGCCCGGGCGCGGCGACGCCACCGCGGTCACGCGCTGGCCGAACTTCTCGTCCTCGACGCCGACGACGAGGCAGTCGAGCACGTCCGGGTGCTGCTTCACCGCCTCTTCGACCTCTTCGGGGTAGACCTTCTCGCCCGCGGTGTTGATGCAATTGCTGCCGCGGCCGAGCAGGTTGAGCGTGCCGTCCGCCTCGACCGAGGCCCAATCGCCGGGGAACGAGTACCGCACACCGCCGATCGTCTTGAACGTGGCGGCCGACTTCTTCTCGTCCTTGTAGTAGCCGAGCGGCACGAGACCACCGGCGGCCACCATGCCCGTCTCCCCCGAGCCGGGCTTCACCTCGCGGCCGTCCTCGGTGAACACCTTCGTCGTCGGACTCATCGCGAAGCGCGCCGTCTTGCCGACGTTTCCGCGCGACGTGATCGACGTGCCCATGCTGCCCTCGGAGCTGCCCATCGCGTCGATCAGCACCCAGTCGTGCCACTCGAGGAGCTGCTGCTTCACCTCGGTCGTCCACATCACGCCCGACGACACGATGAACTTCACGCTCGAGACGTCGTAGGGAGAGCCTTTCTCCTTCGCCTCTTCGAGCGCGCGCAGCATCGGCTTCGCGAAGGCGTCGCCGACGATCACGAGCTGGTTGAGCTTCTCGCGCTGGGTGGCCTGCCAGAGCTCGTGCGCATCGAAGGAGCGCGCTTCGAGCAGCGACACCGAGGCGCCGCCCATGTGCGGCATCATCGCGCCGAGCCACACGCCGGTGCCGTGCATCAGCGGACACGCGGGGACGGCGCGCAGCGGATCGCCGGCCTCCCACTTCTGCTTCACGAGCTCCGGGATCTCCTCGGGCTGGGGCAGGCCGAGGCCCATCAGCGGGAAGCCGATCCCGATGAACGCCTGGAGCATGCCGCCCATGTCGTACATCACGCCCTTCGGCATGCCCGTCGTGCCGCCGGTGTAGAGCATGTAGACGTCGTCTTCCGAGCGGGAGATGCGCGGCGCCGGATCGAAGCCCTCGATCAGCTTCTCGTAGCCGACCGAGCCGGGCAGCGACTCGCCGCCGTCGTCGACTTCGACGAAGAGCTTCACGTTCTTCGCGCGGTCCTTCACCCGCGCGACGCGGTCGCCGAGGCTCGTGTGGTAGACGATCGCCTCGGCATCCGAGTTCTCGAGCAGATAGAGCAGCTCGTCGTCGAGATAGCGGTAGTTGATGTTCACCGGGGTTTGCCGCCCCTTGAACGCCGCGAACTGGCTCTCGAGATACTCGGGACCGTTGTAGAGGTAGAGCCCGACCTTCGAGCCGGGTTTCAGGCCGGCGTCGGCGAACGCGGCAGACAGGCGCGCCGCGCGCTGCTCGTACTGGCTCCACGTCAAGCGACGGTCGCCGCAGACGACGGCTTCGCGGTCGCCGACGACGTCGGCAATCGATTCCCAGAGTGTCGCGTAGTGCTTTTCCAAGGGTTCTCCTCCTCTGGCGCGCGGCTACTCGCCGCCGGCCCAATCGTCGAGTCGTTCCATCGTGTCGGCGTATTCCTGCACGAGCGACTCGACGACGCTGCGCACCGAACTCACTTCGTTGAGGCTGCCGACCACCTGGCCGACGAAATAGTTGATCAGCTGCTCCGAGCCCGGCGCCTTGTGCGCGGTGCGCGCGATGCGCGTCTCGGCCTCGCGCACGAGGCGCGGCTGGAGCGGCATCGGCAGCGGGTCGGGGTTTCTCGGGTCGGCCCATTCCTCGGTCCACGCGCTCTTCAGCATGCGTGCGGGCTTCCCCGTCTTCGAGCGGCTGCGCAGGGTGTCGCGCGACGTGGCGCGCAGGAACTTCTCCTTCACCACGGGATGCGTCTCCGCCTCCTCGGTGGTGAGCCACAGCGATCCCGTCCAGACGCCCTGCGCGCCGAGCGCGAGCGAAGCCGTCACCTGACGCCCGTTGGCGATGCCGCCGGCCGCGAGCACGGGCAGCGGAGCGACCGCGTCGACCACCTCGGGCACCAGCACCATGGTCGAGATCTCGCCGGTGTGGCCGCCGGCCTCGTAGCCCTGGGCGACGATGATGTCGGCGCCGGCTTCGGCGTGGCGTCGCGCGTGGTCGACGGTGCCGGCCAGCGCCGCGACCTTCACGCCGCGCTCGCGCCCCTGTTCGATCATCCAGGCGGGCGGCGGCCCCAGCGCGCTCGCGATCAGCGAGATGCGGTGGCCGAAGAGGAACTCGATCAGCTCGCGCTGGTTCTCGTAGCCGACGGCGAACTCGCGCGGCGCGCGCGCGCCCTCGGGCATCGGCGGAACGTCGTACTTCGCGAGCAGCTCGTCGACGAACCGTCGGTGCTCGGCCGGGATCTTCGCGTCGAGCGCCTCGCCCGCGCCCTCGACGAACTTCGTGGGGAGGAGCAGGTCGACACCGTAGGGCTTGTCGCCGACCTCGTTCTCGATCCACTCGAGCTCCATCCGCAGGTGCTCGAGCGAGTGTCCGGCGACGCCGAGCACGCCGAGCCCGCCGGCCTTCGAAACCGCTGCCGCGACGTCGCGACAGTGAGTGAAGGCGAAGATCGGGAACTCGAGGCCGAGGTCCTTCGCGAGCTGGGTCCGCATCGAGCCCTCCCCGCTCCAGACGTGCGGCGCGCCGCCCGGAGCTTCGTGTGATCAAGCGGCGAGAGCCTGGAGCGACGCCGCGCGCTCGCGCAGCATCTCGGGCCCGCCGAGCAGGTGTCGGGCGACGCCGATCCGCTTGAACCAGAAGTGCAGGTTCTGCTCGTCGGTCCAGCCGATGCCGCCGTGCACCTGGGTGGCGGTGCTCGCGATCTCGCGCCCGATCTCGGAGACGTGCGCCAGCACGTGGCAGGCGAGCAGCGGCGCCTCGTCGGGCAGCGCATCGAAGGCGTGCGCGGCATACCAGAGCAGTGACCGCGCCGGCTCGAGATCGGCGATCATCTCGGCGCACATGTGCTTCACGGCCTGGAACGAACCGATCGGTCGGCCGAACTGGACGCGCTCGTGGGAGTAGGCGACGGCCTGGGCGATCATCGACTCGCACGCGCCGAGCGCATCGGCGGCGAGCGCGATGCGCCCCGCATCGAGCATGCGCGCGATCGCGGCGCCCGCGTTCTCGTAGACCGCTTCGGGGGCGACGCCGTCGAAGACGACTTCCGACGTGCAGCGCGTCGCGTCGATCGTGGCGAGACGCGTCGTGGCGAGGCCCGCCGCGTCGCCACGAACGACCGCGAGCCGGTCGCCCCCGACGACGACGAGAAGGAGATCGGCGCCGAAGGCATCGAGCGCCATCATCGACTTCCCCGACAGCACTGCCCCTTCGAGGCGCACGCCCGCTTCCTCGCGGATCGAGAAGAACTCGGTCGCGGCGACGCCCATCACGAGGTCGCCGCTGGCGATGCCGCCGAGCCAGGCGTCGCGCTCGGGCGCCGACACCGTCTGGAGCGCTGTGGGCGCCATCACGGCCGAAGAGAGATAGGCCGACGGCGTGACGGCGAAGCCGAGCGACTGCGAGACGAGCGCGGCGTCGAGCAGCGCGAGCGCGCTGCCGCCCTGCGACTCGGGCACGAGGATGCCGGTGACGCCCAGCTCGGCGAGCGACCGCCAGATGCCGCGGTCGTTCGGGCAGCTGGCTTCGCGCAGCTCGCGCACGCGGGTGATCGGCACCTGCTCGGCGAGGAAGCCGCGCAGGCTTTCCTCGAGAAGCTTCTGGTCGTCGGACAGCCCGAAATCCATCTCGATGATCCTTCGTTCGCCTACCAGCCCAATGGGCCTTCGTTCGCCTACGGCTCACTGCGCGCGCCTTGCGGCGCTTGCAGAGGTGCCGGTTCGTGGAGTCAACTCTTCGCCGGCTTGGGTTCGCGAGGCATCCCCAGGCCGCGTTCGGAGATGATGTTCTTCTGGATCTGGGCGGTGCCACCGCCGATGATCAGGCCGAGCGAGAAGAACGACAGCGCGTGCCAGAAGCCCTTCTCGCGCTCGTACTTCGCGTGGTCGTAGAGGCTGCCGAGCTCGCCCATCACGTCGATCGCGAGCGCCGCGATGTCGAAGCTGAGCTGGCAGTTCTGGAGCTTCACGATCAGGCCCGCGACGCCGGGCGACTCGTCCTTCAGACTGCACGTGAGCAGGCGCATGCTGTGGAACTTCATCGCGAGCGCGCGCGCCTGGAGCCGCATCAGGCGATCGCGATAGATCGGGCTCTCGATCGCGGCCACGCCGTTCGACGTCTCCTTCTTCATCAACCGGATCAGGCGGAGCAGCGTGCCCTCGGCGTTCGAGCTGAGGCTGGCGCGCTCGTGCTTGAGCGTCGTGTTCGCGATCTTCCAACCTTCGCCGCGCTTGCCGACCACGTTCGCCTGCGGAACGCGCACGTCGCGGAAGAACACCTGGTTGAACGAGTTCTCGCCGATCGAACCCGACATCGTCTCGAGCGGCTGCACCTCGATGCCGGGCGTGTCCATCGGCACCAGGATGTAGGAGATGCCGGCGTGCTTCTTGGCGTCCGGCTCGGTGCGCACGAGCAGGAAACACATCTGCGCCTTGTCCGCGGTGCTCGTCCAGATCTTCTGCCCGTTGATGACGAAGTCGTCGCCGTCCTCGACCGCCGACGTCGTGAGGCTCGCGAGGTCGCTGCCCGAGCCAGGCTCGGAATAGCCCTGGCACCAGATGATCTCGCCGCGCAGCGTCGGTCCGACATGACGCTGCTTCTGCTCCTCGGTGCCGTGCTCGAGCACCGTCGGCACGAGCATGGACGGACCCTGCGCGTTGAAGCCGCGGTGGACGCCGGCGCGGTTGAACTCCTCGTCCATGATCACGGTCTCGAGGAGATCGGGCTCGGCGCCATGGCCGCCGTACTCCTTCGGGATCGTGCGCGCCCAGTAGCCGTGCTCGATCAGGAGCGAGAGCCAGGCGGAGCGCTTCTCGACCGACGTGTCGACGAGGCTCTCGGTCGGACGGTCGGCCTTGTGCTGTTCGAGAAACGATCGAACTTCCGCGCGGAATCCCTCGTATTCCTTGCCGTATTCGAGATCCATCCGCACCTCCGGGCGCCCCGGGCGGGCGGCGCCGGGTAATCGTCACTGTCCGTTGTTACCTGACCCGCGATCGCGCTGTCAACGCGGACGCCAGGCCTCGCGCGCCCTTCCCGCTCGACACGATCGCCCTCGGCGTAGCCGCGCTCAACCGAGCCGCGGCTTCCAGAACGCCGACTCGGCCGCGAAGGGCGCCGCGAGCACCGACGACTTCGTGTCGAAGTCGAGCGTCGCCCGCTCGCCCGCCTCGTAGCCCGGCCACTCCGGCAAGCGCGGATGGTGCGGATCGCCGTCGCGGGCGAAGGTGATCCACGCGTCCTGCATGCGCCGCGAGAGCCGCCGCGCGTCGCGGGACGCGCCGAGCGAGTTCCTCATGAAGCCGTCGCGCAGCGTCCCGAAGACGAGCGGCAGCTCGAGTCCGTGCCCGGCGCCGAGCCGACGCCCGACGAGCGGCGGCCGCCAGGAGTAGAGGTAGCGCCAGACCGGCACGCCGAGCTCGGCCAGCCCGTCGGCGGCGCGCTGCGCGGGATGGGTGAACACGCGGTCGGTCTGGATCGCTTCCCACATGCGCGCGACCGACCGGCGGCCGCGTCCGGCGCCGCGGTAGACCTCGACGGCGGCGCGCGCCTCGTCGGCACTGCCGAGCTGCCGCGTCAGCCGCTCGACCAGCCCGTCCTCGTCGAGCGCGCGCGTGGCGCGGTCGAAGAGCGTGAACAGACGCCACTCGTCGCGGTTGCTGCCGACCAGCGTCGGCACCTTCGACACCTCGCCGGTCGCGAGCGCTTCGAGACAGGTGCGCGGCAGGAAGTCGCCGTCGACGCTCGGCTGCCACGGCAGCAGCCCCTCGCGCAGTCCCATCCGCACCGCCGCCGCGCCCTGTGCGCGCTGAACGTCGGCGACACGGCCGAAGCGCAGCGCTTCGACGTCCTCGGACGTGATGCCGAGCTCGTCGAGGAACACTTCGGCCACCTTCGTCGCCTGATCCTCGCTGCTGACGTTGTGCATCGCGCCGCTCTGGAGGATCGCGCGGTGGAAGAGTCCCTCTGCCTTCGGCGTGCCGAGCAGGGTGCCGACGCTCATCCCCCCGGCCGACTCGCCGAAGATCGTCACGTTCTCCGGGTCGCCGCCGAACGCCGCGATGTTCTCGCGCACCCATTCGAGCGCGCGCACCTGGTCGCGGATCCCGAGGTTCGCCGGGACGCCGCGCTCGCGCAGCTCGGGATGGTTGAGGAAGCCGAACGCGCCGAGGCGGTAGTTGATCGTGACGACGACGACGTCGCCGCGTCGCGCCATGCGCTCGCCGTGGTAGATCGGGCTCGATCCGGCACCGACGACGAAAGCTCCGCCGTGGATCCAGACGAGCACGGGGCGTCGCGCCGCGTCCGCCGCGGGCGTCCAGACGTTGAGGGTCAGGCAGTCGGCCGATTGGCGATCGGCCGGAATGCCGATCACCCGGCCGAGGATCGGAATCGGGACCACGAACTGCGGGGCACCCTTGCCGAAGCGGGTGGCTTCGCGAATCCCCGGCCAGCCGTCCGGCGGCTCGGGCGGCGCGAAGGCGTGCTCCTCGACGGGCGGCCGCGCGTAGGGAATGCCGCGGAACGAGAGGATGTCGCGGCCGAGGCGGCCGCGGATCTTGCCAGAAGAGATTTCGATGATCGGATCCACCGCCGCATGGTGGGACGGGGCACCCGCCGACGCAAATCCGATCCGATCCGACGAGATCCGACGCGAACGAGCGCGGCTCCGGGGAGAGAGGGACGTCCCCGATGTTCAGCGCGCCATGCGCGTGGAGGTGCAGGAAACGCCCGCCGGCCAGGTAGGGGACGTCCTTCCCTCCCCGGAGCCCCACGTCCCGCCACGAGAAACGAAGTGGCCCGCGCCCCGGCGAGCTACCTTCCCGTCATGGCACTCCGATCGCTCCTCATCACGGCGGTCGCCACCACCCTGCTCGGCTGCCAGACCCCGATCCCACTCTACGAGGGCCCCGTCCGCCCCGAGAACGAAGTCGCCCTCCTCGCGGCGCCCGGCCACGCCACCATCCTCCAGGTCGACGCCCAGGACGTCGACCGCCGTGAATCCCTCTTCGCCCTCGAGCCCGGCACCCACGTCGTGCTCTTCCGCGTGCGCCGCACCTACCGCGACTTCGGTCGCGACCGCGCGACCATCGAGGCCTCGAGCCTGACGCCGCAATTCACCACCTACTGCTTCATCACCCTCGACATGAAGGCGGGGCATCGGTACGCGATCGTGAGCGCGATCTGGGACGCCGAGAAGGTGAGCGACCCCTCCGAGATCGATCCGCTCCACCGCAGCCACGTCACCACCGTGCTGGCCGGTGTCCGCGACGAGACGATCGGCGAGATCGTTCCGGGGTCGCACTGCGACTATCACAAGCTGCCCAGCGACGGCATCAATCCCTACGGCCCGATCCCGATCCAGGACATCCGCCGTCAGGGCATCGACAAGCCGATCCTGTAGCCAGACGCCCGCACGCGTCCGCTAGTCGCAGAGCCGGCCGGATCCGGCACACCTTTCGCGCAACACCACGCGCCACACGGCGCACCCGCTACCATGCGCCGATGCCCGAGTCCCGCGACGCGCGGATGATCGAAGCCGCGAAGCGTCTCGCCCGAGAAATCGGCGCCCGCGTCGGGACGCGCCTGTCGATCGAGCTGTGGGACGGCTCGGTCGTGCCGCTCAGCGCAGAGGTGCATCCGACACTGCGGATGCGATTCCGGAGCCCGAGCGTCATCGGAACGCTGATGCGCCGCCCCACGCCGGAGAACGTCCTTCGCCAGTATGCGACGGGCGGCTTCGACATCGTCGGCGGGGATGCGATCGACTTCTTCGAGCTGCTGCGCGAGAAGAGCACGCGTTCCGGATATCGCTCGCTCCGCAAACGCGAGTTGGTGCGCGCCGCCCTGCCCTTCCTGTTGTCTCGCGGTGGCAGCGAGAAGATGGCCCACGGATATGCGGGCGACGAGAAGGGCCTCGACCGCGGGAAGCGCGACGACCGCGACTACATGCGCTTCCACTACGACATCGGCAACGATTTCTACGCGCTCTTCCTCGATCCGGAGATGGTCTACACCTGCGCCTACTTCCCCACCGAGGAGACGACGCTCGCCGAGGCGCAGGTGGCGAAGCTCGACATGATCTGCCGGAAGCTCCGGCTCGAGCCCGGCGATCGTTTCCTCGACATCGGCTGCGGCTGGGGCGGTCTCCTGCGACACGCCGTCAAGAACTACGGCGTGATCGGGCACGGGGTGTCGCTCTCCGGAGAACAGACCGCCTACGCGCGCAAGCGCATCGCCGATGAAGGCCTCGACGACCGCATCACGATCGAGCTCAAGAGCTACGAAGCGCTCGACGCCGAGTTCGACAAGATCGCGAGCATCGGCATGGCCGAGGCGGTCGGCCGCGCCGGTCTCCCCGCCTATTACAAAAAGGTCCACTCGCTGCTCCGCGACCGCGGGATGTTCCTGAACCACGCCATCACCCGCCGCGGAAAACTCCGTCGGCGCGGGCGGATGCGGCCGGAACAGAAGATCCTCCAGAAGTACATCTTCCCCGGCGGCGAGCTCGACGACCTCGGCAACACGGTGCTCGGCCTCGAGTCCGCCGGCTTCGAGGTGCACGACGTCGAGGGCTGGCGTCGACACTACGAGCGCACGACGAGGCTCTGGTGCCAGCGCCTCTCGGCACAGGAAGAGCGAGCGATCGAGATCGTCGGCCGGGAACGCTACCGCCTGTGGACCATCTATCTCGCCGGCGTCACGATGTCCTTCCACGACGGCTCGGCGCGCCTCTATCAGACCGTCGCCACGAAGCAGCGCAAGGGCCCGAGCGACATGCCGCCGACGCGCGAGCACCTCTACGCGTAGAGCGCCGAGTCCAGCGTCGCGGGCGCCCGACCGGAGCCCCGTGATCTCTAGTCGGTGTGCGCCGCCGCGGCTACGCCCGCGAGCCGGCCCGAGAACGTCGCGTCCGCGAGCGAGAGGCCGCTGTTGTAGCCGTGCGCGGGCATGCCCGAGGCGTTGCGGCCCGCGGCGTAGAGGCCCGGCACGACCTCGCCGTCGGCGTCGAGCACCTCGCCGGTCGGGCGCGTGTGCAGGCCGCCGAGGGTGAACGCGGACCAGAACGGGTACTTCTCGAGAGACAGGTCGAGCACGACGTAGGGCGGCTTCGCGAGAGGATCGAGCCAGCGCGCGTCCTTGTGGAAGAGCGTGTCGGCGCCCGCCGCCGCGTCGCGGTTGTACGTCTCGAGGGTGTGCACGAGGCTGCCCTGCGGAAAGATCGCAGCCTCCGCTTCGAGCTCCGCGAAGCTCTCGCCGACGGCGAGGATCTCGGTCGGCAGCTGCGGCTGTTCGTAGAGGGCGTCGTCGAGCACGAGGTAGATCTTCCCGTCCTCGCGCCACATGCCGATCTCGCCGAGCAGCGACTGATAGAGGTCTTCGGCGCAGAAGCGCTGCCCCACCGCGTTCACCAGCACGCCCTTCACGAACTGCCGGTTGCGCGAGAACGGCACGACGATGCACGCCGCCTCCATGCGGATCGCGTCGCCGCCGACGCCCATCCCCATGCGGATGCCGCGACCGTCGTCGCCGTCGCAGCCGAGCCGGAAGCGCACCCTGCGCGTCACCGGCGCATAGCGCTCGAGCATCGCCTTGTTGTGGATGTAGCCGCCGGCGGTGAGGACGACGCCGCGTCGCGCGCGGATGCACTGCTCCTCGCCGTTCACCGTCGCCACGACGCCCACCACGCGCCCCTCATGATCGGAGATCAGCGGCTCGCAGATCGTGTCGCACTGCACCGAGACGCCCGCCGGCTCGAGCTGAGCGAGCAGCGTCTCCATCATCATCAGTCCCGCGTTCTCGCCTTCCTGCTGCGCGGTGTGACCGCGCGGCGCGGGCTTCGCGATCTCGCAGAAGGGGTAGGCGAGCTCGCTGCCGGTGTAGGAGAGGCCGTCGTCGGTGTCCGGATCGGTGCCGACCTCGACCGGCAGAAACGTCTGCTTGAACGGCACGCCGCGCCCGGTGATCCAGTGGTAGTGCTCGACGCTGCGCTCGCAGTAGACGCGGATCTTCTCCTCGTCGGCGCCCGGTCCGCACGACGCGACGAGATACTTGTACATCTCCTCCGGGTCGTCCTCGAAGCCGCAGGCCTTCTGGAGCGGCGTGCCGCCGCCCATGTAGAGCTGACCGGAGGCCTGCGCCGACGTGCCGCCCGGCTTCCACGCGCGTTCGAGGACCAGCACCTCCGCGCCGGCGTCGCGCGCCTCGAGTGCGGCGCACACGCCGGCGCCGCCGCCTCCGACGACCACGACGTCGGCCTCGCGATGCCAGGTCTTCACGTCGGCGGCGTCGCGGGCATGGGCGGCGTGGCTGGCGTCGGGGGTCGTCTCGGACACGGGATTCTCCTCAGTCGAATTCGGGAGCCGGAGATTAGTGCGCTTCGCGGCGCCAGGGGTAAGGCCGTCGCGCCGACCTGACTACCTCCGTGCGGCAACCCGCCCGGCGCGCGGCGCCTCTTCCCTCCATGCACGCGAGTGCAGAGGGCGGGCCCATCCTCAGGATCGGGTGTTCTTCGCGGCGTCCAGGAATGCGGGGCGCTCGCCACCGCCGTGCAGCAGCAGCGTGCTGCCGCTCGCATAGCTCGCCAGCGGCGAGGCGAGGAAGGCACAGGCATCGCCGATGTCGCGCGGCGTGGCCATGCGTCCGATCGGCACGGTGGCGCCGACGGCGGCCACCCCGTCCGCATCGCCGTAGTGCAGCTCGGACTGCTCGGTCTCCACCATGCCCGCGGCGACCGACATGAGTCGCACCTTCGGCGCCCACTCGACGGCGAGACTGCGCGTGAGCGACTCGAGCCCGGCCTTCGCCGCGCCGTAGACCGACGTGCCCGGCGAGGGCCGCGTCGCGCTGACCGACGAGATGAACAGGATCACGCCCCCGGTCTCCTGCTCCTGCATCGTCCGGTTCGCGCGCTGCGCGAAGTGCAGCGGCGCGATCAGGTTGAGGCGCAGCAGCGACTCGTGGAAGCGCGGCGAGGCGGTGGCGGCGTCGGCGGCCGGCGCCCCGCCGGCGTTGTTCACGAGAACGTCGAGGCGCCCGAAGCGTTCCTCGGCAAACGCCGCGACCGCTTCGATCTGCTCGATCTCGCGGATGTCGGCCGCGGTGAAGCTGGCCTCGCGTCCGCCCGCAGCGGGGAGCGCATCGGGCGCGTTGCGGCCGCAGATCACGACCTCCGCTCCGGCCGCGAGCAGCGCTTCGCTGATGCCACGCCCCACGCCGCGTCCGCCACCGGTGACGATGGCGACCCTTCCTTCGAGATCGATCGACAGCGTCACGGGGGCGGAGGAAAGGCCCCGCGGGCATCCGTGTCAAGGGCTCCGGACGAGGGCCGGAACGCGTCCAGAGCGGTCCGCACCGCGCCGCTGCGCAGCGGTTGCCGGCCGGTCCGAAGGACGGGACGGCATCGAGGCAGCCCTCCGACAGATCCAGATGCTCCCCGGCGGCGCCGAGATCGAGATCGCCAATCGGCCCGCTCCGATCCTCGCTGCGGCGACTGCCGGCGTCGGGAGCGTCCACATGATCGCCGACCGCGACGGGGTCGTGCGTCGCGGGAGCCGATCGGTCCCCTCGGCTCGGGTCGAGAGGGTCTGCGCTTCGGAATCTCTTCTCCGCGTTTCAGTTCGAAACGGTCCGGCGCGACGGTTCGACCCTTCCTCTTCGAAAGCGAACGCGTCGCCGGTTTGTCTCAAGGCTCGCCCCTCGGTATGTCGATGCGCCCGTGCAACGACCGAGCGGTGATCGCTCGGGAATCGAGGAAGTCAAGCCGTGCGCATCCCTCCGACGCATCCGATGCAGCAGGCCGATCGGGCCCACGAGCTCCAGCGCGCAAAGCCCGAGCGCAGCGGCAAGGCGCGCTCGGGCGACGTGTTCGTCGAACGGGCCGGACGCGGACGGCGCAGCGACGCGATGCGAACGGAGCGCGGCGACGGGAGCGAGGTCGCGCGCACGGGCGGAGACAAGACCCGCGGCGTGGTGCGATTGCTGGAGGCGGGCCATTTCAAAGGCGTTGCCGCCGTTCGTCTCAGCATCAACTTCCACGACGAGCTGAGTGCTCGACGGACGGCGCGAGCCGCGGTCGAGCTGGGTTCGGCGATCGACGATCTGACCGCGGGCGCGGACGACGCGCTCGCCAGCGCGAACGAATTCGCGACCGGGGATCAGGCCCAGGCGCTCGAGGCCGCCCGGACGGCTCTCGCCGCCGCCCTCGACGAGATCGGGACGGCGTCCGGGAATGGCGAAATCGATGGGGCTGCGATGCTCGCCGGAGCCCAGGCGGCCTTCGATGAGCTGATGGCCATCGTGGACTTGCTGGTCGCGACCCCGGACTCAGGCGAACTCGAATCCGTCGCTCCGGGTGAAGCGGTCTCGGACGTCGCCATCGCTCCGGGTGAAGCGGTCTCGGACGTCGCCATCGCTCCGGGTGAAGCGGTCTCGGACGTCGCCATCGCTCCGGGTGAAGGCGCCTCGGACGTCGCCGTGGCTCCGGTCGAAGCGGCCTCGGACATCGCGGAAACCGTCGAGGCCGATGCAGAGGGCACCGTGACAGTCGGAGCGGGTCTCGAACCGAGCGCCCCGGCCGAAGCAAGCTCTGAAACGCTTTCCGCGCCCGCGTCGCTGGCGTCGGACCTCCGCCAGCTCTTCGGCGACTTCCTCGATTCCGCGCAGTCGACGCTCGACGCGGTGCATCGGATGCCGGAGTTCACACCCCCGGCCGGCAACGGCGTGGCCTTCGAGAAGTTCGTCGCGATGTACCGCGAGATGACGGGCGCAGGCGAGATGGAAGTGAACGCTCCGGCGGAAGCCGAAGCGTCCGGTGTGGATCAGCTGGCCTGAAACCAGCCCGACGCCCTCGAGCCATCCGCAGCGACGCCTCCTGCACTCCGTCTCGAACCTCGTCCGCGGACAGGACATACGAGCTGCGTCTCCGCGCCACGTCCGGTGCTCGATCTCCTGGCTGAAGAGCCACTCCCGCTCCGTGTCTGGCGAAGCTGCCTGACGCCACCGCGTTCGACGGCGCGATCGAGGGATCGCCTCCCGATGTCCGAGCTCGTCTAAGAGCGCATCGGCCGAGGCAGCGCGCTGAAGCTTCGATCCGGCCGCGTCCCGGCTCAGGGCGCCGAGGAGAGGTCGAAGTACAGGAAGATGGTTGCCATGCCGGCGGCGCCGATCACCAGGAACGCCGCGAGCAGGTTCTTGAAGAGGCCCCGATCGCCGAGTCCGAATACCAGGAAGAGCTTCATGAACGTGTTGGACAACGCTCCGAGGACCAGGTTGAAGGCCGCCCAGTCCAGGCTGATGAGACCCGCCTGCTGCGCGTTCGAGAGGGAGAAGGCGATCGCGTCGGCGTCGGTGAGACCGCTCACCACCGAGACCAGCGGGAGCCAAGCGCTTCCGAGGTACTCGATCGCGAGCCGCGTCAGCATCAGGGTCGCGGAGAAGACCGCGGCGAAGGTCAGGGCGGATTTCAGGCTGAACGGGTTGTCGAGGCTGAGCGCCTGCCCCTCGGCCGTGCGTTCGCGCGAACGCACGTAATAGAAGAACGCCATGACGATGCCGGCGGCGAGCATCACCAGGATGGGGACCGCCGCCCGCCGCATCATCGCCTGGTTGACCACGGCGACCTGCACCAGGAGCCGTGGCAGCATGATGGTCGAGGCGAGTACGACGGCCACGGCGAACTGTCGGTTGAATCGCGGCGATTCCTTGCTGCGGCGGGCGAAGCTCAACGTGGTGGCGGTGCTGGAAGCCAGTCCTCCGATCAGCCCCGTGAGCCCGATGCCGGCCTCGGCGCCGAGCACTCGCACCAGCACGTAGCCCACGAAGCTGATGAAGGAGACCAGGACCACGATCAGCCAGACCCGGTAGGGCTGCACGGCCGCGAGCATGACGTAGGGGAACTCCAACCCCAGCTGCGTGCGCACCCGGCTGCCGGGCTCCAGACGCTGGACGAAGTCGCCGTCGTAGACGCCTTTCACGCTGAAGGGCGTGGCTCGCTCGACGTTGAGCGTGCCGAGTGACGTGCCGGAGGGACCGTAGACGGCCACCCGCTGTCCCACCTCGAAGTCCGAGCCCGGCACCACCGCAATGCGGAGCGTGCGCGAGACGGGCTCGACCTCTTCCACGGTGCCCATCGGGAAGGTGAGAAATCCGTCGAGCGAGGATTGGGGCAACACCGGGAGCACGATGAAGGTGATGATCAGCAGCTTGACCGTGGCGTCGAGCTCGTAACGCTCCACCCGCTTGCGAAAGCCGACGAGCCGCTCCTTCTGGGAGAGGATCACCATGGTCGCGACCGTCAGGGCGATGGCGATCTCGAAGGCGCCGTACATGACGAGGGCGCCCAGGAAGAATGTGATGACGGCGGCCGCCTCGCTCGTGATCCCTCCCGTGACGGCGCCGGAGCGCGTCTCGCCCTGCTGCGCCAGGACGAGGAGCACGAGGACCGCGATCAGGCCGAAGGCGATGAGCCACGAGTTTTCGAGCTCTCCGGCGACGAAGCCGCTGAGGGCGCCGATCAGGGCGATGAGGACGTAGTCCCGCATCGAGCCCTTGCCCGTCTCGCCCTTTCCCATCTCGCGCTCGAAGCCGATCGCGAAGCCGAGCAGCGTCGCCAATCCGAAGCGCAGGAATTCGTCGAGTAGCGGCAGCTCGTCAGTCATGATCCCGCGATCATATGCCGGGGCCGGTGCAAACGCCGCCGATCCCGCGAGCAGGAGCGGGAGCTGTCCCCGGTTCCGCGCCCCGCGAGCGTTTCCCGCCGACGCCGCAACCGAAAGAGCCGACGAGTGCGTGCTGGCGTGCCGGCGCCGTTCTCGAGGCGCCCGCCACCGGGATCGCTGATCAGTCGGGTTCGATCGCCTGGATCGTCTCCAGAGAGTCGATCATGCATCGCGATCCAGCCCGCACGTATCTACTCGACCGTCCCGCTCTTCGCGAAAAGCGCGCTGTCCGACCTCATGGGAGGGGGCGGTCTCAGAGCCCGATCGACCGCGCGACGCGCTCGCGGTGCCACGCCGGCGCGCCGAGCAGCGCTTCCGAGGCGCGCGCGCGCTTGAAGTAGAGGTGCGGGTCGTACTCCCAGGTGAAGCCGACGCCGCCGAAGATCTGGATGCTCTCGGCCGCGCAGCGGTAGTAGGCCTCGCTGCAGTAGGCCTTCGCGAGCGAGGCGGCGACGCCGAACTCGGGGCGCCCTTCCGCCGCGACGCACGCTGCGTAGTAGGCGGCCGATCGCGCCGTCTCGACGAGCACCATCATGTCGGCGCACTTGTGCTTGATCGCCTGGAAGGAGCCGATCGGACGTCCGAACTGCTCGCGCTCCTTTGCGTAGGCGACGGAGAGGTCGAGGCACCGCTGGGCGCCACCCACGCACTCGGCGGCGAGCGCGAGCGCGCCGTGGTCGAGGGCGTGGCGCAGGGCGGGCCCGGCCCGACCCTCTTCGCCGAGCAGGGCGTCGGCGTCGACGAGGACGCCGTCGAAGCGCAGCTCGGCCTGGCGGCGGGTCTGGTCCATCGTGGGCAGCGCGATGCGGGTGAGGCCCGCGGCATCGCCCGGCACCACGAAGAGCGAGACGCCGTCGTTTCCCTGGCTGCCCGGGGCCCGCGCGCTCACCACCAGCCAGTCGGCGACATGGCCGTCCACCACGTAGCGCTTCGCGCCGGACAGGAGATAGCCGTCGCCGTCGGGACGCGCCTCGAGCGCCACCGCGTCCCAGGCGATGCCGGCTTCGGTCGTCGCGAGGGCGGCGCGCGTCTCGCCTTCGGCGAGCGGGCCGAGCCAACGCGTCTGCTGCTCAGCGGTGCCGGCGGCCAGCACGGTGGGCGCCGCGAGGCACACCGTCGCGAAGAACGGGGAACACAGCAGGTGCTCCCCCATCGGCTCGAGCAACGCCACGAGCTCGACGGCGCCGAGCCCGATGCCCCCCGCTTCCTCGGGCACGATCACCGCGGGCCAGCCGAGCTCGCTGCCGATCTTCTTCCAGACGTCGGCGTCGTAGCCGAGCTCGCTCGCCATCGCGGCGCGCACCGGCTCCGAGCCCGAGTGGTCGGCGAGGAAGGCACGCGCGGCGTCGCGCAGCTCCTGCTGCTCGTCGGTGAAGGCGAAGTTCACGACGGCGAAACCTCGTGCCTCAAGTGCCGTACACCTTCTGGGGGGGCGTGCCCTTCGCGATCAGGTCGTGCACGGCCGCGCCCACTTCGTCCGGCGCCCAGCGGTCGCCCTTGTCGACTTCCGGGCCCTTCCGCCAACCGTCGGCGACGGAGATCTTCCCGCCTTCGAGCTCGAAGACGCGTCCGGTGACATCCTTCGATTCGGCGCTGCCGAGCCAGACGACGAGCGGGGAGATGTTCTCCGCGGCCATCGCGTCGAAGCCGCTCTCGGGCTTCGCCATCATGTCGGCGAACACCTCCTCGGTCATCCGCGTGCGCGCCGACGGCGCGATCGCGTTCGAGGTGATGCCGTAGCGGCCGAGTTCCGCCGCCTGCACCAGGGTGAGCGCGGCGATGCCGGCCTTCGCGGCCGAGTAGGCGCTCTGACCGACGCTGCCCTGCAGGCCGGCGCCGGAGCTGGTGTTGATGATCCGCGCGTCGACCGTCTTGCCTTCCTTGGACTGCGCGCGCCAGTAGGCACAGGCGTTGTTCGCCACCGCGTAGTGCCCGCGCAGGTGCACGCGGATCACCGCGTCCCACTCTTCCTCGGAAGTGGAGACGAACATCCGGTCGCGCACGATGCCGGCGTTGTTCACCACCACGTCGAGGCCGCCGAAGGTGTCGATCGCGGTCTTCACGAGCGCGCCGGCGGTCGAGAAGTCGGCGACGTCGTTTCCGTCGACGACGGCCTCCCCGCCGTTGGCGCGGATCTCGGCGACGACCTCTTCGGCCGGCGTGGCTTCCCCGCCCTCGCCCGCCAACGAGACGCCGATGTCGTTCACGACGACCTTCGCACCCTCGGCCGCGAACGCGAGCGCGTGCGCGCGGCCGATGCCGCGCCCCGCGCCCGTGACGATCACGACGCGTCCGTCGCACACGCCCATGCTAGAGCCGCTCCAGGATCGTGACGTTCGCCTGGCCACCGCCCTCGCACATCGTCTGCAGGCCATAGCGGCCGCCGGTGCGCTCGAGTTCGGAGAGCAGCGTCGTCATCAGGCGCGTGCCGGTGGCGCCGATCGGGTGTCCGAGGGCGATCGCGCCGCCGTTCGGGTTCACCTTCGCCATGTCCGGCTTGATTTCCTTCTCCCAGGCGAGCACGACCGGCGCGAAGGCCTCGTT
>JAHEJV010000352.1 GCA_024638705.1 Deltaproteobacteria bacterium | reverse complement strand
CCGCCGCTTCGTCGTCGCCGACATCCCCGGCCTCGTCGAGGGTGCGAGCGAGGGCGCCGGCCTCGGCGATCGCTTCCTGCGCCACATCGAGCGCACGCGCGTCATCGTCCATCTCGTCGACGTCGGCACCGCGCTGCTCGAAGAGCGCGATCCGCTCGAGCTCTACGATGCGATCCGCGCCGAGCTCACGGCCTATGCCGCTCCGCTCGCCGAGCGCCGCGAGCTCGTCGCGTTCTCGAAGATCGACCTCGTCCCCGCCGACGAACGCGAGAAGCTCGCGCCCTTCCGCGACGCCCTGGTGAAGCGCGGCGTCGAGGTGTTCTCGATCTCGGGCGCGACCGGGGAAGGCATCGACGCCCTGCTCGCGCGCACCGCCGCCGTGCTCGACGAAGTGGACGCCGAGGCCGCGGCATGACGAAGCGCGAGATCCGTCAGGCGCCTCGCGCCGCGCGGCGCATCGTGGTGAAGATCGGCAGCGGTCTGCTCAGCGACGCCGAGGACGGCGGCAAGATCCGAACGCGCGCGTTCGGCGAGATCGCGCGCCAGGTCGCGCAGCTCGTCGCCGCCCGCCGCGAGGTGGTGCTGGTTTCCTCTGGCGCGATCGCGATGGGGAGCCGCACGCTCGGGTGGTCGCACCCCGGACGCTCGATTCCGGAGAAGCAGGCCGCCGCCGCCGTCGGGCAGATCGGACTCGTCGAGACCTATCGCAAACGCTTCGCGCGCCACGGCCTCGAAGTGGCGCAGGTGCTGCTCACGCGATCGGGGCTCGAACAGCGCGAGCGCTTCCTCAACGCGCGCCACACCCTCCAGACGCTGCTCGAGCTCGGCGTCGTCCCGATCGTGAACGAGAACGACACCGTCGCCACCGAGGAGATCCGCTTCGGCGACAACGACAACCTCTCCGCCACGGTCGTGAACCTGGTGGGCGCCGATCTGCTCGTGATCGTGAGCGACGTCGATGGCCTGTATCGCGAGCCGCCGCGCGATGGACAGCCGAAGCCGCCGCTCTTCGACGTCGTGGAGCACATCGGCGCGGAGGTGGAGCGCGCGGCCGGCGGGTCGGAGCGGGCGTTCGGCCGCGGCGGCATGGTGACGAAGCTCGAAGCCGCGAGAGCCGCCGCGCGCTGCGGCGCCTCGACGGTGGTGTGCAACGGACGACGCCGGGACATCATCTGGCGCGTCGCCGCCGGCGAACCCGTCGGCACGCTCTTCCTCGCCACCGACCGGTTGGCGAGCCGCAAGCACTGGCTCGCCTTCACCACGCGCACACGCGGTGCGCTCGAAGTCGACGACGGCGCCGTGCGCGCGCTGGTCGAGCAGGGGAAGAGTCTGCTTCCCGCCGGCATCACTGCGGTGCGCGGGCGCTTCGGCATCGGCGATCCCGTCGCGTGTGTCGCAGCCGACGGTGCCGAGGTCGCGCGCGGGTTGGTCGCCTACTCCTCCGATGCGATCGAGCGCATCGCCGGTCTCCCGACGCGGCGTATCGGCACGGTGCTAGGATATTCGAACGGCGGCGAGGTCATCCATCGCGACGACCTCGTTCTCTCCAGCCCCTCCGCCGACGCCCCGCGCGACCCCCACGCGAGCAACGCATGAACCTCCAGGACCTCGTCCACGACATCGCCGTCCGGGCGCGCGCTGCATCGGAACGCACGGGCGAGCTCTCTTCCGCGCAGAAGAACGCGTGGCTGCTGCGCGCAGCCGAGCGTCTCGAAGGCGCCCGCGATCGCATCCGCGAGGCGAACGCGCGCGACATGGAGGAGGCGAGCGAGAAGGGCGTCGCGGCGCCACTCGTCGGACGCCTCGAACTCTCCGACGGGAAGTGGGCCGACATGATCACCGGGCTGCGCGACGTCGCCGCACTGCCCGATCCGGTCGGCAGCGTCGAACAGATGAACGTGCGTCCGAACGGCCTCGAAGTGGGGCGCATGCGCATCCCGCTCGGCGTGATCGGCATCATCTACGAGTCGCGCCCGAACGTCACCGTCGACGCCGCCGCGTTGTGCGTGAAGGCCGGCAACGCGGTCATCCTGCGCGGCGGCTCCGAGGCGATCCACTCGAACCTCGCGCTCGCCGAAGAGCTGCGCGCCGCCGCGCGCGACACCGACGTCCCGGAAGACGCGATCGCCGTCATCCCGCAGACCGACCGCGAAGCGATCGACTTCCTGCTCCGCGAAGACGAGCTAGTAGACCTGATCATCCCGCGCGGCGGCCCGGGCCTGATCCGCAAGGTCACCGAGACGTCGCGTATCCCGGTCATCAAACACGACGCGGGTGTGTGTCACATCTTCCTCGACGCCAGCGCCGACGCGGAGATGGCGCGCAGGATCGTGCTCGACTCGAAGCTGCGTCAGATGGCGGTTTGCAACGGGCTCGAGACGTTGCTCGTCCACGCCGACGCCGCGCCGCGAGTCCTCCCCCACGTGCTCAAGGCCCTCCACGAAGAGGGCGTCGAAATCCGCGGCGACGCGCGCACCTGCGAGCTCTTCGGTGACGCCGTCGCGGCGTCCGACGCCGACTGGGCGGAGGAATATCTCGCGCCGGTGATCGCGGTCCGCGTCGTTCCGGACATGGACGCCGCGATCGAACACATCCGTCGCTACGGCAGCGACCACACCGAAGTGATCATCACCGAGAACTACGCCAACTCGCAGGCGTGGCTGCGCCGCGTGTCGTCCTCGACGGTGGGCGTCAACTGCTCGACCGCCTTCGCCGATGGGTTCCGCCTCGGTCTCGGCGCCGAGATCGGGATCTCCACATCGAAGCTGCACGCGTACGGTCCGATGGGGCTCGAGGGCCTGACGACGCTGAAGTTCGTCCTGCGCGGAGACGGCCAGCTCCGCGAATGACGCAGCCCGGCCGCTCCGCACCGCGATCGACGCGTTTCGGCGTGCTCGGCGGCACCTTCAACCCGATCCACGTCGGGCATCTGCGCGCCGCCGAGGAAGTCGCGGAGGCGCTCGGGCTCGGGCGTGTCCTGCTCGTGCCCTCGGCAAAGCCGCCGCACAAGGCGGGCGATGCGGCCGATCCGATCGCCCCCGGCGGGCAGCGCCTCGCCTGGATCGAAGCCGCATGCGCGGGCAACCCGCTGCTCGAAGCCTGCGACGTCGAGATCGCGCGCGGGGGCGCGTCCTACACCGTCGACACGCTGCGCACCCTCACCGAGCGCTCGCCCGAGCGACCGGTGTTCATCATCGGGGCCGACGCCTTCACCGAGCTCGGCACCTGGCGGGAACCGAAGCAGCTCTTCGCCCTGGCCGACTTCGCGGTGATGACGCGGCCCGGCACCGACGGCGCCCTCGGCGACTGGATCCCGGAATCGCTGCGCGCGGACTTCGACATCGACCCGGACGGCGCCGCGGCGCGACACCGGGCGACGGGCGGGGCCCTCCACCACGTGCCGATCTCGGCGCTGGACGTGGCGTCCTCGGACATCCGCGCCCGCGTGCGGGAAGCGCGATCGATCCGCTATCTCGTCCCCGAAGCGGTCCGGCGGGACATCGAGGCCAGCGGCGTCTACGCTGCACGAAGCGAGCGACGAACCAGCGGATGACGAACGAGAAGCGGGAAGCGGCAATGGAACGCGCCAACTGGGTGGCGGAGGCGGCCCTCGACCGGAAGGCCATCGACCTGGTTGCGCTCGACGTGAGCGAGTTGACCTCGTACGCGGACACCCTCGTCCTCGCGACGGGCACGTCCGACCGCCACACGCGCTCGATCGTCGACGCGATCCGCGAGGCCGGCTCGCAGCGCGGCGAGAAGCCGCTCGGCGTCGAGGGCTACGACGAGGGCCGTTGGGTGCTGATCGACTTCGGTGACGTGATCGTCCACGTCTTCCAGGAAGCAGTGCGGAAGAACTACGACCTCGAGCGCCTGTGGAGCGACGCGGACGAGCTCGAGCTGTCGGCGATGGCGGCGGTCACGGCGTAGACCGGCGCCTGTGCCCGCCTGCGGCGCGCCTCCATGTCGTCGGCGAGACCCGCGACGGCACGGCTCGCCGTCGTCTCGAAGCAACCGGGCAGGATCGCGTGCATCAGGCACGCCAGCCCGGCCTTCAGCAGCCTGAGACCGAAGCGCGACGCGGCCAGGAAGTGCTCGGCGTAGCTCTCGCCCACGGACCGGGGATGCTCGGTGAAAGCGCGATGCCAGCGGTGTTCCATGGATTGGGATCATGTAGCAGAAGTTGGCCCAATTCATCGCAAAATTCGTTTCATATCGAATGATTCTTGGGTATATATTCCAGTATCCGGCCGGGATTTGGTCAGGGAATCTCGGGCGGCCGCGCTAGCATCGCAGTCCCGGTCCCGCGGAGCCCCCATGGCCTTCCGCCTCGCGTCCCGCCTCGACGCCTGGATCGACGCGCTGCTGCCTCCCGCGTGTGCCGCGTGCAGAGCGCGCGTCGGCCCGTCGGAGGTCCTGTGTCGCGAATGCGTCCGCAACCTCCCGACGATCTCGCCTCTCGCCTGCCCGCGCTGCCAGATGCATCCGCGATCTCGGTCGGGACGCTGTCCCGCCTCGCCTCGCCGCGATCCCGTCGACGCGTCGGTCGCTGCGGTGTGGCTCGAGCCGCCGGTGTCCGAATGGATCCGCGCCTTCAAGTATCCCGCGCGAGGGCTGCGCGGCCTCGCGCCCGGGCCGCTCGCTGCGGTCGCCGAGCTCGCGCGCCGCGCCGTGGCCCGCGCGCCGGGCCCCGTCCCCGACGTCGTGGTCCCGGTGCCGCTCCATCGCAACCGTCTGCGGCAGCGCGGCTTCAATCCGGCGCTCGAGATCGCACGCGCCGTCGCACGCGAGGTCGACGTACCGCTCGTCCCGACGGCGCTCGTGCGGCTGCGC
>JAHEJV010000057.1 GCA_024638705.1 Deltaproteobacteria bacterium | reverse complement strand
CAGTCGATCAGGCATTCGATGCGGCGTGGCTGGCCCAGGCGGAGCCGGGCATCGCCTGGCTCTATCCGCGCGCGGTGCACGCGCCGCCGATTCCGAGCGTGAAGCTCGGCATCCAGCACGGACCGCGTCAGCGCGTCGAGCTGCGGCTCGACGGCGCACCGGTGAGCGCGCTCAACTTCGACGGCGTGCAGAAGCGGGAGGACGGGCGGGTCGTCGTCAGCCGCTGGCGCGGCGTCGACATCGAAGAAGGACGCAATCGTTTCGAGGCGATCGTCCGCAACGCCGACGGCTCCGTCGCAGCGACGCTCGTCCGCGAGATCCACTACGCCGGCGCGCCGATGCGCGCCGAGATCGATCTCGCGGCGTCGCACCTGATCGCCGACGGACGGGAGAAGCCGGTGATCGCGCTGCGCCTGACGGACCGCGACGGCGAGCCCGCGCGCCCGGGCGTCGTGGTCTACTTCGAGCTCGATCCGCCCTACCAGACGGCGCAGGAGGTCGACGCGTACAAACGGCGTCCGCTCGAGGGCCTCGGCGTCGAGCCGCCGGGCAGCGTCGTCGTCGGCGAGGACGGCATCGCCCGCGTCGAGCTCCATCCCACCAGCGTGGTGGGGGAGGCGACACTGCACCTGCAGCTCGGCGAGCGGCGCGAGGAGGAGATCCGCGCCTGGCTCGCGCCGGGCGATCGCGATTGGGTGCTCGTGGCCGTCGCGCATCACACGATCGGCTGGAACGAGGATTCGGGCAAGGATGTCGCGCGCGAGAATGCGGGCATCTCCGACGACACCTATCAGGAAGGACGCGTCGCGTTCTTCGCCAAGGGCCGCGTCACCGGGAAATGGATCCTCACCGCGGCCTACGACTCGGAAGATCGCGACGACGGCGTCGGAGATCGCCTCGGCCAGGTGCTCGACCCCGACGAGCACTACACGCTCTACGGCGACGGCACCGAGCAGGGCTACGACGCGCCGACCTCCGGACATCTCTACGTGAAGATCGAGCGCGAGAAGTTCTTCGCCCTCTACGGAGACTTCGAGACCGGGCTCGATGCGAACGAGCTCTCGCGCTACCAGCGCGCGCTGCACGGCGCGAAGTCGGAGTACTACGGCGAGAACGTCCGGTGGAACGCGTTCGTCGCCAACACCGATCAGCAGTTCGCGCGCGACGAGATCCGCGGCAACGGGACGTCGGGGCTCTACCGGCTGAGTCGCCGACGCGTGGTGCGCAACAGCGAGACGATCGTGATCGAAACCCGCGATCGTTTCCGCAGCGAGGTGATCCTCGCGACGCGCACCCTGTTCCGCCACATCGACTACGACATCGACTATCAGGCCGGCACCTTCTTCCTGCGCCAGCCGCTCCCCAGCCAGGATCAGGGCTTCAACCCCAATTTCCTCGTCGTCGACTACGAGGTCGACGGGGCGGAGAACGCGGAGCTCTCCGGCGGTGGCCGGTTCGCCGGGCGTCTGCTCGACGGTCGCGTCGAGGTCGGCGTCACCGGCATCCACGAGGATCGCGGCATCTTCGACGATCAGCTCTACGGCGTGGACGGCGGCTTCGACCTCACCGACACGCTGCGCGCCGAAGGCGAAGTGGCGACGACCCGTGGCGACTCGGCGCTCGGACGCAAGGTGGGCGAGGCCTACCGCGCGGAGCTGGCCCACCGCGGCGAGCGCTTCGACGGGCGGGCCTACTTCCGGCGTCAGGACGACGACTTCGGCGTCGGCCAGCAGAACGGCGCGGAGAGTGGGACGCGGAAGTACGGCCTCGAGGGGCGTTGGCGCGCGACGGAGAAGGTGTCGGTGGGCGGTCAGGCCTACCACCAGGACAACCTGGCGACCGACGATTCGCGCGACATCGCCGAGGGGTTGACGGAGTACGAGAGCGGACGCTGGGGCGTGCGCGGCGGCGGGCGGTACATCCGCGACGAGCGCACCGGGCCGGGCGGTTCGACGAGCGCCGGACAGGTGCTCGGCGGCGCGCACATGGGCTTCTTCGACCAGCGCCTGATCCTGCGCGGCGACGGCGAGGTGGCGATCGACGAGGACGAGCACGGGGAGTATCCGCACCGCGTGATCCTCGGCGCCGACGCCCGTGTGCACGAGCGCGTGACCGTCTTCGGCGCGCAGGAGCTCACCTTCGGCGATCGCCAGGACACGCGCGACAGCCGCGTCGGCATGCGTTTCACGCCGTGGCAGGGCGCCGAAGTGAATACGAGCGTGGGCGACGGCGGCAGCCGCGAGAACGGCAACCGCACCTACGGAAATCTCGGTCTGAGCCAGACGCTGCGCTGGTCGGAGGCGTGGAGCTTCGACGTCACCCTCGATCGATCGCAGACGCTCGACGGGTCCGGGAAGCCGGCATTCGACGTCGACGTCCCGCCGCCCTCCGGGCCGCAGAACGACGACTTCACCGCCGTGTCGATCGGCGCGGCGCATCGCCGCGAGGACTGGAGCGCGAACGGTCGCGTGGAGGCGCGCTTCGGCGATCTCGAGGACACCTGGGGTGCCTTCTTCGGCTACCTCCACGACTCCTACGAGGACACCGCCCATTCGCTGCGCCTCGAGTTCTACTCGTCCGAGGCGAGGAGCGGCGTCGACGAGATCCAGTCGCTGGCCAGCGCCAGCGTCGCCCACCGCACCGACCCCTTCCACTGGATCGTCCTCGAGCGGCTCGACTTCGAGCTCGACGAACTGGAGGCGCCGGGCAGCCGCTTGCGCACGGCGAAGCTGATCAACCACCTGAAGATGAACCAGCAGTGGGACCCGCGGACGCAGGTGTCGTGGGCGCACTCCGCGCGCTACGTGGTCGACACCTTCGACGGCGACGAGTACGACGGCTGGTCTCAGCTGGCGGGCATCGAGGTGCGCAAGGACTTCGAGGACTACTGGGACATGGAGCTGCACGGGCGCGTGCGCCACACAGCGGGCGGCGGCAACGAGTTTCTCACGTCGGCCGGACTCTCGGTCGGTCGCGTCGTGTTCGAGAACGTGTGGATCAGCGTCGGCTACAACTTCGAGGGCTTCGAGGATTCGGATCTCGCCAACGGGGAGTACACGGCGCAGGGGCCTTTCGTGCGCCTGCGCGCGAAGGTCGACCAGCAGAGCGTGAAGGAGGCACTCGAGTGGTTCAGTCGCTGAGCCGGTCCCGATCGGCGTTCGTCACCGTGTCCGTCGCGGTAGGGGTGGGGGGGCTCGGGCTCTTCGCGCCGCTCTCGGCCTCGGCCTACGGCGCCACCGAGTGTGCGGGCGAGCGTTTCGGCTCGGACCTGAACTGCACGGCGAACGACGTGCAGATCACCGAGATGGTGGTCACCAGCGGGCAGACATCCTGTATCGGAGGTCGGCCGATCACGCTCGACCTCGCCGTGAGCGTCGATTTCGGCAGCCCGAACCGATGGGACGTCGGCATCTTCCTCGCGAACGACGGCCTCGACCCCCGGCGCACCGTCGCGAACGGCGGAGCCACGAGCTGCACCGTGTCGATCCTGCCCAACGCGAGCCCGTTCCTCGATCTCGACCCGATCGGCGGCGCCGACACCTGCGGCGACGGCAACGGGAGCATCGGCGGAGGCACCGGGACGGGCGTGCTGAACATCCCGAACGTCACCGTTCCGTGTCAGGCCGTGAGCAACGACGGCACCCTCTCGATTCCGTTCGTGGTGAGCTGGGACAATCAGTCGAGCCCGTCGGGCGGCACGTGCACGTCGATCGCAGATCCGGTGCCGAACACGAAGTCGAAGTGCAACGCGCCAGACCCGGACGTCGGCACCGTCAGCATCGTCGTGCTGCCGGACATCGAGAAGTCGGACGGCGTGGATGGGATCACTCCCGGCGAGACGACGACCTACGACGTGGTGATCTCGAACGACACCGGCGTCGCGTTGAGCACCGCAAACGGCAACGCCGCCGTGTTCCAGGACGCGGCGGTTGCCGGCCTCTCCGTGAGTGGCGTCGCCTGCAGCGCAGCGGGCGGCGCGACGTGCCCTGCGAGCCCGACCGTGGGGGCGATGCAGGGCACGGGGATCACCGTGCCGTCGATGCCCGACGGCAGCAGCGTGACGTTCTCCGTGACGGCGACCGTCACGGGAACGCCGCCGGAGGGAAGCACCGTCGAGAACGTCGCGACCGTCTCGTCGAACGGCGCGTCCGCATCGGACAGCGACATCGATACGATCGTCTATCCGAGCCTGGTCAACGCGAAGGGGGTGGCCGTGTTCAGCGATCCGATCAACGCCACGACGAATCCGAAGCACATCCCCGGCGCCCTCACCGACTACACGATTCGCATCAGCAACGAGGGGCAGGGGAGCGTGGACGAGGACGACGTCTTCGTCTCGGACGCGATTCCCACGAACACGACGCTCTTCGTCGGAGACCTCGCGGGAGCGGGGAGCGGCCCGGTCGCGTTCGCGCAGGGCACTCCCACGAGCGGTCTGTCGTGGACGTTCACCTCCCTCGGCTCGTCCACGGACGATCTCGAGTTCTCCGACGACGGCGGGGGGACGTGGACGTACGCGCCCACGGCCCCCTTCGACGCGGGCGTGACCCACATCCGGATGAATCCGAAGGGGCGCATGCAGGGCGACACCGGCGCCGGCGATCCGTATTTCGAGCTGCGCTTCCGGGTCCGGGTCGACTGATCCCGTCGGAAGGCGCGTGCCCTCGATCCGGTCGGCCTGTTCGAAGGCGTTCGGCGCGGACTCCCCGCCTCAGAACCCCTTGCGGTAGGCCGCCACGACCGCGGCGCCGCCGAGGCCCAGGTTGTGCTGGAGGGCGATCTTCGCGCCGTCCACCTGGCGCTTCTCGGCGTCGCCTCGGATCTGCCAGGTGAGCTCGGAGCACTGGGCGAGGCCGGTCGCGCCGAGCGGGTGGCCCTTCGAGATCAGGCCGCCCGACGGATTCACGACGACCTGCCCGCCGTAGGTCTGTGCGCCCGAGTCGATGAACTCGCCGGCCTCGCCTTCGGGGCACAGGCCGAGCGCCTCGTAGGTGATCAGCTCGTTGGCGGCGAAGCAGTCGTGCAGCTCGACGACGTCGACGTCCTCGGGCCCGACGCCCGCCTGCTCGTACACCTTCTGCGCCGCGTCCTTCGTCATGTCGTAGCCGACGAGCTTGATCGAGCTGTCCGAGAACGTGGAGCTCGTGTCGGTGGTCATCGCCATGCCCGCGATCTCGACGGCCTTCGCCTGCAGGCCGTTCTCCACGACGAAGCGCTCGCTGGCGAGGATCGCGGCGCCGGCGCCGTCGCTCGTCGGGCAGCACTGCAGCTTCGTCAGCGGATCGAAGACCATCGGCGCGTTCTGGATGTCCTCGAGGCTGTACTCGTCCTGGAACTGGGAGTACGGATTGTTCACGGAGTGCTTGTGGTTCTTCCAGCCGATCTTCGCGAAGTGCTCCGGCTTCGTGCCGTACTTCTCCATGTGCTCGCGACCGGCGTTGCCGAAGAACTGCGCCGCCGGCGGCGCCTTCTCGAAGCCGCGCTTGTCGATCATCGCCTTCGCGTGCTTGTCCATCGGGTTGGTGCGGTCGGTGAAGTTCGTGCCGAGCGAGCCGCGCGCCATCTTCTCGAAGCCGAGTGCGAGGACGCAGTCGGCGATGCCGGCTTCGACGAACTGCTTGCCCATGAAGAGCGCCGTCGAGCCGGTCGCGCAGTTGTTGTTCACGTTGTAGATCGGGATGCCGGTGAGCCCGAGCGTGTAGACCGCGCGCTGGCCGCAGGTGGAGTCGCCGTAGCAGTATCCGACGGCCGCCTGCTCGACCTTCTCGAAGGGGATGCCCGCGTCGGCGAGGGCCTTCTTGCCGGCTTCCTCGGCCATGTCCGGGTAGTCCCATTCCTTCGACCCGGGCTTCTCGAACTTCGTCATGCCGACGCCGACGACGTAGACCTTGCTGCTCATGAGTGACTCCTGCGGCTTCGGGCCACTGGAGTCCCGAGCGCTTTCGTGTGGGTTTCTGTGGTTTCGCGTGCGTTTCTGTGGGGTTGGGGGCCGGCTCCGGGCCCGCGGCGCACGCTAGCAGACGGTGGCTGGCGGCCTTTCTCGCGCCGCCCGGGCCGCGGGTCCGCCCCACGCGGGGTCCCGAGTCGCGAATGCGTTCGGCAGGGCCTCCACACCAGACGGGTCAATATCGATCACGATCTGCATACGCAAAACCAGGTCTGGTGCTCGCCGCGATTGCGCTCCAACGCGCGTCTGGACGTCCGCTAGACCCAGTTTGCCCCCAAAGAAATTCGCCGATCTCAGATTTTGTGCGCCTGAAAGGTAGTCAGATCGCTGCGGACGCGTGTATAGTGCTTCTGTACCGACTGTCCTGGAGGCTTGATCATGAACGCATCGGCAACGACATCGACATTCAGCCAACCGGCTGAGGTGGATTCGAACGGTTTCGATCTCCGGGCGGGCATCCGCCTTCTCGCGCGGCTCGCACGGGTCGCGGAGCAGACCTGTCAGCAGACCGGCATCAGCCTGCCGCAGTACAGGCTGCTGGTCTCGGCGGCCCAGGGTCCGCAGCGCGCCAGCGAGCTGGCCGCCGCGGTGGGTGTCAGCCGGCCGACCCTCACCTCGCTCGTGGACGGTCTCGAGCAGGCGGGTCTTGTGAAGCGGGCTCCGGTTCCCAGCGATCGTCGCGGGATCCAGCTCGAGCTCACCGACGCGGGGCGCGAAGCGACCGCGCGCGCCGAAGAGGCGCTCAGTGGTCGGCTCCTGAATCTGATCAACGGCGAAGCCGAGACGGTGGTCCCGCTCGTCCACGGCGTCGTCCACGACATGAGCGGCGCGCTCGACCGGGAATCGCGCAACTGATCGAGTCCTCACCCCGCGCAGGTTTCCCCTCGGTAACCTGCGCGGGGTGAGGAATCTCGAACTGATCGACATCGACTTTCCCGGACGCCCCGCGTTCGACACAGCGGTGTCCCGGGCCCTGCTCCGCGAGGTGGCTGCCGGCAAACGGCCGGAGACGCTGCGGATCTACCGCCCCGACGACGTCGTCGCGTTTTCGACGACCGATCTCCGCCGCCCGCATTTCTCGCGCGCGGTGCGCGCCGCGCATGGCGCCGGCTTCGAAGCGGCGATCCGGCTCGCCGGGGGCTCGGCGGCCGTCTTCCACACCGGAACGCTCGCCTTCGCCTGGTGCACGCCGGAGGAGGACGAGCGCGCTGGCATCCGGTCGCGCTTCGAGCGCGTCTCAGGCTGGGTGGCCCGCGCGCTGCGCCGACTCGGCGTCGATGCCCGGGTCGGTGAGGTCCCCGGCGCCTACTGCCCCGGCGACTACAGCGTGAACGCGGGCGGACGCGTGAAGCTGATGGGGTGCGGCCAGCGGGTGGTCCGCGGCGGCGCCCACACCGGAGGCGTGATCGTCGTCCGTGGAAGCGACCGCGTCCGCGACGTGCTCACGCCGGTCTACGCCGAGCTCGGCTTCGACTACGACCCGGCCACGACCGGCGCGGTCGAAGACGTGTCGCAGGAAGCGTCCTTCGAGCGCGTGCGCGACGCGCTGCTCGACGAGCTCCCGTCGGACCTCGTGCGCAGCGAGGGCGCCCTCGACGAGGCGACCTTCGAACAGGCCGCGCGCTTCGAGTCGGCGCATCGCATCGAGATCCCGAACGCCGCCGAAGAGCAGCCGCTCGCCGGCGCCTAGGACGTGCCGATCAGCATGCCGCCTTCGATCGGGAGCACATGTCCGGTGACCAGGTCGGGCCCTTCGAGCAGCGCGAGGATGCCGGCGGCAATGTCCTCCGGCTTCGACACGCGCCGCAGCGGCGTGCGCTCCTCGAAGGCGGTCTTGATCGCGTCGTAGGCGTCTCCCAGGCCGTCCTGCAACCAGCTTCCGTCGATGAAGCCGGGCGCGACGGCGTTGACGCGCACCTCCGGTCCGAGCACGCGCGCGAGCGTGACGGTGAGATTGTTGAGCCCGCCCTTCGACGCGCAGTAGGGGATCGAGCTGCCGGTGCCCGCGAGCCCCGCCACGCTCGACACGTTGATCACCTCGCCGCCGCCGTCGGCGCGCAGCGCGTCGGCTGCGGCGCGCGCGCAGTGGAAGGGGCCGACGAGGTTGACGGCGAGGATGTGCAGCCACTTCTCGGTGGTCGCGTCCTCGAGGTTGGCGTGGGGGATGAACTCGGTGGTGCCGGCGTTGTTGATCAGCACGTCGAGACGGCCGAAGGCGTCGGTCGCGGCCTTCGCCATCGCGCGACATTCCTCGTCGATGGAAACGTCGGCCCGGTGCGCGAAAGCCTTCACGCCCAGCGCCGAGCACTCGGCGGCGGTCTTCTCCGCGCCTTCCTTGGAGCGGCTGTAGTTCACCAGCACCGAGCATCCGCGCGCGGCCAGCATCCTCGCCGTCGCCGCGCCGACGCCGGTGCCGCCTCCTGTCACGATTGCCGCCTTGCCTCGAAGATCCATGGTTCCTCCTGGTCGGAGGGCCATCCTACAAGACCCGACGGTGATCGGGCGCTAGCGCAGGGCGCCGCTGCGCAGGGCGCGGAACACGAGCGGCCAGGCGAAGAGCCACGGATGTCGGCGCTGGCGTTCGCTCGCCTCGAGGTGAACGCCAGAGTGACGCTCGACCTTCCACAGCGCGTAGGGCAACCACTCGCCGAAGGTCAGCGCGCTCTTGAGGAGCTGGGCCGCAGCGAGTGCCTTCGCGACGAGTGGACGGGGCAGGGTGACGGGATCCACGACGCGCACGGCGTCATCCGCCCCGCGCTGCACCCGACCTCGCGCTTCGAGGGAAGCCAGCGCGGCTTCGAGCGCCGCGTCGAAGCGCGCGGGACGCTCGTCGTAGATCGCGTCGCTCGACCCGTCGCGCTCCGGACGCCACTCGGCGGCGTAGGTCGCGCGGAACAGCTGCCGCCAGATCGCGCCGGGATCGCCGGGATCGGCTCCAGAGACGTGGAGTGCGACGCAAACCGCCGTGCGCACCGCGTCGCAGGACGCGTCGACGAGCGCCCGGCGCGCGGCGTCGTCCGCGACCCAGGCGGCGGCGACCGGTTGGGCGAAGCGCGCCCACGAGCCGATGCGACGCGCGTCTCCGGCGCAACCGCGCACGAGGTCGTCCCGCGACACGACGGCGTACTTCGCGCGCAACGTCGCGCCGCGATGCGCGCATTCGAGATAGAAGACGTTCGGCGGGAGGAGGGCGTTGGCCCAGGCGAGCGCCCGCGAGGCGTAGGCGTCGCGGTAGTCGTCGACGACGAGGTAGAAATCGTGGACGCCGTCGGCGCTGCCGCGACGCAGACAAGAGCCGTAGAACGCGACGGCGCGCGCGGCGCCCGCATGGCGCGCGCGGATCGCGTCGGCGAGACACCGCGCTTCGTCGGACACCGGCGCGGCGATTTCGGCCGCGACGAGTTCTTCGAGCGCCGCGCTCTGGGCGGGGTCGAGTCCTTCGCGCGGCGCGGTCTCCGTCACGGCGTCATGCGCGCAGGAATGTGATGCGGCGGTCGGCGCGGAGCTCGATCCGCTCTTCGGGCTCGGGATCGAAGAGCTCTCCGTCGACGGTGAAGCCGCAGCTCATGCGGATCTCGGCGGTCTCGGCGCGCTCGCTCGCATAACCCGGCGCGCTGCGCACCCACGCCGGCGGCTTCCCGCGCAGGATGCCGACGGCCGCGCGCGCCAGCCGCTCGGCCTGACTCGAGACCGACGTCACGCGGACGCCGCCCGGCCCGGCACCCCAGAACGGATTCATCTTCAGGAACAGGCGATCGAGCGAGCTGGCGATCAACAGGTAGATCTCGGCGTCGGCGATCTCGCGGCCGTCGACGCGGACGCTGCACTTGTCCGGCGTGAGGATCCCCTGTGTCGGCTTGAAGAGCATCTTCGAGATCAGCGCTGCGGTGACGAGCCCGGCGCCGAACAGGCCCTGGCTGCGGCCGGGCGGAAACACCCGGTGCACGACGCCGATGCCGCGGTGGATCAACCCGGCGCCGAAGAACATCCCGTACTGATCCCGGTCGCGGCGCGACGAGCGCACGCGCAGCACCGGGCGCGAGACGGCGAGCTCCCCGAGACGTCCCGCATCCGCCGCTTCGAGCAGACGCTCGAGGCCGCGCGCGGGATCGCGGTCGGCGCCGAGGTCGGTCGACGTCATGTTGGTCCGACCGCCGCGCAGCGGGGCGACGGCCGGGAGGTGCACACGGCGCGGATCGGCGAGCAGGTGGGTAAGGGCGTGCTGGAGCGTGCCGTCGCCGCCGTTGGTGACGAGCACGTCGACCTCCTGACGTTCGAGCTCGGCGAGCGCGTTGCGCAGCATGAGCGCGCTCTCGGTCTCGACGTGCACGACGTCGGGACGACGCCGCAACACCTCGAAGATCTGCGCCATCGGCCCCTCGCGGCTGCCCGCGCGCAGATTGTTCAGGACCCCGATCTTCGGCTGGATCCGCGTGGTCGCGGGCATCGCCGTGGGCGTGTTCATCTTCCGTCAGTCTCCGTCCGGTGGGGGGACGGTGGGAATGGGTTCGCGGAGGAAGGTGAAGCTGGCGAGGGCGGGTCCGCGCGGCGGGAGAGACGGGACATCCGGAGCGCGCGAAGCGGTCGAGAACTCCGCGTCGGCTTCGGCCCAGACCCGCCACGGGTCGGCTCCGAACCAGTACAGCATCCGCACGATCCGCGGTAGGGCGTCGAGCGGGTCGTGCGCGAGAAAAGGCGATCCGATCGCAAACCCGCCGCGGATTCCGTCGCCGCGCGTGGCGATGTGACGCGGCAGCCGTTCACCCGCGGCCTCGCGCCACGCCTCGAGCCGGGTCTCGTCCGGACGTCGTGTGGCAAGCGAACCGTCTTCGCCGCGCCAGCCGAGCCAGTTGCGATCGCGCCCGTCGTTCAGGCGTTCGTGGATCCACAACCACGCTGCCGGGCCGGCGAGTCCGTGGACTTCACCGCGCAGCGACACCAGGTCGCGCTCGCAGACGGCGTGGGTCGTGCGGACGAGCGTCGCGCGCCCGGTCAGTTCGCGCGGCGCCGCCATGCCGCGTCGCCAGACGCTCGCGGTGACGCGGCTGCCCAGGTGCAACACCGAGATCGCCAGCCCGCCTTCGTGCACGGTCTCGTCGACCGCGGTCCCGGGCGCAAAGACGACGCGGAGCTTCACGCCGCGCTTGTCGTTGTCGACCGCGAAGGAGTGCGAGGCGCGGGCGAGGTCGAGTCCGGTGGAGCCGATTTCGAGCCGTCGTCCGCTCGCGTCGACCTCGAAGCGACCGGCGGTGCGTCCGTTCTGGAAGGGCGTCGTCACGCCCTCCGGGTCGCGCCAGTGCCCCTGTCCGGCAGCATTCAGGTCGCCGGGGCCCGCGCGCGTCAGCAGGACGCGCGCCAGCAGCTCGTCCCCCGCGTCGAAGACCGCGGTGAGATCCCAGTAGACACCCGCGCAACGCCCCGGGCCGGGAAGCTGCGCGCGCGCATCCGCGGCGCAGACGATCGCCGCGAGCCAAGCGAGCGCGACGCCTCGGGTCACGCGCCTTCCCAGGGTGTGATCGTGACGCCGCGTCCTCGTCGCCACTCGGCCTGGGCGAGGCGCAGGGCGTGGAACGCCAGGGACGCGATCGTCCACAGCGCCACCAGGGTGAAGCCGAGGTCGGGCCGGCCGCAGAGCCAGCCGGTCGTGAGCAGGATCAGGTTGGGATTGCGTCGCGCGGTGATCGTGCGGAAGAGGCCGTCGGCCGGACGCCACGAGTGGGTCTCGAAACCGAAGCGCGCGAGGAACGCCCCTTCGAGCGCGCGTCCGACGAGATAGCCGCCGACGACCACCGCCGTCGCCCATTCGTGGCCGGGGCCGAGCCCTGCGCCGAACGCCCACCACCAGAAGGGCGGGTGCAGGAGGTCGAGGCCGTGATCGAGGACGTCGCCCGTGCGGCTCGAGGTCAGCGTCACCCGCGCGAGCTTGCCGTCGACCGTGTCGAGGAAGGTCATCGCCCAGGCGCACAGGAGGCCGGTGCCGAAGTCGCCGCGCGCGAAGAGCCAGAACGCGGCGATCGCCAGCACCCAGCTCCACAGCGTCACGGTATTGGGCCGGATGCGCCGCTCGGCGCACCAGCGCGTCGCGGCGGCGGCCGGTCGCGGCCACACCCACTTCGTGACGAGATCGGTGAGTCCCTTGTACGACGCGCCGAAGGTGTGGCGTTCGATCTCGGCGACGTCTTCGGGGCGCGCGACGAAGACGTAGGCCGGCTCGCGTTTGCGCAGCTTCGCGATGTAGGGAGGGACGAGGCGGTCGGGCGTCGTCTCGCGCAGTCCGGGCAGGTCGATCGCGGCGCCCGACGCGAAGGACGCCACCACCTCCTTTGCCCGCGCACTCGGGACATGCGCGGCGATCGCCCCGAGCTCAGGCGTCGCGAGCACGACGCCCGGTTCTTCGCCCAGTGCCGACACGAGGCGCTCGTCGAGCACGACGTCGCCGCGCACGATCAACGTCGTGCGCGCGGCGGGCGTCGGCGCGTCGCCCGAAACCCCGTACGGCGCCGTGCATCCGGCGCGTCGAAGAGCCCGGAACGATCGTTCTTCGGGCGACAGGCCCCAGATCCGGATCGGTGCTCCGGGCGCGGCGACGCGCACGACCCAACCCTGGGGAGGCTGAGGCGGAGCGGACGCCTTCGGGGTGGAAGCCTCGGGCGGGTGCGGGGGCGCGGGGTCGGCAGACACGGCGCTCATCGGGCGTGCGAACACTATCACACGGCCCGAAGCTGGGTTAGGCTGCCGGCGCTCGCGAGCCCCCGCGGAGCCCACGCCATCGTCACGCTGGCACACATCTCCGACCTGCATGCCACGCAGGTCCGGCCGGGTGGAGTCGCGCCGTTGCTCGGCAAGCGCGGGCTCGGCTGGCTCGGCTGGCACGTCCGCCGCCGGCGTCGCTATCGCCCGGCCGTGCTCGAACGGCTGCTCGAAGATCTCGCGTCGCACGCCCCCGACCAGATCGCGGTGACCGGCGATCTCACCCAGATCGCGCTCGAGGAGGAGTTCCTGGAAGCGGCCACGTGGCTCGCCCGCGTCGGACCCCCCGAGCGCGTGAACGCGATTCCCGGTAACCACGACGCCTACGTCGTGCAGAGCGATCGCGGTTGGGAGCACTGGGCGGATTATCTCGACAGCGATCCGGGCGCGGTGGGCTTCCGGCCGATCGAGAAAGAGCGCTTCCCGAGCGTGCGGATCCGCGCCGGGCTCGGGCTCGTCGGAGTCAGCACGGCCCGACCGACGGCGCCCCTCGAAGCGACCGGAACGGTGGGCGGCGCGCAGCTCGCGAGGCTCTGCGAGACCCTCGATCGCCTGCGCGCGGCCAACCTGTGTCGCGTCGTGCTGATCCACCATCCGCCGATGGCCGGCGTGACCCACGAGCGCCGCTCGCTCACCGACCACCGTGCGCTCGGCGAGGTGCTCAAGCGCCACGGCGCCGACCTCGTCCTGCACGGCCATCTCCACCGCACCCACGTCGCGCGCCTGCCCGGCCCGGACGGCGACATCCCCGTCGTCGGCGTCCCCTCGGCCTCCCACGCCGGGCCGAGCCCGAAGCGCCGCGCCGGCTACCACCTCTACGACATCGAAAAGGACGGCGCGCGTTGGGCGATCCGACACCGCGCCCGGGTGTGGGATCCCGAGACCGGGAGCTTCGTCGCGAAGGGTCCCGCCGAGGGCGCGCTCCTCGCCTGAACGCGCTGCGGAGTATTCTTCGCCCTCCGGCCGATCTGCGATCGAGCCGCGACCGACCGAGCGCACGGAGGAATCCCGTTGCCCGACGACTGCGTCCCCGGTGCCTGCTTCTGCCGGGCCGTCCGCTTCGCGATCACTCTGCCGACGCTCTTCTGCGGCCACTGCCACTGCACCATGTGTCGCCGCAGCCACGGCGCGGGCTACGTCACCTGGCTCGCCGTCCCGCGCGATCGCTTCGCGTTGACCGAAGGGGCGAACGACCTCGTCCGCTTCGAATCCTCCGACCACGGCACGCGCTCCTTCTGCGGTCGCTGCGGCAGCACGCTCTTCTGCGAATCGACCCGGCATCCGGATCAGGTCGACATCGTGCTCGCCAACATGGACGCGGCGATCGACCGTGCGCCCCAGGTGCACGTCTTCTTCGACGACCGCGCCGATTGGGTGTCGGTGGACGACGGCCTGCCGCGCCTCGGCGGCGCGACGGGAATGGAGCCGTCGAAGCCGGAAGGCGACTGACGCCGCCCGACCGACTGCAGCGCGCGCCGCCCGCCCGGTCGACCAAAGGCCGCGACGCCCGTCTAGTAGACCGCGTCGCCCGCGAGGATCCGCTCGGCCATCGCGAGGTCGGCGGGCTTGTCGATGTCGAGGGCGGCGACGGCGTCGTCGAGGCGGACGGGGCGCACCGTGGCCCCGGTCGTCTTCGAGATGTGCCGCGCTGCGGCGTCGAGGTCGAGTCGCCCGGCGAGGTATTCGACCCCGAGCCTCGGGCCGATCGCGGCGAGCATGCGCCACGGCTTCTTGCGGTGGCGCTCGGCGTGGGCGAAGAAGTCCGCGGCGCGGCGGCCGCGCGCACCGTGGAAGGCGAAGAGGTTCGCGCCGGTGTAGGCGCCGCAGCGCAGGCTCAACCAGGTGCGCGCCGCGCTCGCCGCCTCGTCGCGGAACGATCCGCGCTCGACGACGCCCACCGCGACGTCGGCCCCGGCGCCGGCGGCGTGTTCGAGGAAGCCGTCGACGCGCTCGCCGGTCAGCAGGGCGTGGTCGGCGGTGGTGACGAGCACGGGCGACGTCGGCATCGCCGCCAGGGCGTCGCTGACGCTGTGCGCCGGCGAAGAGCGGCTCTCGTGGAGTGTGAGGTCGCCGGCCGCGCGCCAGGCGGCGAGCTCGGGCACGGCGTCGAGGGCGTCGGCGCGATCGATGCTCACCTGCACCCCGGCGACGTGCTTCGACTCGCGCAGCGCGCGCACCACGCGCAACAACATCGGCACGCCGCCGACTTCGAGGAACGCGCGGTGCGAGAGACCGCGCGACCCGGCGAAGCGCTCTTCGCGCGCGCGCTTCCCGGCGAGGACGAGTGCCGTGTAGGGCTGCATTCTCTAGCCGACGGCCTCGTGCCCGCTCGGGGCGTCGTGTGCATCGGCGCGCTCGGCGCGGCCGTCGCGCAGGCGGTAGATGCGGTCGGCGATTTCGCCGAGGGCGGGTTGGTGGGAGATCGCGACGACCGTGGCCCGGCCGCGCAGCGCCGCGATCGTACGCCAGATCGCGCGCTCGTTCTCTTCGTCGAGCGCGGCGGTGGCTTCGTCGAGGATCAGCAGGCGCGGTCGGTGCACCAGCGCGCGCGCGATCGCGAGGCGCTGGCGCTGCCCACCCGAGAAGAGGGCGCCGCGCTCGCCCACGCTGGCGTCGAGGCGATCGGGGAGTGCGGCGACGAATTCCCAGGCGCCGGCGTCGCGCAGCGCGGCTTCGACCGCGGCGTCGTCGACCGCCGGGTCGCCTAACGTGACGTTCCGGCGCACCGTGTCGTGCAGCATCGGGAGGTCTTGCGGGACGTAGCCCACCTGGCGCCGCCAATGGGGCAGGTCGAGGTCCGCGAGGGCTTTGCCGTCGACGCGCACGACGCCCGTGTCGGGGGCGACGAGCCCGGTGAGCAGATCGAGGAGGGTCGTCTTGCCGACCCCGGACGCGCCGACGATCGCGGTGATGCGCCCCGCCGGGATCTCGAGCGAGAGCCCGTCGAAGAGCGTCTCTCCCTTGCGGGCGAGCCGGATCTCCTCCGCGCGGATCTCGCGCTCGAGGGTGACGCGCACGCGGCCGCTGGCGGGCTCGCGCTCGGCTTCCGCCTCGCGGATGCGCGCGTCGATCGCCCACAGCGCGCTCGCCTCGGTGAGCATCGCCTGCGCCTTGCTCTGGATCGAGCTCACCTTCATCAGCGCGCGCGTGAAGACGAGCCCGAGGACGAGCGCGCTGGAGAGCGGCATCGCGAAGACGCGCAGGGCGGCGAAGAGCCCGGCGGCGAGCAGCGTGCCGACGATCGGCTCCTGCAGCGCGCGCAGCGATTCCTTCGCGAGGATGCGCCGCTGGAGCTGACGATTGAGGCGCTGCGTGTCCTCCGCGAGGAGCGGGCCGATCGCATCCTCGCGGCCGGTCGCCTTCAACAGGCGCACGGCGCCGAGCGCGTCGGTGACGCGGACGAGGAGCGCGTCGAGCAGGTCGGTCTGCTTGCGACCCGCGCGCGCGGACATCCGCACCAGGGTCGAGAGCAGAAGCAGCATCGCGACGGCTGCGGCCGCCGCTGCGAGGGTTCCGCGCCAGGAGACGGCGCACGCAATGGCGAGGTAGACGCACGCCTCGACCGTGTAGGTGAGGATCAGCGCGAGATACTCGAAGGCGTGGGAAGCGCGTTCGGCTTCGGTGGCCATCGCGTTCGCTGCGCGTCCTGCCGGCTGCCGCGACGTGTAGCTCCAGCGTGCCGCGAGCGTCGCGCGCAGCAGGGCGAGGCGCAGATCGGTGGCGACCTGCGCGACCGTGTACCCGACCTGGCGCTTCGAGAGCAGGACGAGCAGCGCTTTCACCCACAGCGCGCCGACGACGATCGCGAGCAGCACGCCGAAGTCGGCTGGCACGCCCGCGGCTTCGAGCCAACCGCGCACCTTCGCCTCGAAGGCGTTCGCCGGCGCGCCCGTCGCATCGGCGGCGCCGGTCGCGATCGAGAGCAGCGGCAGCAGCGTCGAGAGCCCGACGCCCTCGGCCACGCCAGCCAGCAACAGGCACGCGAACACGGCGAGCAGGCGGCCGGGATGAGCGCGCGCGAAGTGGAGCAGGACCTTCATCGCACGCCCATCAGCGCACGGACGGCAAGGGCGACGCGATCGCGATCGTCGCCTCGCGTTCGCGCGCGTTCGACGGAGCGACGCGGATCGAAGCCGTCGAAGGGCTCGGCGAGGCCGGACGCGAAGAGCTCCGCGTGCAGGCGATCGAGATCGCGCGAGGGACGCACGAAGCCCCGTTCGATCGCCTTGCCGCACGCGCGTTCGAGCCCGCGCTGCGGTCGCGGCGTGCCGCGCGGTCCGGCCGGCTTCGCGATGGCGCGCCGCCAGACGGCTTCGCGCACGAACGACAGAGCGCGGAACGATCGCCGCACCGGGAGCGGAAAGATCGCGACGGGTCTTCCGAGCGAGGTCGCCTCGGCGAGCATCGACTCGCTGTCGCCGGTGATCACGAAGGCGTCGGCGTGGGCGAGAAGACCGAGATAGGGATTCTCCGGGTCGTCGGGCTTCCAGCGATGCAGGAAGGCGGCGTCGCCCAGCGCGGCGGCGAAGGCCTCGGTCGCGTCCGCGCCGAGTCGACGGCTGGTCGTCGCGAGGAGCGAGCCGCCGCAGCGTCGCGCGAGATCGGCGCACGCACAGCCGAGCTCGCGCGCGGTCGACGCGTCGAGCCGGTACTGCCCCGAGGTGCCGCCGACGAGGACGGCGATGCGCGGCGATGTGGCGTCGCCCAGGCGGTCGGCCCATTCCTCCGATGCCTTCGCGAGCGTGTCCGGTGAGACGCGGTGCAGGGGCGCCGCCGTCTCGATGCGCCGCGGGTGGCGAAACAGGCGTGTGTAGGACGGCGTGACGCTCAGGTCGAAGAGCTCGGCGTCGTCGCCGCCCTTTCGGCCGAGCATGACCAGACGCGTCGTCCCCCCGGCGTGCTCGCGGATCCACTGGGCGACCGGAGCGGTGCGGCGCCCGGCGGCGATCACCAGGTCGGGCCACGGCGGCTCGAGCGGCGATGACGCGCTGCGGTCGATCCCGATCGCCGACGCCCCGAGGAGGCGATTGTGCAGCCGCGACGCGAAGCCGCAGCGCAGATGCTTCGTCTCCGACGGCCAGCCCAGCGCCTCGGCGAGGCCTCTCGCCTGGGTCACATTCCCGGGACGCTCGTCGCACAGCACCCACACGCGCGGCAGCGCGGGGCCGGGCCACGCGCCGCCGCGTCGCTTGGCCCGGGGCGTGCGCAGCTCGAAGGTGAGATCCGCATGAGCGGAAGCGGCGCGGGCCAGCCGCGTCTCCCATTCCTCGAGGGCGCGCCGCGTCGCGGCACCGGGAAGCGTTACGACGACGCGCTCCCGGGCGGCG
>JAHEJV010000056.1 GCA_024638705.1 Deltaproteobacteria bacterium | reverse complement strand
GAACACTGCGACCGAAACACTGGAGCAGTCCGTGACCGGGAGCAAAGACCATGCCCCACCCCGACGCTCCCTACCTCGGCGTAGGCGTCGGGCTTCGCACGCAGCACTACCCCGCGGTGCTCGAAAGGGCGCCGCGGGGCGCGCTGCGCGTCGACTGGTTCGAGGCGCTCTCCGAGAACTACATGGGCGACGGAGGTCGCCCGCGCCGCGTGCTCGACGACGTGCGTGCGCTCACCCCGGTCGTCCTGCACGGCGTGTCGATGAACCTCGGCTCTGCCGACCCGCTCGACGACGCCTATCTCGCCGCGCTCGACGCCCTCGCGAAGCAGGTCGAGCCGTCCTGGATCTCCGACCACCTGTGTTGGACCGGCGTCGACGGACGCAACCTCCACGACCTCCTGCCCCTGCCCTACACCGACGAGGCCGTGCGCCACGTCGGCGCGCGCATCCGCCGCGTGCAGGATCGGCTCGGACGCCGCATCGCGATCGAGAACGTGTCGTCCTACGCGAGCTACCGCGCCGACGCGATGCCCGAGTGGGAGTTCCTCGCCGCCGTCGCCGACGAGGGCGACTGCGGCATCCTGCTCGACGTCAACAACGTCTTCGTCAGCGCCCACAACCACGGCTTCGACGCGGAGACCTATCTCGACGCGATCCCCGCCGCGCGCGTCTTCCAGCTCCACCTCGCCGGACACAGCGAGCAGGGCCCGCTGCTGATCGACACCCACGACCACCCGGTGCGCGCGGAAGTGTGGAAGCTCTACGAGCGCGTGATCGCGCGGCTCGGTCGCGTGTCGACGCTGATCGAGTGGGACGACCACATCCCGTCCTACGACGAGCTCGAAGCCGAGGCGACGCGCGCACGGGAGATCCTCGAGGGCGCCGATGCTGACTGAGCTGCAGCGGCGCATGCGCGAGTGGATCACCGCACCCGACGGCGTGCGCTCGCTCGACGACGATTTCGCGACGCTCTTGCAGGAGGACGCGCGCCTGCCCGCCGTCGACCGGCTCGAGATCTACGCGAACGCGTTCTTCTTCCGCATCCACGACGCGCTGCTCGAAGATCACGGCGCCCTCGCCGCCAGCCTCGGGGAAGAGCTCTTCCACGACCTCGTGACCGCCTATCTCCTCGTGCATCCGCCGCATCATCCGTCGCTCGCCCACGCGGGCGACGCCCTCCCCGCCTATCTCGCCGACGCGCCCTCGGCCGAGCCGTTCCGCCGCGCATGCCCGTGGGCGCCCGACCTCGCGCGCTTCGAGAATGCCCGCGTCGCCGCGTTCCACGCCGCCGACGTCGAGCCGCTCCCGCGCAGCGCGCTCGAGACCCGGGCACCCGACGCGTGGGAGTCGCTCACGCTCGCCTTTACTCCATCGTTCGACCTGCTAAGCGGTGACTGGCCCGTCCATGCGCTCACGCGCGCGCACGACGCGGGGGATCCCCTGCCCGAGATCACGCCCGCCGGGATGTGGATCGCCGTGTGGCGTCACGAGGAGCGCGTGCGTTTCCGCACGCTCGATGCGGACGAGGCGCAGACGGTCGCCGCGGCGCGCGACGGCGCGACCTTCGGGATGTTGTGCGAGCAGATCGCGGAACGAGCGGGCGTCGAGGCCGCGCCGGCTCGCGCGGCGTCGTGGCTCTCGCAGTGGCAGGCGGAGGGCTGGCTCCGTCTCGGGTAGGATCCCGACCACACCGTCGCCGGGACGAGCGGCGCGGGGATCGTGGCGAGGGGGGTCTGGATGAGTCGGAATCGTGTCGTTCGGCTGTGGTTGGCGCTCGGCGCCCTGTTGATCGCGTTGCCGGTCTGCTCCAGCGGCGGCAGCGGCAGTGGCGTCCCGGCCGCAGGTTGTCCCGACAACGAGTCCTCGGGCACGAGCACGCGCGACAACCGCGCGATCGCCGGCGTTTCGATGGGCGGCTACGGCGCGCTCAACCTCGGCACGAAGCGCCAGGACTTCTTCGGCGTGATCGGCTCGATGGGCGGCCCGGTCGATCTTCGCCAGCTGTTGCGCGACATCCGCGACGACAACCTAGAGGTGAAGCCGCAAGTCGGAGCGATCCCGATCAATCTCGGCGACGACTTCACGTTCGACCTGCTGCCCACCTATCCCGACCGCGAGACGCGGATCGGGTTCACGAAGGATCTCGTCCTGGCGTTCGGCAATCCGACGCTGCACCACCCGAATCCGGCGGCCGCCTATCTCGCGAGCGACTCCGAGCCCGCGGCGATCATGGAGGACGACGAGTGGGGCTCGTTCACGACCCCGGCCGACCCGCGCGGCTTCCAGGACGGCGGCGACGACAACGAGAACGGCGTGCGCGAGGTCGGGGCGGAGGACGCGACCGACGAGTACGCCGACGCGCTGCTGCTCGCCGGCGGCACGCTCTTCTCGCAGTTCGGCATCATGGGCACCGACATCGGCGGCCGGATGCTCGCGGACGTCGGCCCCGGCGGCCCCGACGGCATCTACGACCTCGGCGACGGCATCGTCGTGAACCTCTCCGAGCCCTTCACCGACGCGAACGGCAACGGCGTCTTCGACACGGGCGAGCCCTTCGACGACTTCGGCCTCGACGGCGTCGCCGGGACGATGGACTTCGGCGAGGGCAACGGCACCTTCCAGGAGGATCCCGACGTCCCGGCGAACTGGATCCCCGAGGATCCGCTGACGCGCATCCAGGCGATGTCCGTCGACGACGTCTGCTCGCAGCGCATCTACATGGATGCGGGCACCACCGACCAGCTCAACTTCCTCCAGCATCACCGCAACGTGCAGGCGGCGATCGCGGCGAAGGGCCTGCCCGTCGCCGAGTTCACCGACGGCAGCGACGACGACTGCGTCTCGATCCCCACCATCAACGATCAGTTCTCCTTCCTGATCTATGACGGCGGCCACGTCGGCTTCGATACGGACGACCTGCTCGACGATCTCCAGACCGGCCTCGTGTGCGGCAGCTCGACGGTGATCTGGCAGCGCCTGCTGCACCTGCTGATCGCGATGAGCGCGGGGTTCAAGAATCCGGTGGTCGGGTTCCAGGGCGGAAACCCCGGGGACACGATCACGGAGATGATCCCGTCGCCGGCGCTGAACGCCGGCTCCGGCGACCCGATCCGCGACGTCGTGATCTACCGCCCGCCTGCCTTCTTCAACACCGCCGAGCGTCTGCCGATCGTCTACTTCCTCGGCGGTCACGGCCAGAAGCCCGAGGACTACGAGCGGATCGATCTGCTGATGGACTTCCTGATCGTGAACCGGATCGTGCAGAACATGTTCATCGCCTTCCTTCCGGGCGAGGGCGGCACCGAGGGCTCGTTCTACGTGAACCACACGGTTTCCGAGTCGCAGGTGCCGGACGTTCCCACTCCGGTCACCGACACGTCCGGCCGATACGAGGACTCCATCTTCGCAGACCTGATCCCGGAGATCGAGGACGTCATCCTCGCCGGGAGGATCCGTTAGGCAGGGAGGCAGGAGACCGCCGTGATCATCAGCAACACCGAGAGCATTCCCGGTCACACGATCACCCGTTTCTACGGCGTCGTGTCGGGAAGCACCGTCCGCGCGAAGCACATCGGGCGCGACATCATGGCGAGCCTGAAGAACCTCGTCGGCGGCGAGCTCAAGGGCTACACCGAGCTGCTCCAGGAGAGCCGCCAGGACGCGATGGCGCGCATGGTGGCCGAGGCCGAGAGCCTCGGCGCGAACGCGATCGTGAACGTGCGCTTCTCCACCAGCTCGGTGGCGCAGGGTGCGGCCGAGCTGTTCGCCTACGGCACCGCCGTCTCGGTCGACTGAGGTGGACGCGCAGCTCTTTGAGGCGTCGATCGAGCTCGGCCTCCCGATCGCCCTGCTCGTCTTCACGTATCTCACGGGGCGCTTCCTCGAACAGCGCCACTACCGCGACATCCGCCGCCGCGAGGCCGAGCTGATCCGGCTGCCGGCCGTCAATTTCCGCTCGGTGCCGAAGACCTGGGACGTGACCGAGTCCGGCCTGGTGGTTGGCAGCGTCGTCGTATCGGTCGACTACTTCAAACGCTTCCTCGCCGGGCTGCGCATGCTCTTCGGCGGACGGGTGAAGAGCTACGAGAGCCTGCTCGACCGCGGCCGGCGCGAGGCGTTGCTCCGCTGCAAGGAGGCCGCGCGCGCGCAGGGCTATCAGGCGGTGATCAACGTACGCCTCGAGACGTCGCGTCTCGCCAGTGCGCGCCGCGACGGCCGCGCGACCGCCGGCGTCGAAGTGCTCGCCTTCGGAACCGGCCTGGGTCTGCGCAGCGATCCGTCGTGAGGGCGGCATGAGATACGAGGGGCGGCTTCCCGACGAAGGGATCAACACCAGCCCCGAACATCCGCTGCGCGAGCTCGCCGTTCTGGTCGGCGGCTTCGTCGGGATCGCCGTCTTGGCGACGGTGGTGCTGGCGTTCTCGATCGACCGCGTCGTGCCGCTGCTCCCGCCCGAGCTCGAAGTCGCCCTGTTCGCGAGCTGGCTCGCGCCGGACGGCGAAGACGAAGCCGGCGATGTCGACCCGCGTGAAGCCCGCCTGCAGGAGCTCCTCGACCGGATGGCCGCGCGTTGGCCCGACCATCCCTACACCTTCCGCGTCAGCATCCTCGAGGAGGCCGAGCCGAACGCCCTGGCGTTCCCCGGCGGCTGGATCGTCGTGACCGAGGGGCTGCTCGAGCAGGCCGAGAGCGAGAACGAGCTGGCGCTCGTGCTGGGCCACGAGCTCGGGCACTACGCCGGACGCGACCACCTGCGCGGGCTCGGACGCGGCGTGGCGCTCTCGCTGGTGCTCGGCGCGATGGGGCGCGGCGGCGAGGTCGCCGTCGGACTCGCCGGCCTCGCGACCGATCTCACCGGCCGCCGCTTCGACCGAGACCAGGAGAGCGCGGCCGACGCCTTCGGCCTCGCGCTGCTGCACGCCGAGTACGGTCACGTGGGCGGCGCAGGCGACTTCTTCGCCCGGCAGGCTCGCGCCGCGGAGCGCGGCGACGGGAGCGACGCCTTCGGCGTCTGGTTCTCGACCCACCCGCTCGACGAGGATCGCGTCACGACGCTCGAACGCCTCGCGCGCGAACGCGGCTGGCGCAGCGACGCCGCGCTCGCGCCGCTGGTGCTCGACGCGCGTTAGGCGGCACGGCTCGGCGCCGCGTCCGCCCTACTCGCCGAGCGCGCGGATCTTCGCCTGTACGTCCTCGTGGCCGGTGCACTTCCACGAGCCGTCGGCGCCGAGGTGCCAGACGCGCGAGTCGGTGTCGAGATAGGCGTCGAGCACGTGGTCGATGCGTCGCACGAGCGCCGGGTCTTCCACCGATACGAGCGCCTCGACGCGCAGGTCGAGGTTGCGCTGCATGAGGTCGGCCGAGCCGATCCACACCTCGCTCTCGGTCTGCTGCGCGTCGTCCGATCCGAAGGGACCGAAGCGGAAGATGCGCGAGTGCTCGAGATAGCGGCCGAGCACCGAGCGCACGCGGATGTTCTCCGAAAGCCCCTCGACGCCCGGGCGCAGGCAGCAGATGCCGCGCACGATCAGGTCGATCTCGACGCCGGCGCACGACGCATCGTAGAGCGCATCGATCACGTCCGGGTCGGACAGGCCGTTCACCTTCGCGATGATGCGTCCGCCCGGGTTGCTCGCCTCGCGCGCGATCCGCTCGATCAGCCCGCGACGCAGGCCCTCGGGTGCGACCAGCAGCTTGTCGTACACGCGCAGCCCGCTGCCGCTGGTGAGGCGGTGGAAGAGCTCGGCGACGTCGCGCGTCACCGCGTCGCGGCTCGTGAACAGACCGAGATCTTCGTAGAGCCCAGCCGTCACCGGGTTGTAGTTGCCCGTCGCGACGTGGCAGTAGCGCTGCAGGTGCCCCGCCTCCTCGCGCACGACGAAGGTGAGCTTCGTGTGCGTCTTGAGGCCGAGCACGCCGTACACGACGTGAGCGCCGGTGCGTTCGAGGGCGCGGGCGCGCTCGAGGTTCGCGGCCTCGTCGAAGCGCGCCGTCAGCTCGACGAGCACGACGATCTGCTTTCCCGCGGACGCCGCGCCCTGGAGCGCCTGGACGATGCTGCTCTCCGAACCCCCGGTGCGATAGAGCGTCGTCATGATCACGCGCACCGCCGGGTCGCGCGCGGCGGCGGTGAGGAAGGCGCCGACCGAGCTCTCGAAGCTCTCGTAGGGGTGGTGCACGAGCACGTCGCGATCGGCGATGGTTCGGAAGAGGTCGTCGCCCGACTGCTTCGTCGCGCCGCGTCCGCGGAACACCTCGGCAGGCGTCCAAGGCTCGTCCTTGTGCTCGGCCGGCGCGCGCGAATACAGCTCGAAGAGCGCGCCGAAGTCGAGCAGGCCGGGCGCCGCGTACACGTCTTCGGGTTCGAGCTTGAGCTCGTGCATCAGGAGGTCGGCGACGCCCGGATCGAGGTCGGCGGCCACTTCGACGCGCACGGCGTCGCTGGCGCGGCGCCGGCGATAGAGCCCGGCTTCGAGCGCCTTGAGGAGGTCGGTGTCGTCGCCCTTGCGCTCCTCGAGATCGAGGTCGGCGTCGCGCGTCACGCGGAAGAACGAGGCGCCCTCGACGATGTCCTCGGGGAAGAGCAGGTCGAAGTGTGCGCGGATCACGTCCTCGACCGGCGCATAACGCCCCGGGCTCACCTCCCACCAACGCGGCAGGAACGCCGGCACCTTCACCCTCGCGAGGCGTCGTGCGCCGCCGGCACGCGGCTGCACGTAGGCGCCGACCGAGAGCGAGAGCCCGCTGACGAACGGGAAGGGATGGGTGGGGTCGACGCCGAGCGGAATCAGCACGGGCTGGATCTGTTCGTCGAAGGGAGCCAGTGTCCCCTCGCGCTCGTCGGTGGTGAGCTCGCCCCAGCGCGCGATATCGATGCCGACGTCGCGCAGCGCGGGGCGCAGGTCGTTCTCGAAGGTCTCGTGGGCGGAGCCGGTCAGCTCGAGCACCGCCGTGCGGATCGAGGCGAGCTGCTCGGCGGCGGAGAGACCGTCGGGCGAGCTGCCGCCGCCTTCGACGACCTCGTCCTGAAGGCCCGAGACCCGCACCTGGAAGAACTCGTCGAGGTTGCGCGAGAAGATCGCCAGGAACTTGGCGCGCTCGAGGATCGGTCGGCTGGCGTCGCGCGCCAGCTCGAGCACGCGGCGATCGAATTCGAGCCAGGAGAGCTCGCGGTTGAAGAATCGCTCGGGGGAATCGCGCATGGGGCTGCCATCCTAGATCGGTCGTCCGCCACCGCCACCGGAGGGCCGACCGCGCGCCGCGAGACACCTCGGCGCCTGGCGGGGAATCTCCCGACACGTCGGGGCGGACCTGGGCCAAGATATGCGGGCATGGCGACTCCGCGCTCGTTCCGACCCTCCGCCGGACGCCCGCTGGCGGCTCTGCTCGCGCTGGTGCTCGCGCTGGCCGCGGTCGGCGCCTCGGCCGAGGCTCCTCTCGAGGCGGGGGTGCGCCGCGCTCTGGAGGGTCCGCTTCCCGCCGCGGGCCTGCGCGTGATCGTGATGCTCGAGGACGACGCCCTGCCCCCGCCGGGACCGGCGCGCGGCGCGGCGATCCGCGACCGGCAGGGCCGCGTGATCGCGGCGCTTCCCCCCGGCGCCTTCGCCGTCTCGCGCCGCTATGCGCACATCGCCGCCTTCGCCGGGCGCGCCCGCCGCGCCGCGATCGACGCGCTTGCGTCGCACCCCGACGTCGCGCGCGTCTACCTCGACGGTCGCGTGAAGCGCACGCTGGCCCAGGGCACCGCCCTGATCGGCTCGGATGCGGCGAACGCGCAGGGCTTTACCGGCGACGGCATCACCGTCGCCGTGATCGACAGCGGCATCGACGCGTCGCACGCGGATCTCTCCGACGACCTCGTCGCCGAGCAGTGCTTCTGCAACGACCACCCCTCGCCGCAGAAGGGCTGTTGCCCGAACGGCAACCCGACCCAGTCGGGCGCCGGCGCCGCCGCGGAGACCGACGGGCACGGCACCAGCGTGGCCGGGATCGTCACGTCGGGCGGCGTCGTCGCGGCGGAAGGCGTCGCTCCCGACGCGGAGATCGCCGCGATCCGCGTCTTCGGGAATCAGGGCGGTGGTCTCTTCTCGGACATTGCCGCCGCGCTCGACTGGGTGCTCGCGAACCACGTCACGCTGGGGATCCGCGTCGTAAACCTGAGCCTCGGTGACGGCGTCGAGCGCGGCGACCCCGGCGCGTTCCCGTGCACCGGCAGCGCGACGGCCGACGCGGTCGCCTCGCTCACCGCCGTCGGGATCGCCGTCTTCGCGTCCTCGGGCAACGACGGACACGACGGCGGCATCTCGTTTCCCGCCTGTGTCCCCGACGCGATCTCGGTCGGCGGCGTCTACGACGGGAACGTCGGTCCGGCTTCATGGTGCGGCAACGCGAGCTGCTCCGTGATCCTGTGCACCGACAACCCGACCGCCGCCGACGCCTTCGTCTGCCACACGAGCAGCGGTCCGCTCCTCGACCTGCTCGCGCCCGACTGGCGCACCGACACGCCCGCCGACGGCGGCGGGACGACGGCCTTCGGCGGCACCTCGGCCTCGTGCCCCTACGCGGCGGGCGAAGCGGCGGTGCTGCTCGAGGCCGACCCCTCCCTGACACCGACCGGGCTGCGCACCCTGATGAAGGCACACGGCCCGCTGGTGACGAACGCCGACAACGGCGAGACCTATCGCCGCACGGATCTCGGCGCCGCCCTCGCCACGCTGATCCCGCCGGCCGACACCGACGGTGACGGACTCACCGACGACGACGAAGTGAACGTCTACGGCACCGATCCGAACCTCGCCGACACGGACGGCGACGGTCTCGACGACGGCGACGAGGTGGGCGTCCACGGGACGGACCCGAACCTCGCCGACAGTGACGGCGATGGTCTCGACGACGGGGCCGAGGTGAACGTCCACGGCACCGACCCGAACGAAGCCGACACGGACGGCGACGTCCTCACCGACGGCGACGAGGTGAACGGCCACGGCACCGACCCGAACGACCCCGACAGCGACGGGGACTTCGCCGACGACGGCGCGGAGGTGCGCGCGGGCTCCGACCCGAACGATCCGCAGAGCGTGCCGTGGGAGGTGCCCGCGCTGGCGCCGGCCGCGCGTGTCGCGCTGCTCGGGCTCGTCTTCGCCGCGGCGGCGCTGCGCGCCCGGCGACGCGTTCGCGCTGCGCGTTAGTCGGCGCCGAAGAGCACCCACAGCCCGACGGCGACGAAGCCGAGCCCCGCGACCCAGCGCATCCACCTCGGATCGACGACTTCCGCGAGCACCGAACCGGCGAGCACGCCGAGCGCCGAGGCGAGCACGAGCGCCGCCGCCGATGCGGCGAACACGGTCAGCTTCGGATTCTCCGCGTTCGAGGCGTAGAGCAGCGTGGCGAGCTGGGTCTTGTCGCCCAGCTCGGCGACAAAGATCGTGGCGAAGACGGTGGCGAAGAGCTTCGGGTCCATAGGGTTCTCCGCGAGCGGACGTTCGGCAGCCGGCTCAAGACGCGGGCGTCGCCACCTTGCGCACGTCCACGAGGATTCCGGAGAGGTGCGACATCCCCGAGAGCCGCTCGATGTTCTCGGGGCCATCGCCGGCGAGCCAGTTCGAATTGACGCCGGGGTGCGCTTTCGCGTGGGACAGGCCGTCCGCCTTCGCATGGCCCCAGCACTGCGGGATGGCGATCGTGCGCGGCATCATCTCGTCGGTGACGCGGGCCGGAATGCGCACGCGCCCGTGCTCGGAGGTCACCTCGAGCCAGTCGTCGTTCGCGACGTCCATCCGTTCGGCGTCCTCGACGCTGAGATAGGCGTAGTTCGTCTTCTCGCGCACGAGCGCGGCCGAGTTCGAGCTCGAGGTGTTGAGGCGCCGCATCTCGCGCTTGCCGATCAACTTGATGCGCGACGCGTTGGCGCGCTCGTCCTCGTAGAGCGCGTCGGCGCTCTTCGCGAAGTGCAGGGCGATCTCCGCCGGGGCGAGATCGACGAGGCCGTCCGGCGTCAGCACGCGTTCGGTGCCGAGGAAGTCGCCGCCCTCCTGTTCGGGGAGCAGGATTCCGTGCGGGTGCTCGCGGGCCATCTTCTTGCGCCCGGGCAGACCGCCCTTGCGCAGCATCCCGTCGATCAGCAGGCCGGGCACGTCGAGGCGCCGGCCGACCTTCGTCTCCCAGAGGCGCGCCACCGTCTTCGCCGCGGCGCTCGCCATGCGGTTGCCGAAGAGCGTCGCGCCCAGCTCGTCGGCGAGGCGCACGAACATCCACCACTCGGGGCGCACGCCCGGCGGCGGCTCGAGGACGGCATCGGCGTAGATCATGTAGGGCGTGGGCGTGCAGCCCGCGAAGCTCTGCAGCGCGTACGGAATCTCCGGCCGCTCGAGCCAGGTGGTCGCGGGCAGGAGATAGTGGGCCAGGCTGCCCGTCTCGTTGCGCACGTGATCGATGCTCACGAGCAGGTCGAGCTGCGCCATCGCCTCGTCGAGGCGACCGTCGGGGTTGCTGCACGCGAGCAGCGGGTTGCTGGCTTCGACGATCAGCGCCGTGACGTCGCCGCGCAGGATGTCGTCGGCGAGCATGCCGGCGGGCTGCTGGCCCGAGACGGTGGGCAGACCGTCGGCGCGGTCGTGGCGCAGCTGCATCAGCGGCTGTGCGGCCACCTCCTTCGCCATGTCGAACAGGCCCTTGCCCATCAGCGTGCCGCCGGCGCGGTCGAGATTCCCCGACACCGCGTTGATCGCTTCGAGCAGCCAGAAGCAGAGCGTGCCGCTGCGGCCCTGGTTGACGCCGGTGGCCATGTAGAGGGCGGCGCCGTCGGCCTCGGCGTGGGCGCGCACCAGCTCGCGCAGGACTTCGGCGGGAACGCCGGTCACCGCCTCCTGCCGCTCCGGCGTCCACGGCTCCACCGCCTGCTCGAGTGCGTCGAGCCCGGACATCACGCGATCGACGTGCGCGCGGTCGACGCCCAGGCGGATGCGCTCGCGACAGAACGCGGCGAGGAAGAACAGATCGGTGTCGGGTCGGATGAAGAGGTGTTCGCCGGCGCGCGCACTCTCGACGCGGCGCGGATTCACGAACACGACCCGCCCGCCGCGCGCCACGATCGCCTTGAAGCGTTCGAGCGAGCGCGGCAGGTGGTAGAGCGTGTTGCCCGACACGGCGGGGTTGGCGCCGAGCACCATCAGGAAGCGCGTGTGGTCGACGTCTGGGTGCGCGAGACGCATCGGCGAGCCGTACATGTCGCCGTTCACGCGGAACTTGTTCATCGTGTCGCAGGTTCCGGTGCCGTACATGCGCGACGAGCCGATCGCCTCGAAGAGCGCATTGCGGAAGAGCGGCGCGAGCACGTTCGCGCCGCCGGCCGAACCGACGAAGTGCCCGACCGCCTGCGCGCCGCGGGCGTCGATCTGTCCGCGGACGCGCGCGGCGATCTCGCGCAGCGCTCGACCCCAGGAGATCGGGACCCAGCTCGCCGGGTCGCCCGGCGGGCCGACGCGCTTCATCGGCTGGGTGACGCGGTCCGGGCTGTGTTGGGTTTCCGCATAACGCGTGCCCTTCACGCACGCGTAGCCGCGGCTCACCACGTGGGCGGGATCGGGCCGGATGTCGGTGATCCGGTCGCCTTCGGTGTCGACGAGCAGTCCGCACGTGGCTTCACAGATGCGGCAGAAGGTGACGTGGGTGTCGGGCACGGGCTCCCCGCCTATCACGCTATCACAGCGGCGTCGGTAGAAAGGACGCCCCCGACCGGCGATGGTTCCCAGTCCGGCGACCGCTCCCACGGCGGCGGGTCCTCCCACTCGGGCGGCGGCTCCACGACCGGGGGAAGCTTCCACTCCGGCGGCGGGTTGAAGGGCCCCACCGGAACGCCCGCCGACAGCAGCACCGCGAGGCTCGCGAGGAGCAGGAGCAGGGCCACCGAGGCGGCTCTCAGCCACTTCGGCCCACCGGACAGGATCAAGCCGGCGAAGACTCCGAGCAGAACGGTGAAAGCCACAGCGAGCAGCGTCAACAAGAGAGGCTCCCTCAGATCGCGAAGACGGACTCGATCTCCTTCTGGATCGCCATCGCGGCGCGGTGCGGGTCGGCCGCGCCTCGAATCGGTCGCCCGACGACGAGGTAGTCCGCTCCGCTGCGGAGCGCGCGCTCGGGCGTCATCACGCGCTTCTGATCGTCCTCGGTGCGGTTGTCCAGGGGTCGGATGCCCGGCGACACGACGAGGAACTTGTCGCCGAGATCCTTGCGCAGGGCGGCGGCCTCGAGGCCCGAGGAGATCACCCCGTCGCAGCCGTGCGCGATGGCGCGCCGCGCGCGCGAGAGCACGAGGTCTTCGATGCTCATCTTCTCGGGGAAGCCCAGGTCGTCGAGGTCGCCGCGGTCGAGGCTGGTGAGCACGGTGACGGCGAGCAGCTTCAATCCACCGGCGCTGCGATCGACCGCGCCGGCCGCCTCCATCACGGCGTCGTTGCCGTGGATCGTCGCGAACTCGGCGCCGCAGTCGCGCATGCGGTGCACCGCCTTCGAGACGGTCTCGGGAACGTCGTAGAACTTCAGGTCGACGAAGACCTTCTTGCCGCGCGCGCGCAGCCAGTCGACGAGCTCTAGATAGTTCCCCGCCATGAAGAGCTGGAGCCCGACCTTGTAGAAGAGACACGCCTCGCCGAGCTGCTCGACCAGCGCCTTCGCCTCGTCGTGGGTGTCGACGTCGAGGGCGGTGATCAGGCGTTCGCGGGTGGGGATGCTCTTCTCGGAGAGCGCGTCGGGGGGCATGGCTCCACTCTACTCGCTGCTGCGGGGCTCCTCACCCCCCGAGGCTGGTCATCACGCGGCGCGCCGTCTCGAAGAGGTCGCTTGGCTCGCGGCGTTTCGGCAGCGGCGCGAGGATCTTGTGGCCGGGCGTGACGCGGATGCCGCCGCCCGCTTGATTCATCAGCCGCAGCAACCGTTTCGGGTCGACCTGCGAGTTCTCGCTCGCGGTGAGGACGAGCTCGCCGTTGGCGAGATCGACGGTGGCGACGCCGAGCCGGCGCGCCTGCACCTTCAATCGGATCACCTCGACGAGGTGCATCGCGTCGCTGGGCATCGTGCCGTAGCGGTCGAGGATCTCGTCGCGCAGGCGGTCGAGCTCGGCGTCGTCGCGGCAGCTGGCGAGGCGCTTGTAGAGCACGAGGCGCTCGTTCACCGTCGGGACGTACGACTCGGGGAGTCGCGCGGGGACGGGTAGCCGGATCTCCGGGTCGATCTCCGGCGGCGTCTCGTTCCCGCGCATCGCCTCGATCGTCTCCTCGAGCATCTCCATGTAGGTCTCGTACCCGACGGCGCCGAGCTGCCCCGACTGCTTCGGTCCGAGCAGCTCGCCCGCTCCGCGGATCTCGAGGTCGAGGTTGGCGAGGCGGAAGCCACCGCCGAGCTCGGAGAGATCCTGGATCGCTTCGAGGCGCTTGCGCGCGTCGGCGGTGAGCGCGCCTTCCGAGTGCACCATGAGATAGGCGTAGGCGCGTTGCGTGCTGCGTCCGACGCGGCCGCGCAGCTGATAGAGCTGGGCGAGGCCGAGACGGTCGGCGTTGTCGACGATGATCGTGTTGGCGCGCGGGTTGTCGAGGCCGCTCTCGATGATCGTCGTGCACAGCAGCACGTCGTACTTGCCGTGCATGAATGCGAGCGTGCGCTTCTCCAGCTCGCGCTCGGGCAGCTGACCGTGCGCGAGGACCACCTTCGCCTCGGGGACGATGCGGTCGAGCACCTTCGCCATCGCGCCGATCGTCTGCACCCGGTTGTGCACGAGGTAGACCTGTCCGCCGCGGCGCATCTCGCGCAGGATCGCCTCGCGGATCACCTGCTCGGAATGACGTCCCACCTGGGTGCGGATCGCGAGCCGGTCGGCGGGCGGCGTGTCGATCACCGAGAGGTCGCGCAGGCCGGTGAAGGCGAGCTGCAGCGTGCGCGGGATGGGCGTCGCGGTGAGCGTCAGCACGTCCACCGTCTTCTTCATCTGCTTGATGCGTTCCTTGTGGGTGACGCCGAAGCGCTGCTCCTCGTCGATCACGAGCAGGCCGAGGTCGCGGAAGGAGACGCTCTTCTGGAGCAGGCGGTGGGTGCCGATCACGACGTCGATCGTTCCGTCGGCGAGGCCTTCGAGCACACGCTTGCTCTGCGCCGAAGTCTGAAAGCGCGAGAGCGCGGCGATCTTCACCGGATAGCCCTCGAAGCGCGCGCGGAAGGTCTCCTCGTGCTGCTGACACAGGATCGTGGTGGGAACGAGCACGGCCACCTGTTTGCCGTCGAGGGCGGCGCGGAACGCGGCACGCACCGCCACCTCCGTCTTGCCGTAGCCGACGTCGCCGCACACGATGCGGTCCATCGGCTTGCCCCGCTGCATGTCGGCGAGCGTGTCCTCGATCGCGGCGAGCTGATCGGGCGTCTCGTCGTAGGGGAAGGTGGCCTCGAACTCCTCCTGGAGGCGATCGCGCGGCGAGAATTCGAATCCCTCCGCCATCTCGCGCGCGGCGTGCACCGAGAGCAGCTCGTTCGCCAGCACGAGCAGCGACTTCTTGACCGACTTCTTCGCCTTCCGCCACGTCTCGCCGCCGAGCTTGTCGATGCGCGGCGCGTGGCCGTCGGAGCCGGCATAACGCTGCACCTGGCTCATGCGGTGGACGGGAACGAACAGGCGCGCGTCCTCGGCGTACTCTATGCGCAGGAACTCGCCGGTGATGCCGCGCATCTCGAGATCGACGAGGCCGCGATAGATGCCGATGCCGTGCTCGGCGTGCACGAGGTAGTCGCCGGTCGAGAGCTGCGCGAGGGATTCGAGGGCCGCGCTGCCCGGCCAGGCGGCGCTCTTCGCGCGACGTCGCTTCGCGCGCGGTCCGAAGATCTCCTCCTCGGTGACGACGGCGAGCCGCTCGTTCGGCAGGACTGCGCCCTCGGAGAGCGCGGCCGTGCGCACCTCGACGCGTCCCGGCTTCGACCACTTCCACGCCGGGCGCGCGTCGGTCTCGACCGTCGCCTCCACCTCGTACTCCGAGAGCAGGTGTGCGAGGCGTTCGGCGTGGGAGAGCGACGACGCCGAGAGCACGGTGCGGTAGCGCGCCTTCCCCCACTCGCCGACGCGGGCGACGAGCGGGGCGAGCGCGTCGTCGTGCGTGCGTGTGCGCGTGAGCGCCTGGCGCAGGTCGGTGTTGGGATGCGAGGCGATCTCGACGTGGTCGGCGCCGCCCGGCGGGTCGGCGAGGCCGAGCGAATCGAGGATCAGCGGCTTGCGCTCGAGCACCGCCTTCTCGAGGGCGTCGGGCCCGAGGGCGATCGCGTCGGGCGGACAGGCGAGGCGTCCGCTCTCGCGCGCGAGCTGGTGGTTCTCGAGCATCTCCTCCGCATAACGCAGCATGCGATCGCTTCCCGCCGTGAAGTCGTCCACCACGACGAGCGTGTCCTCGGGGAGGAAGTCGAAGACGGTTTCGGTGCCGGGCAGCAGCAGCGGCGCGATCGCCTCGGTGCCCGGCGGCACGTGGCCGCGCAGCAGTGCGTCGCAGAGCTCGTCGACCTCGCGCGCGGGCACGCCCTGCTCGGCGCCGAGCGCGCGGATCGCGTCGGAGTGCTCGATCACGAAGCCGCGGTCGGGGAGGAGGTCGCGCGGCGGCGGCGCGACGACGCTGCCGAGCACCGTCTGGCTGCGCTGGCTCGCCGCGTCGAACTCGCGGATCGACTCCACCTCGTCGCCGAGCAGCTCGACGCGCACCGGGTGGGTGCGGTGCGGCGGGAAGATGTCGAGGATGCCGCCGCGCACCGCCAGCTCGCCGCGCTCTTCGACGAGCGGCATGCGCGCATAACCCGCGCCGACCAGGGTCGCGACGAGGGCGTCGCGGTCGATCGTCTGGCCGATCTCGAGATGGACGGAGCGCCCGCGCACGAAGTCGCGCGTCGGGACGCGCGGGGCGAGCGCCGTCCACGGCGCCACGACGATGGGCGCCAAGCTCTGTGAACTCCGCTCGGCTGCGCCTCGCTGCGCGCGGCTCGCGGCCGCTTGCGGTTCCCCAAGAGCGGGCGCGGGACTCGCGAGCCAGCGGTAGAGCACGTCCATGCGCTGGGCGACGACGAAGGGCTGGGGCGAGAAGCGCTCGTAGGGCTGGGTGTCGTAGCGCGGGAAGGGTCGCAGCCGGCCCGAGTCGTCCGACTCGCCGAGCGCGCAGGCGAGGTCGGCGAAGAACGCGTCGCCGTCCTTCGCCGTCGGCACGACGACGAGCAGCGGCCGGTCGCCGTGGGCCCGCGCGAGATGCGCCACCGCCACGGCGCGCGCCGCACCGCGCAGCCCGGAGACGCGCGTCGTCCGCGTGCGCGCGAGCAGCCGCTTCGCGACGTCGCCCAGGCTGTCGGTTGCTTGGTTCTTCACCAGTGGATCGTTCCTCGAACGCACGAAACCCCCGACACCCCCGACGGTGGGGGTGCGAGGAAGCGCGCACCAGCGTAGCGACCCTTGACGCCGTGTCGCCGAAGCTGCCAGTGTCCGCACAGTCCCGCGAAACCCACCGCAACCGTCGACGCACGTCGGCGAAGGAGAGCCCCATGCCCAGCGTCATCGCCACGATCAAGGTGAAGGAAGACAAGGTCGACGAGGCGAAAGCCCTGTTCAAGAAGCTCGCCTCCGACACGTTGAAGAAGGAGTCGGGCACGCTCGCCTACGTCCCCCACCAGACGAAGGACGCGCCCACCACCTTCGTCTTCTACGAGAAGTACGAGAGCGACGAAGCCTTCGCGATCCACGGCAAGAACCTCGCCGCCGTCGGCAAGGAGTTCGCCGGCGTGATGGCCGGCCCGCCGGAGATCGTGCACATGGAGGAGTTGTAGGGGGCGGAGGACGATCCGCCTAATCCCCGACCTCCACCCGATCCACCCCATCGAACGGCGGTACGTACACCGCGTACGCGATCGCGTTCTCGGCGCTCTCGTTGCCGAACGCGTGGACCGTGCCTCGCGGGATGTAGAGCAGGCTCCCCTCGCCGACCGGTTTCGTCTCGTCGCCGACGCGCCAGGTGCCGTGGCCGCGGATCATGACGACGAAGAGGTCGTGGCGGTCGTGGCGGTGCGGGGTCTCGGCGGTGCGGATGGCGACGATGTGGTGGCTGGTGCCGGCGTCGCGGCCGAGCTCGGCGACGCGGAAGTCCTGGCCTGCTTCGAGGGGGACGCGCTCCACCAGCTCGGCGACGGGCACGCGTTTGCGCTCGCTGCCGAGCAGCGCGTCGAGCGTCGGCGGCGCCTCGCCGCCCGGCGCGCTCAGGAAGGGGACGGTCGCTCCGAGAACCAGCAGCGGGAGGAGGCTTCTTCGCATGGGCGCGAATTGTATCCTGCGCGGTAGCCGTGAGTGCCCGAACGCGAATCGCCCGGTCGGAAGACCTGCGCCCGATCTCCCTCGTCCTGGCGCGCGCCTTCCGCGACGACCCGGTGCACCGTTGGATCCTGCCGACCGAGCTCGACTGGTCGCTGTTCAGCGACGCCTTCTTCGCGATGGTCGCGCGCGACACCTTCCGACACGGCAGCGTGTACACCACCGACGGCTACGACGGCGCCGCGCTCTGGGTGCCGCCCTACCCCCAGCCCGCGACGCTCGGCGGACGCCTCGGCATGGCGCTGCGCTGGTATCTCGCGCTCGGTCGTCGCGCGACGAGCATCGGCGTCGAGCTGGGACGCATCGAGCGCGCCCACCCGCCGCTACCGCACTGGTATCTGGCGGTGCTCGGCACCGACCCGCGGCGTCAGGGCCGCGGCGTCGGGTCGTCGCTGCTCGCGCCGATCCTCGAGCGCTGTGACGCGGATCGCACTCCCGCCTACCTCGAATCGTCGAAGGAGGAGAACGTGCCCTTCTACGAGCGCCACGGCTTCCGCGTGCTCGACGAGCTGGTCTTTCGCGATGGCCCGTCGGTGTGGCGCATGCAGCGCGATCCGGTTCCCGACAAGGCCGCGATGGCGGCGGCGGGATGAGCCCCGATCCGCTCCTCGTCGCCGCCGGCTTCTGCGGGCGCTACCGCCGCCTCGAGGACGAGCAGAGC
>JAHEJV010000055.1 GCA_024638705.1 Deltaproteobacteria bacterium | reverse complement strand
GTCGGCTTCGCGGCGCGCGCGTGGCTCTTCCACCAGGTGCACCAGAGCTACAGTGGCGCCGCTTTCGGACTGTTCATGCTTCACCACCACCTCAGACGACGGCGCACTGCGGACCGCCCGCCGGCGGCGCGTTGAGCGACGTGCCGGTGCAAATCTCCGTCGTGATGCCGTGCTGGAACGCGGAGTCCACGCTGGACGCGTGTCTCTCGGCGCTCGCGGCGCAGACGCTCGCGCCCGGGACCTTCGAGGTGCTGCTCGTCGACAACAACTCGACCGATCGCTCCATCGAGATCGCGAAGCGCCACCCCCACGTGACGCTCCTGCACGAAGCGAAACAGGGGGCCTACGCGGCGCGCAACCGGGCGCTCGGCGAGATCGAGGGATCAGTCGTCGCCTTCACCGATCCCGATTGCGTGCCCGAGCCCGACTGGCTCGAACGCCTCACCGCGCCCTTCGCCGACGAGAGCGTGCAGATCGTATTGGGGCGTCCGGTCCCGGTGGGTCGCTCGGCGACGCTCGAAGTGATCGCGGAGTACGAGCGGGAGAAGGAGGCGTTCGTCTTCGCGAGCGACGATCCGTCGCTCTACTACGGCCACACGAACGACATGGCGGCGCGGCGGAGCGCCTTCGACGCGCTCGGACTCTTCGAGGAGCGCGCTCGTGGAGGCGACACGATCTTCGTGCGGCGCGTCGTCGACCGCCACGGCTGTGCTTCGGTGCGCTACTGCCCCGAGGCGCGCGTCGAGCACCGCGAGATCGACGGCGCCTCCTCCTGGCTCGCGAAGGCGCGCATCTACGGTCGCAGCGCGCGCAGCTATGGCCAGGTGACGCCAAGCCGGCCGCTTTCGCGTCGCGAGCGCTGGCACATCGCGCGCGCGACCAACCGGGAGAAGCCGCTCTCGCGGCGTCTGCTGCTCTACGGGCTGCTCGCTCTGGAGAGCGTCGCCTGGCGCTGGGGTCAGTGGCGCGGCCGTCTTGGCGGCCCGGCGTGACGACGCTCGCCGTCGCGTTCCGCGGGGTCTTCGACTGGCGCGCCGGAATCGAGATGGCGTTGATCGCGCTGCGCCGCGCGGTCGACGCCGGCGTGACGATCGATGCAGAGTTCGCCGGGGATGGTCCCGAGCGCGAACGTCTGCTCTACACGATCCACGACCTCGGTCTCGAGGACGTCGTGCGCGTCGTCGCCGCGGACGCGGGCGAACCCCGACCCGGCGGGGTGCTCCTTCACCCGGCGCTGCGCGCCGGCGACCTGACGCCGCTGCGCCGCGCGCTCGCGCGCGGGACGAAGGTCGTCGCGTCCGACCTGCCGGAGACGCGCGCGCTTCTTCGCGACGGCGGGGACCTCCGACTCGTTCCGCCTCGCGATGTGATCGCACTCGCCGACGCGCTGATCGCGCTCGCGGGAGCGACATCGTCCGGGGAGTCGTCTCGGTGAGGCTCGTGCTCTTCACGCGCGAGTTCCCGAAGGACTCGGAGACCTTCATCGTCGACAAGTTCCTCGGCCTGCTCGAACGCGGCTGGGACGTGCACCTCGTCGCCGAGGTCGAGAGACACGAGGACGCGGCGCTCTTCCCCGCGCTCGCGCGGCCGGATGTGGCGGCGCGCGTCCACGCCTGGCCGCCTCCTTCGTGGCGTCGGCTCGCGTTCGGCCTCCGCTGGCTGGCGCGTGCGATGGTGTCGCGTCCGCTCGCGCTCCTGCGTTGCGCCCGGCTCGAATGGGGTCGCGGCGAGCCGGGCGCGCTCGATCGCGTCGTCTTCGCCGCGCCGATCCTCTGTCTGCGGCCGGACGTGCTGCACTTCGAGTTCGGCAGCGTCGCCGCGCACCGCGTCCACCTGCCCGACGCCGTCGCGTGTCGCGCGTCCGTGTCGTTTCGCGGCTTCGACCTCAACTACTATGCCCTGGACGTCCCCGGCTTCTACGATGCGGTGTTCGCGCGGGTGGATCGCGTCCACGTGCTGGGGGAGGACCTCGAGCGCCGCGCCCGTGCGCGCGGAATGCCCGACGCGCTGCCGTGCGTGCGGATCCCGCCCGCCGTCGACCCGGAATTCTTCGCGCCACTCGTCGAGCCGGCCGAAGCCGAGGCGTCCGAGCGCCCGCTCCGGCTCCTCACGATCGGGCGCCTGCACTGGAAGAAAGGTCTCGAGTACGCGCTTGCGGCGGTGCGCGAGCTCCTCGATCGCGGCGTTCGCGTCGAGCTCCACCTCCTCGGCGACGGACCCTTCGAGGCCGCCACGCGCGCCTGCATCGCCGACCTAGACCTCGACGACGCCGTCACCCTGCTCGGCTCGCGCGATCGCGACGCGGTGAAGGAGGCCTACACCTGGGCCGACTTGTTGCTCCACGCCGCCGTCTCCGAGGGCTTCTGCAACGCGGTGCTCGAAGCCCAGGCGATGGCGTTGCCGGTGGTGTGCAGCGACGCCGACGGCCTTCCCGAGAACGTGGTCGATGGCGAGACCGGCATCGTCGTGCCGCGTCGCGATGCGACCGCCCTGGCGGCGGCCGTCGCGCGTCTCGCTTCCGACCCGGCGTTGCGCGCGCGGATGGGGCGCGCCGGTCGCGAGCGCGTGCGCACAACCTTCGACCGCACGCGTCAGCTCGACGCGATCGAGGCGTTCTACCGCGCGCTGGCCTGAGGCTCCGGCGCCGCCGGCGCGCCGCGCACCCAGAGGCGGTTGAACACCGGCTCGGCGCGCCGCAGCACGGCGTCGACGACGCGTCGCGCGCCCGAACCCAGGCGCCGCTCGGTGGCGCTCTTCAAGGCCTCGAAGGCGACGCCGCGGCGCGCCCGCGCGATGTGCGCGCGCTCGAGGTAGTCGGACGAGATGCCCCACTTCTCGACGAAGCGCTCGAGGCTCCGGCGCGTCCAGGCCTCGCTCCAGCGCGTCAGGAAGTAGGGGAGGTCGTCGCGGTCGAGCGGCGGCGGCGCCTTGTAGGTGACGACCGAAGCCGGCTCGAACCAGACCTCGCCGCCGGCGTCCTGGATCTGGAGACAGAGGTCGAGGTGCTCGCGCGAATTGAGCAGCGCCTCGTCGAGCTCGCCGAGGCGGTCGAACACCTCGCGGAGCACGAGCATGCAGTGGAACTCGACGAAGTCGCAGGTGTCGCGTTCGAGCGGTGCGACGCGATCGCTCACGTGCTCGCCCTGGAAGAGATGCTTCGTCGCGAACTGGCGCTCAGGCGCCTCCCCCGAGAACTCCATCCAACCGCCGGCCATGTGGATGAGGTCGTCTTCCGGGTCGCCTTCGAGGTAGAGCGGGCCGACCGCCCACGCGCCGGTCTCCTCGGCGCAGGCGACCAGGGCGCCGAGCCAGCCCGGTGAGGCGATCAGGTCGTTGTCGACGAACACCACCTGACGTCCGTGCGCGTGACGCAGGGCCCAGTTGCGGGCCTGGTTCGGCGTCAGGTAGCCCTCCGAGCGGAGCAGCTCGAAGCCGCGCTTGCTCGACTCGTCGCGCAGCCAGTCGCGGGTCTCCGGCGGAGAGCCGCCGTCGACGTAGACCAGCTCGAAGGGCTCGGGCGTGTGCGCGTAGATCGATTCGAGGGACGCGCGGACGACGCCGAACTGCTCGCGCGGAACGACGGCGATGGTGATGTCGGGCGTTTCGTTCGGGCCGGTCATCCGGTGCGCTCCTCGTTCGTTCGCGGATTGCGGCGCGCCTCGACGGCGAGCTGCCAGAGGAATCCGGCGGTGTTCGCCACCTGGGAAAGGAACAACAGGCCGGAGAGCGCCAGCGCGCGCGGCCACGCGGCGCGGGAGAAGGGAAACGCGATCAGGCGCGTGTAGAAGGACAGGCCCTCGAAGCCGACGCCTTCGCCGCGCTGCATCCGGATGCGACGGAATTCGTGGGCGCCGCGTCCGTAGCGGAAGTGCTGTCGCCAGAAGTGGGCGAGGTCGAGGGCGTGCTGATGGCCGATCGTCGCTTCGGGGGCGTAGACGAGCCGCAGCCCTTCATAGCGCCAGCGGTCGCACAGCTCGCGATCTTCGCCCGCCGGCAGGGGGAAGGTCTCGGCGAAGCCGCCCAGTCGACGGAAGGATTCCGTCGGCAGCGCCAGGTTGTTCGACGCGAAGAAGGTCGCGTCTTCCGGATTCCGGTTGAAGCGCTCGTAGAGGTAGTCGATCAGCAGCTGGCTCGCAGCGGAGCAGAGGTTCCCGGTGAGCAGGTTGCGCGTGTAGCCGCCGACGCCGGCGCCCGGCGTGGCGGCGGCCGTCTCGTGCAGCACGCGGAGCCAGCCCCGATCGGGCACGCAGTCGTCGTCGGTGAACGCCAGGAGCCCGCCGCGGGCGCGTGCGGCGCCCGTGTTGCGCGCTCCCGCCGGGCCGGACTGAGGCTGGCGCAGGAGCTGCGTCTCGATGCGACCCGCCACCGAATCCACCGCGTCGGTGGGCGAGACGGGGCTGCCGTCGTCCACGACGATCACCTCGAAGCGATCGCGAGGGAGGTCCTGTTCGGCCAGCGCTTCGAGGCAGCGCGCGAGCCGCTCGGGGCGGCCGTGCGTCGGGATCACCACCGACACGTCGGGTGCGGCGCGCGTCGTCATCTCAGGTGCGGGCAAAGCGGTTGTAGAACCAGGCGATCGCCCAGCCCATCACGCCGCCGGTGATCGCGCCGTAGAGGAAGCCGAGGAAGGCGCCCGGCCAGGAGACGCTGTAGCCGGGGAAGTAGACGCCGAGCAGGCCGAGGTGGGGCCCGACGACCTCACCGCCCTGGATCAAGAGCCACGCCGTCGCGAGGAAGAGCCCGGTTCCGCCGATGATCGCGAAGGCCGTCGAGAGGATGGAGGCCCGCAGGCGCGCGGTGGCGCGGCCGAGCAGGACCCGTTCTCGTTCGGTCAAGGCGCCTCTCCCATTTCGAGGATGTCGGTTCCTTCCGCGACTTCGATCTGTCGCAGCAGGCGACGCTCGTGCCATCCGACGACGACGTTGATCAGATACGCGAGAACGGCGCCGAATGCGAATCCGCCGAGCGCGCCCTCGAGCAGGCCGACGAACGCGCCCGACCACGTGACCTGATAGCCGAAGAAGTAGTGGCCCAACAGGGAAAGATTGGGGCCGATCACATCGCCGCCGCGCAGGACCAGGATCGCCGTAGCGAGGAAGAGCCCCACCCCGGCCACGATCCCGGTCGCGCCGCCGAGGGCGATCGCGTCGTAGCGCGCGAACACCGTGCGCAGCGCCTCCTCGATCTCGAGCTCGGCGGGCTGCGGGATCGACGGGTCGCCGCCGTGGGCGACGCGACCTTCCGTCGCCGCGGATTCCTCGGCGCCGATCTCCTCGTGGTAGTCGGCCTCGACGTTGACGTTCCAGATGTCGTGCGACGCCCCGGCGATGTTCTCCACCGCCAGCATCGCCGTCACCATCGAGTGGTCCTGGTTGTTGTAGCGGTGCTGCCCGTTGCGCCCGATGCAGTGCAGGTTCTCGAAGCCCTCGAGCCAATCGCGCAGGACGGCGAGATTCTCCTGATAGTCGGGGGGGTAGACCGGGTAGGCCTTCGGCACCCGCACCACCGTGCCGCCCGTCACCTCGAGCGGGTCGACCAGACCGATCGCGGCGCATTCCTGCATGCCGAGCGAGAGGAGGGTCTTGTCGTCGGCGCTCCAGATCTCGTCGCCTTCCTGGACGAAGTATTCGAGCCCGAGCGCGGTGCGCCTCGGGTCGGGAACCATCTCCGGGCTCCAGTTCTTGAAGTTCTGGACGCGCCCCACGTGCACGTCCGCCGAGTGGATGTAGATCCAGTTGTCGGGGAACACGTCCGCGCGGTCGACGTAGAGCACGACGGTCAGGAAGTCGCGATATCCGAGGTTTCCCGTCGCGTCGAGGACGGCCTGGGGCGGGCGCGGCTCCATCGCGTGGAGCAGGTCGTAGAGTGCGATCGAGGACAGGAAGTGGTCGCCTTCGACGACCTCCTCGCCGTCGGGGCCGCGCACGACGACGGCCTCGATCCGCGAACCGTCGTGCATCACGCGCACCACCTCGTGCCCGGTGCGGGTGTATACCTGCTTCCCTTCGAGCAGGTCGCGACAGCGCTCCCACATCATGCCGGGGCCGAGGCGCGGATACTCGAAGCGTTCGATCAGGCTCGTGATCACGTCGCCCTTCTTCGAGCCGAGGCCGAGCAGGGCGTTCTTGACCGCCGCCACCATGTCGAGGTTCTTGATGCGCTGCGCCGCCCAGTCCGACGAGATCTCCGAGCAGGGCGTGCCCCAGACCTTCTCGGTGTAGGTCTCGAAGAAGATCTCGAACAGCCGACGCCCGAAGCGGTTGACCACCCACTCCTCGAACGTGCGCTCGTTGGCGTAGGGAAAGAGGCGGGCCTTCACGTAGCTGAGGCCGATGCGCACGGCCTCGATCGGGCCCAGGCCGCGCACGGCGCCGAGCGGCTTGAGCGGATAGTCGAAGAAGCGATCGGCGTAGTAGATCCGCGAGAGGCGTTCGCGGGTGATGAGATCGTTGCCGAGCAGCTCGTGCCACAGCGCGCGGACCGCCGGCACCTTGGTGAAGAAGCGATGCCCCCCGATGTCGAAGCGGAAGCCCTCGTGCTCGACCGTCCGCGAGATGCCGCCGACCTGCGTGTCCTTCTCGAACACGACGGCGTCCATACCGTGGCGCGCGGCCTCCCAGGCGGCGGTGAGGCCCGCCGGCCCGGCGCCGAGCACGACGCAGTCCGGCCCGGCCGGCGAGGCGCCCTGGGGCGGCATGCGGTGGGCGGGCGTCTCGGTCGAGGAGTCCGTGGGGTCCAAGGGGCGGTTCCGTCTTTCGAGGTCGCGCGGGGGTCGAGAAGACCGGAAGACGGCTGGGGTGGCCGACCACCGACGCGGAAAATTAGGGGAGGGATCGCGTTTCCGGGGCGTCCTCTTGAGTGGGGTTTTCGAGCGCGGGGGTGACACCGGAACACGCGCCCGAGGGGACGGCGCGGTAGAGCGTGACGTCGGGGGCCGCGGCCACGCGTTCGAGGTCGCCACAGCTCGCCGCGCGAGCCCGCAGCCGCTCGCAATCGTCCTCGCGGCAGTGGCTCAGGAGCATCCAGACCCGCTCGGCGCGGCCGAAGGCGGCATCCAGGCGGTCGATCTCGATGCGCCGGGTCTCGCTGCCCAGGATCGGTACGCGATCGCAATCGTCATCCGGGCAGGCCGCGAAGCGGATCTCCTCCGTGTCGTCCCCCGGGCGCGGGTCTAGATCGAGCGGAACGAGCCGCGGCAGCCACTCGGTCGCGGTCGTCCCGAGTGCCCGGCGCAGCGCAGGGTCGTGCTGGGAGAGGTAGTAGTGCGCGGCGGGGACCGCCGGGGTGTAGAGGAAGATCGCGTCCTCCGGCGCGCGTTCGCGCAGGAGCGTCGCCACCACCGGCCGCATGTGCTCGGGCTCGTCGGACCGCACGTAGCGGAGCGATTCATAGGCGCCCGCGAGCGCGACGACCGCGGCGAGGGCACCCAGCAGGACGCGGCGCTCGGCGAGCGGCTCGATCCGCTGCAGGCGCGCCACGCCGATGCTCGCCGAGAGGAAGATCAGCGGCAGCAGGAAGAAGGCGTGGCGCTTGCCGGCGTAGGGATAGAGTCCGAGGAGGGCTGCGACGAACGTCCCCGCGAGGGCGATGCCGAGTGCGAGCGCCGCCCAGTTCTCCCCGCGGTGGCGTGGAATGTTGGCGACGCCGACGGCGCAGAGCACCAGCAAGATCCCCCCCATCGGGTGGGCATATTCGAAGATGTCGAGGGTGCTCCCCGCGACGAGCCGGACGAGCGACTGGAGCGAGCCGTCCCAGTAGGCGCGCGAGAGATAGGTGTCGCTGCCCGGGCCGTATTGCGAGTCGAGGATCTCCCCGACGCCGAGCTGGAACCACGCGATCGCGCCGGCGAGCGCCAGCGGAACGATGACGATGGCGATCGAGGACGGGGGACCGCGTCGGCTCGGGTCGGTGAAGGCGTCGAGGAGATAGGCCAGCAGCAGCGCGGCGATGAGGATGCCGATCCCGTACTGGACGAGGGGGGCGAGGGCGGCCAGCACCATCAAGACGACGGCGTGGCGCCGATCGGGCTTCGCCCGGTAGCGCGCGAAGGCGAGCAGCACCAAGGCCGCGGCGAGATAGCCGAAGCCGTACTCGCTGACGCGCTGGGAGAACTCGACGTGCCGTACGGACGTCGCGACCAGCATCGCGCCGAAGAGCGCGGCACCGCGCGGCACGAAGTGTCGTGCCACCAGGTAGCTCACCGGGATCGACGCCACGCCGGCGATCCAGGCGGGGAGACGCAGCCACCACTCGCTGTCGCCTAGCGCACTCCAGAAGTGGATGAAGAACGAATAGAGCGGCGGGGACGCGCGCACCAAGCCGTTGAGCGCGATGATCTGCCCGAGATCGGTCTGGGTGGCCCAGAAGAACAGGGCCTCGTCGAACCAGAGCGACTTCTCGTCCAGCTGGTAGAGGCGCAAGCACGCCGCGAAGAGCGTGAGGGCCGCGACCGCTGCGATCTGCTGGATCCTGCGCCGCTGCTCGGGGTCGCTCATGCTGCGTTCGGAACCTCCCACACGCGATCGGGGCGCCTCGCGGGTTGCGGTCGGGGGTCCGCGCGGAACGCACGCCCGGACGCCGCGCCGATTCTGCGCCATGCACCGCGCGAGCGCCCGCCCGTTCGTACGTGTTCTGCCCCCACGAGCACATCCCGGCTGCGCCGCCGATCGCCATGAACCGGCGTTTTGCATTGCTAGAGTGGATTGCGCCCGGGGCGATCTCCGGGGTCGGGGGAATCCTGAACGCCGTGTCGCTCCGCATCTCGTTCGCCGCTGCGGCGCTGCTCGTTCTGCTCACCGGAGCCGACGCGCCATCCGCGAACGCGGAATCCGCGGACGGGGCGGCGTCGCGTCCGCCGCACGTCCTGCTGATCCTGACCGACGATCAGCGCGCCGACGCGGTCGGCGCGACCGGGCGCTTCCGCTTCCTCGAAACGCCGCACATCGATCGCCTGGCGGCCGAGGGGACCTCCTTCGAGCAGGCCTTCGTCACCACCGCGCTCTGCTCCCCGAGCCGCGCGTCGATCCTCACCGGCGCCCACGCCCACCGCCATGGCGTCCTCTCGAACGACCGCGAGGACCTCTACGATTCGCCCCTCACCACCTGGCCCCAGGCGTTGCGCGCGGCCGGCTACGACACCGCCTTCATCGGCAAGTGGCACATGTCCGAGCGCTCGGACCCGCGGCCGGGCTTCGACTATTGGCTCTCCTTCTCGGGGCAGGGCGTCTACTTCGATCCGGTGCTGAACGAGGACGGTCGCCTGGTGCGCGAGTCGGGCTACATCACGGACATCCTCACCGACTACGCCGAGCGCTGGCTCGAGCGCGAGCGCGACGCCCCGTTTGCGCTGATCGTCTCGCACAAGGCGGTGCACTACCCGTTCACGCCTGCGCCGCGCCACGCGAAGGCCTTCGCTGACGCCGCCCTGCCGCGCCCCGGCAACTTCGAGGACGACCTCGGCGGGAAGCCCGCCTGGCTGCGACACATGGCCATGTATGGCGACGGGGTGGCGCCGTGGTCGTGGCGGCTCGCGTCCGTCCCCGAGACGTTGCCCGACACGGACTGGTGGATCGGCGACCGCGCGCTCTACGTCGACTACTTGCGCGGTCTGCTCGCCGTCGACGATTCGGTCGGTCGCCTCCTCGCCCTGCTCGACGCCCGGGGCGAGTTGGAGAACACTCTCGTGGTGTTCACCAGTGACAACGGCTTCCACCTGGGGGAGCACCAGCTCACGAACAAGATGTCGATGTACGAGCGCTCGATCGGGGTTCCGCTGCTGGTGCGCGCGCCCGGTCGCGCGCCGGCGGGCGCCGCGCGCGATGCGATCGTCACGAATCTCGACATCGCGCCGACGATCCTCGAGGCCGCCGGCGTCGCGGCGCCGGATACGGTGCAGGGGCGCTCGCTCTGGCCGCTGATCGACGACGCCCGCACGCCGTGGCGCGACGCGCTCTTCTACCAGCATCACGGCAGCCCGGACATCCCCGTCGTGCCGAGCCAGCTCGGCGTGCGCACCGCGCGCTGGAAGTACGTCCGCGAGGCGACGAACGACGCGCCCTTCGAGGAGCTCTACGACCTCGCGAACGACCCCGAAGAGCTCGTGAACCTCGCCTCCGACCCCGGTTCGGCCGATGCACTCGCAGCGATGCGCGCACGCCTCGCGCAGGAGCGCGCCGCGACCGGCTACCCGGACGAACCTCCGGTGGCCGGCGCCGACGAATCGGACTGGGGATGGACTCTGGAATACTGGAAGCGCGAAGTGGTGTATCAGTGGCGAGCGCTCTCGCGTCGCGTGATCCAATGGCTGCGCCCCATCAAGAAGTGGCTCGTCGGGTCGCTCGACGCGCCCGAGGATCGGCTCGCGATGCAGGGCTCCGGCGGGTCGCAGGGATGATGCGCGTGGTTCGGCCGATCGCGTTTCTCGCTGCGGCGCTACTCCTCGCTTCTGCTCCGGCGGGGGCCGACTGGGGCGACGACTGGGCCGTCGCGCCCGGCTTCTCGCTCGAAGTCGACTCCGAGGGCTTCGACTTGCCGAGCGCGATCGCCGTCGTGCCCGAGCCTGGCCCCGACCCGAAGGACCCTCGCTATTTCGTCACCGAGCTGCGCGGCGACGTGTCGGTCGTCGCGAACGACGGCAGCGTGCACACCTTCGCCAGCGACTTCCACGAGTTCCAGCCCGAGGAGGAGCTGCCCGGCGGTTTCGAAGGGCAGGGTGGGCTCGCCGGCATCTGTCTCGACCCGAAGAGCGGCTACGTCTTCGTCACCTTCATCTATCGCGCGGGCAGCGCGATCAAGAACGGGATGGTGCGCTTCGCGACCCGGCCCGGACGCTTCGCACTGGAGCCGACCGGAACGCTCGACCTGCGCGAGTTCTTCGAGCCCGACGACGGCGGCGTCACGCATCAGATCGGCGGCTGTCGGGTGGCCGGCGAGCACCTCTACGTCGGCGTCGGCGACGGCTGGAATCCGCTCGCCGCGTCCGACACGAGCTCGACGCTCGGCAAGGTGCTGCGCCTCTCCCTGGACGGCGAGCCGCTGCCCGAGAACCCACTGCCCGCGAGCCGCGGGCGCGCGGCGCCGGCGATCTTCTCCTGGGGCTTCCGCAATCCGTTCGGCATCGCGGTCGTCGACGATCGCGTCTGGGTCGGCGAGAACGGCGTCATCGCCGACCGCTTCCTCGAGATCGAAGCCGGCCGCGGGTATCTCTGGAACGGAAGCGACATCAGCATCACCAACAACGCCGCCGTCGTGTTCCCCGACGCGGTCTCGCCCGTGCAGCTCGACTACGTGCCGAAGGGTTCGCGTTTCGCCGGCTCGTTCGCGGGCGACTTCCTGATCGCGCTCTCGGGCAACCCCGCCAAGCCGGGCAACCACCGCGGCCGGACGAAGGGGCTCGTCGCGATCTCCTACGACTTCGAGGAAGATCGTGTCACGCGCGTGCCTCGCTACCTGATCGAGTTCCTGGGCACCGGCTTCCAGTCGCCGGTCGGCGTCGGCGTCGGGTCCGATGCGATCTACTTCGTGCCGCTCTTCCCGCACTCGGACGGTCGCAGCGCGGTACTGCGCGTCGCCTACGACCCGAAGAACGAGCACCGTCACATCATCGGACGGCCCGACACGAGCGATCGCGACGCCTGGGCGAGCTACCTGATCGACCGACGCGGCTGTCTCGGTTGCCACCAGAAGGACGGCTACGGCGGCACGGCCGGCCCGGCGCTCGACCGCGGAGTCCTGGTCGCGAGCCTCGAGGAGCGCCTCGCCGATCCGGGCTACCGCGAATCGGTGGCGGCGCTCGACGGCGTCGACCGCGAGCCCTTCGCGTCCTACCAGGAAGCCCGCGCCGAGGTGCTCGCGGCGCGCGGCGAGGACCGGCTCCGTCTATGGACCACCTATCACATCATGGAGCCGCGCTTCGATTCGGCGGCCGCGCAGATGCCGAACCTCGGCCTGACGAAGGACGAGGCGAGCGCGATCACCGACGTGTTGCTCGCGACCGAGAGCTGGGAGTCGCGGGTCAAGCGCCACCTGCCGAAGCCGCGCTACGTCCACATCGTCGGTGGCTTCGCGCTCGGCGGGCTCGCCGGGCTGATCTTCGCCTGGGGGATGGTGAAGCTTCTCGCGCGGCGTTAGTCGCTTCGCGATTTGCGTTCGCGCCCGATCCACGTCCAGGTGAAGGCCGCCAGCGCGACGACGAGGAGACCGCCCACCTCGCGCTCCACCTCGGTGCCGGTCCAGGCCGACTCCGCCAGCACGGTCGGGACGAGGGTCGCGGCCCAGATGGCGGCGAGCGCGCCGAGGCCGAGCGGGAGCGCCAAGGGCAGCGCCCGGTAGGGTGCGACGGCGCAGAGCGCAGCGGCGACGAGATACAGCGCGATCCAGCGCAGCGGATCGGGATCGTTCGCCTGGAGCGCCGCGGCCCAGGCGAAAAGGAGTGCACCGAGGCCGCCGCAGATCCGAACCATGGAGGGGCTCCTTGAGGGGGGAGCAAACGGACTCTAGCCTGACGGAGCGCATGGAACCGATCCAGACCGCCTTCGACGTGTCCTACGCGTATCCCGTCGTCTTCTCGCGGGGTTCGCTCGAGCCGGCGAACCCCGCGCTGCGCGACCTCGTCGCGGGCGGGTCGGGCCGGGTGGGCGGCGTAACGGAACCGGTGCGCGCCCTGGCGTTCGTCGACGACGGCCTGCTCGCGGCGGCGCCGCGCGTCGCGTCGGACCTCGCGGCCTACGCGGCGGCGCACGCGGATCGCTTCGATCTCGTCGCGCCGCCGATCGCGGTGATGGGCGGCGAGCGCAGCAAGTCGGACCCGGACGTCGTTCGCGACGTGCTGCGCGCGATCGCCGAACACGACCTGTGCCGTCAGTCGGTGGTGCTGGTCGTCGGCGGCGGCGCGGTGATCGACGCGGTCGGGCACGCCGCCGCGACGGCGCATCGCGGCGTCGAGGTGGTGCGCGTGCCCACGACGGTCCTCGCGCAGAACGACGCCTCCATCGGCGTGAAGAACGCGATCAACTTCGAGGGCCGGAAGAACTTCCTCGGCACCTTCGCCCCGCCGCGCGGCGTGCTGAACGACTTCGACCTGCTCGCGACCCTCGGCGAGCGCGACCGCCGTTCGGGGATCGCCGAGGCGATCAAGGTCGCGCTGATCCGCGACGGCGCGTTCTTCGAATCGCTCGTGCGCGACGGCGCGTCGCTCGCGGCCTTTGCGCCCGGTGCGATGCAGGCGATGATCCGCCGCTGCGCGGAGCTGCACCTCGTCCACATCGCGACCTCCGGCGATCCCTTCGAGCGCGGCTCGGCGCGTCCGCTCGACTTCGGCCACTGGCTCGCCCATCACCTCGAAGAGCGCTCGGGCTTCGCGCTGCGCCACGGTGAGGCCGTGGCGATCGGCATCGCCGTCGACGCGATCTATTCCGAGAAGGTGGGGTTGCTCCCCGCCTCGGCCCACCGCATCCTCGACCTGCTCGCGACGTTGGGCTTCCCGCTGCATCCCCCCGCGCTCGCCGACGTCGACGTGGAACAGGCGCTCGAGAGCTTTCGCGCGCATCTCGGGGGCCGGCTCTGCATCACGTTGCTCGCGGACATCGGCGTCGGGGTGGAGGTGCACGAGATCGACCCGGCGCTCGTGCGCAAGAGCATCGCGTTCCTGGGCGAGCACGCTCCCTGCTGATTCCGGCATTCCATCGCGAGGAGGCGACGGTCGCATGAAACGGAAACTCCGGTCCTCGCGAAGCGCCGAGGAGATCGTCGAGCGCGACTTCCTCGAGAACCGCGCGCGCCTGCTCGAAGTGGCGGCCTTCCTCGACCGCGTCGACCGCGCCGACGACGCGGAAGCGGTGCGTGACGACTACCGCTACCGCGGCCTCATGCGGGTGCTCGGCATTCTCGCCGAGAATGGCGGCGACCGCGCACTCGCCTGCCACCGCGCTCTCTCCGACCTCTCCGACGAGCCGATCGACAGTGCGGCCGGCCTCGGCGCGGCGACCGGCGCGTGGAAGGAGATGTCGTGAGGGTGATCGACCCGCACATGCACATGGTGTCGCGCGTCACCGACGACTACCGCCTGCTGGCGGCGTCGGGGATCCGCACGCTCACCGAGCCCGCCTTCTGGGCCGGCTTCGATCGCGGCAGCCCCGAGGCCTTCCGCAGCTATTTCGATCAGCTCACCCTCTATGAACCGAAGCGCGCGCGCCAGTTCGGCATCGCGCACTACACCTGGATCTGTCTCAATCCGAAGGAGGCGGAGGATCTCGCCCTCGCCGACGAGGTGCTCTCCTTCGTCGACGAGTATCTCGACCGGCCGACCGTGCTCGGCGTCGGCGAGATCGGCCTGAACAAGAACTCGAAGAACGAGCTGGCGGTGCTCGAACGGCACGTCGACGTCGCGGCGCGACGCGACGATCTCATCCTCGTCCACACGCCCCACCTCGAAGACAAGCTCAAGGGCACGCGGCTGATCCTCGACGTGCTCTCGGCCGACTCGCGCATCGACCCGTCGCGCGTGCTCGTCGACCACGCCGAAGAGCACACCCTCGGCCTGATCCTCGATCGCGGCTTCTGGTCCGGCATCACGCTCTACCCCGTCTCGAAGGCGTCGCCGGCGCGCGCCGTCGACATGCTCGAGACCTACGGCATGGAGCGCGTGTGCCTCAACTCGGCGGCCGACTGGGGCGACAGCGATCCGATCGCGACGCTGCGCGCGGCGCAGGAGATGCGCGCGCGCGGACACGACGAGGACGCGATCGAGCAGGTGCTCTGGCACAACCCGAACGCGTTCCTCGGCCAGTGTCCGAAGTTCGAGCCGGCGTGCTGACCTACTGCACGAATATCCATCCCGGCGAGGGGTGGTCGGACGTCGTCGCCAATCTCGAGAGCCACGCGATTCCGGTGAAGCGCGCGGTGTTGCCTGACGCGATGTTCCCGCTCGGCCTGCGGGTGTCGGGAGAGGCGGCGGAAGAAGTCACGATCGACGAGGCAAAGCGCTTCCGCGACTGGTGCGAAGAGCAGGGCTTCTGCGTTCCGACGCTGAACGGCTTTCCGCACGGGCGCTTCCACGGCTCCGGCGTGAAGGAGCGCGTCTACCTCCCGGATTGGCGCGATCCGGAGCGCGCGTGGTACACGCGCAAGCTCGCCGACCTGCTGGCGGAATGGCTGCCCGCCGGTTCGGTGGGGTCGATCTCGACGGTGCCCGTCGCGTTCCGGCGCGGCTTCGATCCGGACGGCCTCGACGCACCCAGCGACGCCGACGACTGGCGGCTCGTCCACGCGCACGTGTGCAACGCGCTCGCGCACCTCGATGCTCTGCGCCAGTCGCACGGGGTCGAGATCGTGCTCGCCTTCGAGCCCGAGCCGCGCTGCGTGCTCGAGACCACGAAGGAAGCGATCGCCTTCTTCGAGCGCATGCAGCTCCCGGCTTCGCGCGCCGATCTGGCCGGGCTTTGCTTCGACTGCTGCCACCAGGCGGTGGAGTTCGAGGATGCGAGCCGATCTCTCGCGTCGTTGCGCGACGCCGGCGTGCGCATCGCGAAGGTGCAGGTGTCGTCGGCGCTGCGCGCGGTGGGCGACGAGGTGGCGGCGCTCCCGCGTTTCGACGAGCCGGTCTACCTGCATCAGGTGGTCGCGCGCGACGCAGACGGGGCGCTGCACCGCTTCGACGATCTCGGCGACTTCGCGCGCGCGGAGGTCGCGGCCGAGGAGGCGCGTGTGCATTTCCACGTGCCGATCTTCGCCGCGCACCTCGGGCCCTGCGGCACGACGCGCGGGTTCCTCGAAGACGCGCTGCCGCTGCTTGCCCCCGACATGCTCCTCGAAGTCGAGACCTACAGCTTCGACGTCCTGCCGGCGGAGCTGCGCAGGACGAGCGTCGACGAGTCGATCGTGCGCGAGCTCGAGTGGGTGCGCGACCTCCGGTCGGGCGCGGGGGCTGCGTGAAGCGCACCGCCGTGATCGACGTCGTCGGGCTCACCCGCGAACATCTCGGTCCGCACACGCCGCGCATCGCGGAGCTGGCGAAGGGCTGCCTCGACGTCGATCCGGTGTTGCCCGCCGTCACCTGCACCGCGCAGACGACCTATCTCACCGGAGCGCTCCCGCGCGAGCACGGCATCGTCGCCAACGGCTGGTATTTCCGCGATCTCGCCGAGGTGTGGCTGTGGCGGCAGAGCAACCGGCTCGTGCAGGCGCCGCCGATCTGGGACGTGGCGCGCGAGCGCGACACGGGCTTCTCCTGCGCGAACGTGTTCTGGTGGTATGCGATGGCGACGCGTGCCGACGTCACGCTCACGCCGCGTCCGCTCTACCTCGCCGACGGCGCGAAGCTGCCCGACTGTTATTCGCACCCGCCCGAGCTGCGCGAAGAGTTCAACGAGCGCTTCGGGCAGTTTCCGCTCTTCTCCTTCTGGGGTCCGGCGACGTCGATCGCCGCGAGCGAATGGATCGCGAACGCCGCGATGGCGGTGGAGGCGAAGAGCCGGCCGACGCTGAACCTCGTCTACCTGCCCCACCTCGACTACGTGTTGCAGCGCGAAGGGCCCGACGGCGCGTCCGTCGCGAGCGATCTCGCCGAGATCGACGCGGTGGTGGGGCGTCTCGTCGACTTCTTCCGCGACCGCGACGTGCGCGTCGTGCTGCTCTCGGAGTACGCGATCGTCCCGGTGTCGCGGCCCGTGCATCCCAACCGCCTGCTGCGCGACGCGGGACTCGTCTCGCTCAAGGTCGACCTCGGGCGCGAGTACCTCGACCCGGGGCCGTCGCGCGCCTTCGCGGTATCGGACCACCAGATCGCGCACGTCTACACGCGCGACGAGGCGTCGACGGTCGCGGCGCGCGAAGCCCTCGAACGCGCGCCGGGCATCGCGCGCGTGCTCGACGCGGCCGGGAAGCGCGAGCACGGCCTCGATCACGAGCGTTCCGGCGATCTCGTCCTGCTCGCCGAGCCCGACGCCTGGTTCACCTACTACTTCTGGAACGACGACGCGCGCGCGCCCGACTACGCGCGCATGGTCGACATCCACAAGAAGCCGGGCTTCGACCCGTGCGAGCTGTACATCGATCCGAAGCTCGCATTCCCGAAGCTGCGCGCGGGCCTCACGCTCGCGAAGAAGATGCTCGGCTTCCGCTACAAGATGGAGCTCACGCCGCTCGACGCGACCCTGGTGCGCGGCTCGCACGGCGTTGCCGCTTCCGCGAAGCCGCTCTTCATGACGTCGGAGCCGCGCTTCCTCGACGGCGATTCGATCGCCGCGACGGACGTCCGCGACCTGCTGCTCGACCATGTCTTCGCCGACTAGCGCCGCGAGCGCACCGAAAGCCACGGGCTCGAAGGCGCGCGCGCTCCTCGACCTCTCGCGCGTGAGCAATCTCCCGACGGTGTGGATGAACGTCGTCTGCGCTGCGGTTCTCGCGGGCGGAGCGTCGCCCGGGCTCGTCGTCCTGCTCGCGCTCTCGATGTCGGCCTTCTACTGCTTCGGCATGGCCTTGAACGACGTCTGCGACCGCGAGTGGGACGCGCGCGAGCAGCCCTTCCGGCCGATCCCTTCGGGCCGCCTCACGCTCGGCGAAGCGGCCCGCTGCGCGGCGGGGCTCTTCGCGGCGGGGTTCGCGCTGCTCGCCTTCGCCCCGCACCCGATCGCGATGGCTTCGGGCGTCGGGCTCGTCGCGCTGATCGCCGCCTACGACGTCTTCCACAAGCGACACCCGGCGACGGCGCTGCTGATGGCCGCGTGTCGCACGGGGGTGTTCGTCGTGACGGCCCTCGCGGTGGCGGGCGAGGTCGCGCCGATCGTCTGGCTCGCCGGTGGGATCTCGTTCGCGTGGACACTCCTCGTCACCGTCGTCGCGCGGCACGAGAACACCCGCGGCCAGCCCTACCGGGGGCCGGTGATCCCGCGACTGATCGCCGCGATGGCGCTGGTGGATGGCCTCGTGCTCGCGATCGTCGTGCATCCGGCCTGGCTCCTCGTCGGCGTCGCCGCCGCCGTACTCACGCGGCGCGCGCAGCGCTGGGTGCGCGGCGATTGAGTCGCGAGGCGCGCCCGTGATATAGGGGAGCGGGAGGACGCACCATGTCCAGCCGCGCCAACATCATGCCCTCGCTGCGCTATGCCGACGCGCCGA
>JAHEJV010000351.1 GCA_024638705.1 Deltaproteobacteria bacterium | reverse complement strand
TGTGCGACAGCAGGCGCTTCCGAATGAGAGCCGCGCCCGCGACCAGCAATGCGGGCGCATCCTAAGCAAGCTCGAACTCGGCCCTCGTGACGTGGATCACGAAGCGACGAATTTCTTTCGCGACGCCTGGTTCGGGGCCCGAATGCACGCGATTTGCCTATCGATCCCGGGAGCTTGCCGTCGGAGGCGGGTGGCCGGGGGACGTCACGAAGCGCCCATCGCGCATCTCACTAGAATGGGCGCGATGCGAAACACGCTCTCCCGCCGCGACTTCCTCGCCCTCTCCTCCATGGCCGCCGCGGGCCTCTGCGTGCCCGGCTGCGGCAAGCCCGAGGATCCCGGTCGCTACACCGACACGGACATCGAAGTGCTCGCCGCCCAACGCGCGCGCGAGGCGGCGAGCTCGGGGAAGGGCCCCTTCGGCCCCCAGACCTATCGCGGCTACCGCGGACTCGCCGAGCTGCCCTGGTTCGAACTCGACACCGACGGCGATCTCTTCTGCGCGGCGGACGACTTTCCGACGGCGATCGACTTCCACGCCCACTTCGGGATGTCCGTCTTCCTCGCGCCGGACGTCGACCTCACCGTCGCGACCGAACGCGTCGAACACCTGCTCGACTGCGACGGAGTCGACCCGGGCTGCAGACTCGACCTCGATGTCTACATCAACGCCAACTTCACCGAGGACGGCCTCGACGACCTGCGCGATTGGACGCTGGCGCAGGGGACGATCGGGAGCCGCGTCGCGAAGACGCACACGATCCCGAACCTCGTGCGCGAGATGGACGCGAGCCGCGTCGGCGAGGCGGTCGTCCTCCCGATCGCGGTCGGCCTCCCTTTCGGCGACGACCTCGTCGATCGCTGGCGCGCCGCCATCGCCGAGACCAGCACGCAGAGCCGTTTCCATCTCGGGGGCACCGTGCACCCGCGCGGGTCCGACCGCGTCGCCGAGCTCGGGCGCCAGGCCGCCGAGGGGGCGCGCATCATCAAGCTCCACCCGACGGTGCAGCGCTTCTATCCCGACGACCCGGAGATGATGGAGGTGTACGAAGCCTGCGACCGACTCGGCCTCGCGGTCTTCTACCACGGCGGGCGCGCCGGCATCGAGCCCGAGTCGTCACACCGTTATGCGCTGCCCCGCCACTACGAGGCCGCGATCGCCAGCTTCCCCGACGTGCCCTTCGTGCTCGGCCACGCCGGCGCGCGCGACGTCGATGGCTTCATTCCCCTCGCGCAGCGCTACGACAACGCCTGGCTCGGCTGCCACGGACAGGGCGTCACGAAGCTCCAGGAGATGCTCGAAGCCACCGGCGGCGAGCGTATGCTGTTCGGGACCGACTGGCCCTTCTACCACCTGTGTGCCTCGCTGGCGAAGGTGCTGATCGTCACGGAGGGGAAGCCCGAGCAGCGCGCGGCGATCCTGCGCGGCAACGCGGAGCGGCTGTTGGCTTCGGTCGGGGCGGCCTAGTCGCGGGTCCCGAGATCCCCCACCACCCACGTCCGAACTTCCTCGATGCGGAGCGGACGCGAGCCGGTCGGGTCGGGGAGCTTCTCGGTCACCACGCCGATGCCGAGCTTCGCGCCGGGTGCGATGCCGATGCCGCTTCCGGGCAGCGACTCGGCGAGCGGACCCTTCATCGCGAGGCGGAACTCGTAGGCGATGACGTCGGCGTTGTGCGAGGTCTTCGCGTCGACCGCGGCGTCGGGGCCCGGGTTCGCGAGCTGGTAGCCGTACTCCGCGCCGTCGCGGACGATCTCGATTCGCGGGGTGATCTCTTCGCCCGGCTCGGCGTGGTTCTCCTCGTCGTCGATCGGCGCGACGCGCAGGCCGATCTTCTTCCGCTGGCCGCCCGCCGGGTCGAGCCAGAGGGTGAAACCGGCCCGGCGCAGGAGTGTCTGCACGCCGAGGTCGCGGGTGACGAGGCTGATATAGAGATTGGCGTCGTCGTGGGCGAGGCCGAGCCCGACGCTGCGCTTCGCGTCGATGCGGGTGAACTGCCCGTCCCAGTCGCCGTACGCGCCGTCGATCTCGATCGCGGCATCGCGCGTGGCGGGCACGACGACCGGCGGCTTCGCACAGGCGAGTGTTGTGACGGCGGTGCCGAGCAGCGCGAGGATCGGAAGACGTCGCCGTTTCATGAAGCTCCGGCCGGCATCCGCGCGTTCGCGGATCGCGCAGGGTTGGATGGGGGGCATGCGCATCATAGCCGGCCGGCGGCCTCTGCTTCGCGTTCGGCGACGCGGAACGCGCGCGCGAAGCGACCCTCTCCCCAGCGTCGGTCGAACTGGCTCCAGCCCGCGCGCACCATCTCGACGTTGACGTTGCGGCCGTCGGCGAAGACGTAGACGAGCAGCCGGCCGTAGCCGCCGCGCGTCGGCTCGTCGGCCTCTTCGTAGGTGAAGAAGAGATCGCGTCCCTCCACCATGGAGCGCAACGCTTCGCTGGCTTCGCGGTATTTCGGCTCGTTGCGCTCGGGCGTGTCGATGCGCAGCAGGCGGACCTTCATCCCCTCACTGCCACAGCGCATGCGCAACGTGTCGCCGTCGATCACGCGGATCACGTGGCACGGACCCCGCGCGTCGGCGGGCAGCTCGCCCGTCGCGACGTCGGTCGCCCCGTCCCACAGCTCCGACCCGCGCTCGGCGAGAAACAAGGCGCCCAACACCAGGACGGCGAAGACGAGTTGCTTGAGCTGCCGGGCGGGGCTCTTGCGGCGGCGCGCGGTCACTGCTCCTTCGCGGGAAGCGGACCGAGGAAGCCGAGCACCTCGGTGACGGGGCCCGCGCCGTCGGTCTCGACGACGTCGAAGCCGGTCGGCATCAGCTCTTCGCTGCGGTGGATCGCCAATTCGTAGCGATAGAGACGGTGATGCGTGTCGACGCCGCCGGCGCGCGAGCACACGGCGTCGGGCAGGTTCTCGCGGACCGCGTGCACCAGCTTCTCGAAGGGATCGAGGCCGACGATGCCCTGCGTCGGGTCGATGAAGCGCACCTCCGGCGAGAGCGCCTGCTCGAGACGTCCGCGCACTTCCGCCTGGTCGCGTTCGTTCCGGGCGGCGAGCGTGTGATCGAGGGTCTTCGGGTAGTCGCTCACTCGGCCTCCGGCGCGCCCCTCATCCACGGGCGGTCCGCGAACAGTAGCCCGTGCCGAATCCCGGATCTCCGCCCGGGAGGGCCGCAGCGATGACGGGGTCTGCGCGAGGATCGGAGGAGTCCAGCGCTCTCGGCGCGCTACGTTTCCCCCGCGATCGCCGCACCGGCGGATCGACAAGGAGGTGAACACGCCCATGGCGGCGAAGAAGAAGACGCGTTCGAAGAAGGTGGCGAAGAAGAAGGCCGTGAAGAAGAAGGCGGCGCGCAAGAAGACCGCGAAGCGCAAGACTGCGAAGTCGGCGAAGAAGAAGTCCGCGAAGAAGAAGACGGCGAAGCGCGGCGCCGCGAAGAAGTCGGCGAAGAAGAAGGACGCGAAGCGCAAGTCGGCGAAGAGGAAGCCTGCGAAGCGGCGCTCCGCGAAGTCGAAGGGTGCGACGGCCGGCGCGGACCGCGTGCTCGAGATGGCGAAGTCGTTCGCGGCGAAGCTGCTCCGATGAGCGCGTCCGCGTTGGCGCGGACTGCGGCGGCGCTCGCCGCGCTCGTCCCGCTGGCGGCGCCCGCCATCGCCCATGAATCGGAGCGACCGATGAACCAGGTGAGCTTCCAGGTGTCGAGCACGCGCGACGTCGCGAACGACTGGGCCGTCGCGACGATCGGCGTCACCGAGGAGGACAGCGATTCCGCCCGCCTCGCCGACCGCGTGAACGAGACGATGCGCTGGGCGCTCGAAACCGCGAAGAAGGCGAAGGGCGTGGAAGTGCGCAGCGGCGGCTACCAGACCCATCCCGTGCACGACAGGAGTGGGAAGATCGAGCGCTGGCGCGCGAGCCAGGACCTCCGCCTCGCGAGCGGCGACGTCGAGGCGCTCTCGAAGCTGCTCGGGGTGCTCCAGTCCCGTCTGCTTCTGCGCGGAGTCTCCTTCGGCGTCGCGCCGGAAACGCAGCGCGAAGTCGAGAAGGAGCTCGTCACCGAGGCGCTCGCAGCGTTCCGCGCCCGCGCGAAGCAGGTGTCCGGCGACCTCGGCGCGCGCGATCACGCGATCGTCAACGTCAACATCGACACGCCGCGCCACGGCGGTCCGCGTCCGATGGCGATGGAGATGCGCTCCGCGAAGGCCGTCGCCCCGCCCGCCTTCGAGAGTGGCGAGAGCACCCTCGGCGTGAACGTCCACGCGACGATCGAGCTGGAGTTCTAGGGCGCGCGGCCGGGCGGTGGGCGACTGCGCCGGCTCCGCATCGCGGCCAGAGCCCCGACCGCCGTCAGGGCTTGCCGACGCGGCTCTCTTCGAAGAAGGCATTGTCGATCTCGACCGGTCGGGCGGCGCACAGCTCTTCGAAACAGGTCGTCGCACGCGCCCGTGCACTCTCCGGAATGGGAGCCGTTGCGGCACCCACGAACGCCTTCATGACGGGATGCTCCATCTCGTCGTAGACCGAGAAGAGAACGGGCACCGGGCTCCGCTCCGCGATCGCCGCCGCGCGCTCGACGGGAGCATCAAAGGCGAACGAAACCAGCTGCACCGGCAGGTTCGACGGCGTCGTGACCCGATAGCTGTCGGCGTTCACCGAGATCGTGTTGCCCTCGTACATCGGGTGCGTGCCACACATCAGCGTTCCGCAGCACGAAGACATCGCCGTCGTGTTGAACGCGTCCTCCGTCAGCTTCGAGAACACGAGTCGTTCTCGCGACGCTTCGTCGACGATCAGCGCGTTCGCGAAATAGATCAGATCGACCCCGCGCTCGAAATCCAGAACCGCCTGGGGCAGAGCGTTTCCGGGG
>JAHEJV010000350.1 GCA_024638705.1 Deltaproteobacteria bacterium | reverse complement strand
CGTCGTTTCGGGCGCCGACCCGCGCGTCACCTTCGAGAAGCTCGTCGGCGCGGAGCACCTGCCCGACCCCTGCTCCGCGAGATCGGCGCCCTCGACTTCAGGAGCGGCAGCGTGAAGATCAACCTCGCCCTCGACCGGCTTCCGGATTTCGGACACGGAAGAGGTCGCGCGCCGAACACGGCGGGCCCCGAGCACCGCGGCACGATCCACGCCGGCGCCACCGATCTCGACGCGATCGACGCGGCCTTCGAGGAGGCCCGGGCGGGACGCATGCCGGAGCGCCCGATCGTCGAGCTCACCCTGCCCTCGGCCGTCGACGGGACGCTCGCGCCGCCGGGAAGACACGTGGCGTCGCTGTTCGTCCAGTGGTGTCCGCACGAAGCGCCGGCCAATGCGTGGCCGGGACTGCGCGAAACGATCTTCGAGCGCGCCTGCGCCGTGCTCGACGAAGTCGCGCCGGGGTTCAGCGAGAGCATCGTGCACCGAGAAGTGCTCGCCCCACCCGACCTCGAGAGCCTCTTCGGCCTGACCGGCGGAAATCTCTTCCACGGCGCCATGACGCCGGACCGGCTGGCGATGATGCGTCCCGTCCCCGGCTGGTCGCGCTATGCGACGCCGATCGACGGCCTCTACCTCTGCGGCGCCGGCACCCATCCCGGCGGAGGCGTCATGGGCGCGTGCGGTCGCAACGCCGCGCGCGAAATCCTGCGGACGACGCGTTAGGCGATCAGTCCGCTGCGAGCGACGGGTGCGTCTTCGCCACCATGCGCAGATACATCCGGGCGTCCTCCCGCTGTGGGTCGCGCTCGCGCACTTCCCGCCAGAGGACGACCGCCTCCTCGGCTCGCCCGAGCGTGTAGAGCGTGAGCGCCGACTGCACGGCGGCGTCGAGGAAGTCGGGATTGCCGCGACGCACGCGGGCGAACTCGGCGAGCGCGCGGTCGGGCAGGCCCGCCTCGCGCAGCGTAACGCCCAGACGGTGCCGGATGTCGTGGAAGGTGGGACACCGGTCGAGCGCCTTGCGATAGGTCTCGATCGCCTCGCTGAGCGCTCCGGCCTCGCGATAGGCGTCGGCGAGCTCCGCTTCGAGGTTGGCGAGCTTCCCGCGCGTCGTGGCGTCGAGGGCGCCCGCCGACGGAAGCGCGAGCTGCGCCACCTGCTCCGCCAGGGCGCGCGAGCGCGCGAACTCGCCCTGCCGCTCGTAGATGCTCGCGAGCGCCACCATCGCCTCGGTGTAGGTCGGATTGAGGCGCAGCGCCTCGCGCAGGCAGTCCTGGGACGCCGTGAGATCGCCGGTGTGCTCGAGGAGCGTGCCCAGCATGTAGTGGACGTCCGCGAACTCGCGTCGGGTCGCGACGAAGCGCTGGAGCGCGGCGAGCGCGCCGTCCCAGTCGCCCTGCTCGTAGCGCCGCCGTCCCAGCTCGTAGTGGCGCCGCTCGGACACGCTCAACCCGCGCGACGCAGCGGGAGCCCTCGCGAGTGTCGGGCTCTCCTGGCTCACGGCAGGTTGGTGGCGAGCTGCTCTCGCGCACGGATGGCGAACGCGGTGTCCGCGTAGTGGGTGACGAGCGTCCGGTAGATGCGGTCGGCCTCGTCGACGCGTCGCAGCGCGCCGTACGACTCGCCGAGCTTGTACAGCACGCGGGCATCGAGGCCGAGGCCCGGGTATTCGTTGAGCAGCGCGCGGTAGCGCTCGGCCGCCGCTTCGTACTCCTCGCGCTGGAAGTAGAAGTCGGCGATGCCCTCGACGTTCTCGGCGAGCGTCGTCTGGAGGTTGCGCCACATCTCCTCCGCCTCCTCGGCGTGTTCGGAGTGCGGGTGCTGCAGGAGCAGGCGGTCGAGGAAGACGAGCGCGTCACGCGTGGCGCTCTGATCGCGGTTCGCCTCGAGCACGCGGCGCTGGTGACAGAGCGCGGCGCGCCAGATGGAGTAGGCGACGCGCGGATGCTGTGGGTGGAGATCGGAGAAGTCGCGGTAGTACGAGAGGGCCTCCTCGTACTTGTCGTTCTGGAAGTACGCGTCGGCGATCGCCAGCTCGGCGCGCACCGCGTACTCGCTGCTCGGATAGTTGTCGACGATCGACTGGAGCTTCTCGATCGCCGCCTCGTAGTCCACGTAGCGGTAGAGGCCGAGCACCGAGATCCCGTCGAGCTCGTCCTGGGCCTCGGCCCAGAGCTCGTCGGCGGGCGGCACGTCCTCGAAGAGGGCGTCGTCGGTCTGGCAGCCTGCCGCGAAGGAGAGAAGCAGGAGTGCCAGCGCCGCGAGGGCGATTCGAACGTTGCGCACGCGACCCCCGAAAAGCGCCTCGCAACCTATCGGCCCGACGAGCGAGCGTCAATCGACGCCGGCGGTCCGCGGCGCAGCGCGAGCGCGCTTGCTAGATTGCGCGCCCCTTCCACGGAGGAGCATCGAAAATGCACCGGGATTCCCTCTCCAAAATGCGCCTCGACCGCCGCCTGCTCCACCGCCGCGGCTGGATCGGCCCGAACGAGCTCGAGCAGGAGCTCACCAGCCTGCCGGACTGCGCCGACAAGGCCATGACCCTCGGCGAAGCGGACGACTCGGACGACGGCCCCGGCGACGACGCGCCCGCCGAGGCCCCGCCTCTCTCGTAGCCGGGGGCCACCGGGCCGCGGAGTCGCCTTGATCAAGTCGACCGTCGGCGAGAATCTCGACGCCTGGATCCACCGGGTCTTCCCATTTCTTTTCTGGGGACGACTCGATCCCAACACCCTCACCGTGATCGGCGCCCTGGTTTCGACGGCGGCGGCGGTGGCGCTCGCCACCGGCTCGCCGGTCGCGGGCGGCCTGCTGATGCTCCTCGGCGGCTTCTTCGATCTCACCGACGGCGTGGTCGCGCGCTACCACGGCATCTCGACCCGCTTCGGCGCCTTCCTCGACTCGACCCTCGACCGCTGGGTCGACGTCGTGCTGCTAGCCGGCATCGCCGTCCACTTCGCGCGGCTGGACGAGCTGGGAAACGTCGCCCTCGCCGGCGCGACGACGGCCACGATGGTGATCGTCTCCTACTCGAAGGCCCGCGCCGAGCTGGTCCTCGACCGCTTCGAAGTGGGCCTGCTCGAGCGCGCCGAGCGGGTGGTGATCCTCGCCGCGGGGGTGCTCTCGGGCTATCTGGCCCTCGCGCTTTGGGTCATCCTTCTCGGCAGCGCGATCACGGCAGGCCAGCGTTTCTCGCTCGCCTACCGCGAGATGCAGCGCCTCGACGCCGCCGACGCGGCGGCCGAGGCTGATTCGAACGCGAACCCGGAATCCAGCCACGCGGAGCCAGGAACATGACGGCCGAAGACGATCCGAAGGGGTTCACCGTCCACGACCCCGAGAAGTCCCGAACCTCCGACCTGCCGCGCATCGACTTTTCCACCTTCGTCCTCTCGCTGGGGGCGTCGGCCATGATGCAGCTCGGTCAATCCCCCGGCGCCGACGACGCCACGAAGGACGAGGTGACGCCCGGCGACATCGCCATGGCGCGGCAGACGATCGACACGCTCGAGATGCTGCAGGAGAAGACGAGCGGGAACCTCGACGACGAGGAGACGAAGCTGCTCCAAAGCATCCTCTACGAGCTGCGGATGGCCTTCGTCAAGGCGAAGGGCTGAATCGCACCCCGTGTGCCCGTCCTTCCACCTCGACGCTCCCGCGAAGCTCAACCTCGGGCTGCGGATCCTCGGCCAGCGCCCAGACGGCTACCACGAGATCGAGAGCCTCTTCGTGCCGCTCGATCTGGCCGACGGCGTGGCGCTGCACGTCGAGTCGGCGTCGGCCCCGTCGGTGTCGCTGGACCTCGCCGGCGAGGAGGTGGGCGCGCCGCTCGGGGAGGAGAACCTGGCGCTGCGCGCGGCGCGCGCCTTCCTCGAACGCGGCGACGTGTCGGCCCGCGTCGAGATCGGCCTGACCAAACACACCCCGGCCGCGGCCGGGCTGGGCGGGGGGTCGAGCGACGCGGCGGCGGTGCTGCGCGGGCTGCGCCGCGCGTTTCCCGACGTCCTCGACGACACCGGACTCGAGACCCTGGCGCTCTCGCTGGGCGCGGACGTGCCCTATTTCCTCGATCCCCGGCCGGCCTGGGTGACCGGCGTCGGGGAGCGGCGCGAGCCGGTCGACGACCTGCCTCCGCTGGCGCTCCTGCTCACCAACCCCGGCGAGTCCCTCGCCACCGTGGAGGTCTTCGGCGCCTACGATGCGCTCGGCGCCGACCCGTCGCCCGCCACCGGTGCGCCGCGCGACCTCGCGGCGATCGCCGAGGACGACGACGCGCTGGCGGCGCTCCTGCACAACGACCTCGAGGAGGCCGCGCTCCGCCTCTGCCCGCTGATCGGCCGGCTGCGCAGCCGCCTCGCCGCGGTCGGTCCCCGGGCAGTGGGGATGAGCGGCAGCGGGGCGACGCTCTTCGGCGTCTTCGCGGACTCCGCCGCCGCGGAGGCCGCCGGCAGCCGCCTGGGAGAGGGCGGCGAGGTCTGGTGGCGGGTCGCGGCGATCCGGGAATCCCGATAAACTCCGGGGCTATGGGGAGCGCTACGCCCCCGGTTGCGCCCCGGCGCGGGGCCCCGCCGCGGGGCGTTTTCCTTTCGAGGAGCTTCCTCGGGAGGGCTTCTCGGTAGGGCCACCCTGTAGAGTCTCGGTGTTGGGGCGTCGCCAAATTGGTAAGGCAGCGGCCTTTGGAGCCGCCATCTGCAGGTTCGAGTCCTGCCGCCCCAGCCAAGATGCTCGCACCACACCGCCCAACTTCCGCGACCGACCGAGGCCTCCCGCATGAACCTCCTCAAGCTCTTCACGGGCAACGCGAACCGACCGCTTGCCGCCGCCGTGGCGAAGTATCTCGACATCGAGGTGGGCAAGGCGCAGGTCGGCACGTTCAGTGAC
>JAHEJV010000349.1 GCA_024638705.1 Deltaproteobacteria bacterium | reverse complement strand
TGCGCTGGGCAGCGTCACGGTGCCTCACCTGGAAGACCCGCTCGAGGTGGTCCCCGCCGAGCGGCTGCGCTCCTCGGTGCGGCTCGGATCCTTCGAGTTCGAGGAGACCTACACGCTCCACGACGAGGAGCCCGAGGGCACGCGTCTCTCGCTGCGTCTCGCGGCGAAGAACACCGTGCCGCTGATGGGCGGCGAGCTCGATCGCTTCGACGTGCGCCGGATCTCCGCAGAACGCGTCGACGAGACGCTCGAGCAGATCCAGGCGTGGTGCGAGTCGGAGCACTGAGCCCGGCACCGCAGACGGCTCAGATGTGCAGCGCCTCCTCGACCCAACGCGACGGGTCGGTGAAGCGGGTGCGATCGAGCGGCGAGAGGTCGAGAGCGCCGAAGCGACCCGTGTCGATGCGCTCGGCGAGCGCGGTCGCGACGCCGTAGGACTGCATCACGCCGCGGCCGGTGAACGAGTGCGCTTCGAAGAAGTTGGCGAATCCGGGAACGGCGCCGGCGATGCCACTGCGGTCGGGCGTCACTGCGTAGAGTCCGGACCACCCGCGCACGTGTCCGCAGCGCTCGAAGGAGCTGGCGCGATGCGCGAGCCGCGGCCAGATGTGGGTCTCGAAGAAGTCCTCGCCGTCGTAGTCGAAATCGAAGCCCGTGGCCTCGTCGGGGATCGAATAGCCGGCGAGGACGTGCGGTCCTTCCGGATGGAAGTAGAGATCGCTGGCGTCGACGATCATGCCCAGCGCGTCGAGATCGACGCCCGGCGCGAGATCGGTCGCGTGGACGTCGACGAGACAGATCTGACGCCGCACCGGCTCGGTGACGTCGGTGACGCCCACCTTCGCCGAGAACACCGGCGACCAGGCGCCGAGGCAGTTCACGACCGTGTCGCACTCGATGCGCGACTCGCCCACCTGCTCTTCCGCCGGGACGCGGTGCGTGACGAGCACGTCGCGCACGCGGTCGGCGTCTTCGAGGACGCCGCGCCGCGCCATCTCCACGACGTGCACCGCCGACACGCAGCGCAGGCTGCCGCCCGCGCCGGCCACGCGACGCGTCTCCACGCCCGTCGCGTAGTGGCGGTTGAGGAAGCGCACTCCCGCCGCTTCGGCCTCGGCGCGGAACCAGGCGCGCACCGCGTTCGGATTCAGCAGCCCGTCCTTCGGCGAGTACGTGGCACCGACGAGCTCGTCGAGCGCGCGGTCGAGGATCGGGAAACGCGCCGCGACGTCGTCCGCAGCGAGACGCTCGACGCCGAGGCCGTGTTCGTTCTGGAGGGCGCGCTTCTCGAGCGCCTGGGCGTGGAGATCCGCGTCGTCGTAGAGCCAGAGGTAGCCGCAGCGGCGGAAGCCGAACGCCTCGGCGTGGGCGTCGAAGAACTCGAGCGTCGCGAGACACGTCTCGATGTTGGTCGGCTGCCACCAGGTGGCGCGCGCGCCACCCGCGTTCAGCTCCGACGACGCGTACACACCGGCGAGATCGAGATCGACTACCACGACGTCGCGCGCGCCGCGCTGCGTGAGCGCCCAGGCGAGACTCGTCCCGATGATGCCGCCCCCGACGATCAGGATCTCGGCGCGCACCCGCCTAGCTTCCATTCTCAGAAGTTCGGCGTCGAATCGAGGCAGCCAGATCATGCCTGGGAGTGCACCGCGGGCGTGGCTGCGGGCCACTGGCAAGGCGTGCGACCGAGGCATGGCCGAAGTCACGCCGCAGGGAGCGCAACGCAGCCAGCGGTCCGCAGACACGTCCGAATGCAGCCGAACTTCTGAGACAGGGCACTAGCCCTTGACGCTCTTCCAGAAGGCGCCCCAGGTCTCCCACTCTTCGGGGAGGGTGCCTCGGCCGACGTGGTGCTCGGGCCAGTTCGCCGGCTCCTGCGCGAGCGGGCGCTCGGCCGTCTCGACGCCGTACCAGAGCTTGTGGATGCGCCGCACGAAGAGCCACACCCCGTCGCGACGCTCGTAGGTGTCGCGGTAGTGGATCGCCTGCTCGACCCAGCGCTCGCCGTCCTGGATCTGGCCGCGGCAGTAGACGCTTCCCATCGCGTGATCCGCGTCTTCGAAGTCGATCAGGTGGTTTCCGACGAAGAGGATCGACACGCCGATCTCGCCGAGCGAAGCGAGCCAGCTCTCGCGGAGCGCATCGCGCCCGCGGGTGTCGCGTCCCACGCGGACGTCGGGCACGAAGAGCTTCACCAGGCCGTCGATGTCGCGCGAGTCGATCGCGAGGGCGTAGCGGTAGGCGAGCTGCCGGATCTCGTCGCGGGCGACACAGCGCTCGATCGGGGTCAGGCCATCGTCGGGATCGGGAGGCATCGGCGAATTCTATCGAAGTCGCGACCTGCTAGGGTCGACGCCAACGATGCTTCTGCGCGTCCGCAAAGCCCTCCGCCTCTCCGTCGCACTCCTCGCGGGCGCCGTCTTCGCGGGCTGCCTCGCTTCCACCCAACGCGTCTCGATCCAGTGCGTTCCCGAAGAAGTGAAGGTCTACGTCGACGGTCAACTGCTCGAGGGAGCCGCCGCCGATGGCGTCGTCCTGCGCACCGACGAGCCGCACAAGATCTTCGTGAAGGGCGAGGGCTACGAGCCGGTGCTCGTCGTGCTCGAGCCGGTCGTCGACGCCGAGGGCAACGAGTCGCTCGGGCCCGAGGAAGTGTGCATCGAGGTGGTGCCGGTGGGCATGCAGCGCACTCTCGAGATCGAGATGGAGCGCGACGTGTTGGAGGAGAAACCCGGGCGCTGAGCCCGGGCTCAGACCGTGGCCGACATGTCGCCCACGGCCTCGAGCGGCAGGTCGATCACGAAGGTCGTGCCAACGCCTTGCGTCGACTCGATCGCGATGGCGCCACCGTGGCGCTCGATGATGCCGTGGGAGAGTGAGAGGCCGAGTCCGGTGCCCTCGCCCACGGGCTTCGTGGTGAAGAAGGGGTCGAAGATGCGGTTCTGGACGTCCTCGGGAATTCCCGGGCCGTCGTCGGCGAACTCGAGCCGGACGCCGAGGTCGCCGGGCCGCGTGCGGATCGTGATCGTGCCCTGGTCCTGCATCGCGTCGCACGCGTTCATCAAGAGGTTCAGGAACACCTGATTGAGCTGCCCCGCATAACAGCGCACGCGCGGGATCTCGCCGTAGTCGCGCACGACCTCGACGCCGTTCTTGAAGCGCGCCTCCATCAGGCCGAGCGTGCGATCGATCTCCTCGTGGAGATCCGCGTCCTGCAGCTCGGCGTGGTCCATGCGCGAGAAGGTGCGCAGGTCGGCGACGATCTTCTTCACGCGCTCCGTGCCCTCACGGCTGCGCGAGAGCAGCTTCGTGATCGCCTCCCGGGGCTTCGTCGTGTCACCGCCGGTCTCCTGGGCAAGGGCGAGCTTCTTGATGAAGTCCTCGAGCAGCTGGAGATTCGCGTGGACGAAGCCGATCGGATTGTTCAGCTCGTGGGCGACGCCGGCCACGAGCTGCCCGAGGCTCTTCATCTTCTCGGCCTGCACGAGCTGGGCCTGGGTGTCGCGCAGCTCGTGCGTGCGCTCCTCGACGCGCGCTTCGAGCGTCTCGTTGAGCTTCGCGATCTCGTCGAAGGCCTTCGCGTTCTCGATCGCGATCGAGCTCTGGTTCGCCAGCGTGCGCAGCAGGGTGCGGTCGTCGCCGACGAGGCGGTCGCCGGAGATCTTCCGCGCGACGGCGATCACACCGAGCAGGTCGACGCCGTAGAGGATCGGGACGAGCAGCTCGACCTCGAGGGTGTCGAAGACGTCCCGGCAGGCCTCGCGGTACTCGACGTCGGGCTCGTCGTCGAAATCGGCGCGCGACAGGTCTTCGCGCCGCATCCACAGGTGCTTCCAGATCGGATGATCGGAGCTGATGCGGGTGGCGAGAGCGTCCTCGTCCCACTCGCCGCGTGACGCCGCGGGCGTCAGCACCTGCCCGGCATCGTCCACCATCATCACCATCGCGCGCTCGACGCCCATCGTGTCGGTGAGCGAGAGGACGATGCGGTCGGCGATCTCCGGCAGCGACACCATCGAGACCATCGCCTCGGAGATCTCCCGCACCGCCACGCGATAGGTCTCGCGGTCGCGGTCGAAGAAGCGGTCGACCAGGTTCTGGAGGCGGTTGCGCAGCGGATTGAAGGCGAGGATCGCGAAGAAGAGGAAGGTGACCTGGAACCAGCGAAAGCTGATGTTGAGACGCGACACGGCGGCGTCGGCGAAGGTGATCAGGAAGGCGAAGACGCCGGTGATGGCGAGGGTCGCGGCGCCGTAGGCGGCGGACGAACGCGCGACGTTGCGCATCTCGAAGAGCTGTCGGCGCACGATCCCGTAGCCGACCGCGACGGGGAAGAGGAAGGTCCACAGCATCGCGAGGTCGTAGGGCGCCGGGCTGCGCATCCCCCACTCGGTGACGAAGATCATCAGCACCGGCGCGAAGCTGATCAGTGCCGCCCAGAACATCAGGTTCGCCTGGTCGCGCATTGGCCCGTCGCCGTGGCGGTGGCGCTCGATCGCGACGATGCCGAGCGACACCACGAGCAGCACCTGCGTGTACGAGAAACAGAGCTGGAGGCCGAGGCCGGCGGGCAGGCCGAGCGGACGCTCGAAGAGCGCGACGGCCGCCAGCACGATCGCACCTAGGTAGGGCACGAACTGGATGCGGCGATGCCGCACCACCCAGTCCGGCTCGATCGGATAGGTGGTGAAGAGATGGAAGGTGGCCGCGCCGATCAGTGGGGCGTTCAACAGGAAGCGCGGCCAGCCGAGCGGGATCAGGTTCGTCTGGGGAAAGGTCGCGAGCTGGGTGGTCATCGTCGAACAGAAGAGCAGCAGCGCCCACGACTCGCTGCGGTCGGGCTTGAGCCACCAGGCGGCGGCGCCGGTGAGCAGGTACATCGCCGC
>JAHEJV010000348.1 GCA_024638705.1 Deltaproteobacteria bacterium | reverse complement strand
CTTCGAGGCCCTGCGCATAACGCTCCGGCGTGACGACGTAGGAGATCCAGCCGTCGGCGAGGCGGCCCATGCGGTCGAGGGCCTTCGCGGCGCGGCCGCCGGCCCAGAAGGGCGGGCCTTCCGGGTTCGTGCTGGTCGGCGCGAGCGTCGTCTCGGGGAAGGGGAAGTAGGGCGAATCGCTCTTCGTCGTCTCGCCGCGCAGCAGGCTGCGGACGAGCGGGATCATCGCTTCGAGGCGCGCGCCGCGTTCGTTGTGGGGCACGCCGCAGGAGGCGTACTCGGCTTCGAACTCGCCGCCGATGCCGACGCCGAAGACGAAGCGCCCCTCGCAGAGCCGATCGATCGAGGCGATCTGCTTCGCGGTGTGCACCGGGTGGCGCAGCGGCATCAGGTAGACGCTGGTGCCGAGGGTGAGCGCATCGTCGTAGGTGGCGAGCTGGGCGAGCTGGAGCAGCGGGTCGAGGATCGGCATCGGGAAGGCGACGTGATCGCCCACCCAGATCGAGTCGTAGCCGTGCCGTCTCGCGAGGGCGGCGACGTGGCGGCCCTCCTCGCGGCTCGCGAAGCCGGTGATGAATCCGAAGGAGAGGTCGTCGGCGAGGGGCAGGGCGTCGGGCATCGCGGCAGCGTAGCCGGAGGGCGTCGCCCGGCGAACCCTCCGCGTCGACCGACGCCTCGCACGGACCGGCCGTGTCGGCGTATGCTGGCGCCATGGACCTCGCCGCCCTCGCCGACTGCTCGCTGCCCGACGTCGCGGGCGAACCGCACCGCCTCGGCGACTACTGGGCGCAGCGCCCGGTCGCGCTCGTCTTCCTGCGCCACTTCGGCTGACTGCTCTGCCGCGAGCACGCCGCGCAGTTGCGCGACGCGTACGACGAGGTGACCGCCGCCGGTGCGGAGGTCGTCGCGATCGGCACGGGCAACGCCTCCCTCGCGAAGGCGTTTCTCGAGGACTACGCCATCCCCTATCCCGTCCTGATCGACGACGACGCGCGCGCCGCTCGCGCCGCCTCGATCGGACGCATGAGTTTCCTCGGCATGTTCCACCCCGATTCCTACCCGGGGACGATCCGCGCCTGGCGCGCCGGGCATCGCATCGGCGCGGCGGGGAAGCGCGTCACCCAGCTCGGGGCGGGCTTCGTCGTCGGTCCGGGGGACAAGTTGCGCTACGAGCACCGAAACCGACACGGCGCCGACCACCCGCCGCTCGACGAAGTGCTGGGCGCGCTCCGGGCCTGACCCCGCGCGACGCGGCTTCGCTACCGCCGCGCGTCGTCCTCGATGGCGTCGGCGAGGGCCTCGAGCACGCTCAACAGGCCGACGAGCTTTGCGAGGTCGACGTGTCCGGCGTCGTCGCGCGGGCCGTGGATCCTGCCGACGGGGAGCAGGATCGTTCCCGCCACGAGGTCACTCGCACCGATGACCTCACAGGCGGAGAAGTTCAGCGTCGGCGCCTCGTGGGCGCTCGTGAACCAGCTTCGCTGGGGGAGCAGGCCACCGGGCAGGTTGAAGGCGAGGCCGCGTCCGAAGTCGCGCCAGAAGCCGTTGCGTTGGAAGACCACGACGTCCGTCGATGCGCCGGTCGGGATCTCCGCGGCGCCGAGCGGCACGCCCTGCTCGGCCGCGATCGCGAGCGCGCGCTGCATCCAGACCGGGTCGGACAGGCCGGCCGTGACGCAGTCGCCGGAGAAGTCGACGCCAACCGTGTCGAGGTTGATCGCGACGACGATCGCGTCCTTCTCCGCTTCGGACAGGCGCGCGACGTGGGCGCGCGTCCCGCGCAGCCCCGACTCCTCCGAGCCCGCGAGCAGCACCCGCCAGGTGTGTGCGCGGTCGCGCGCGCGGAGGTGTGAAGCCAACGCGAGGGAGAGGGCGACGCCGGTCGCGTTGTCGATCGCGCCGCGCGAGAACGCGAACGGCTCGATCACCGGATCGAGGAGCCCGTTCACGAGCAGGCTCGCGAGCTTCAGCGGGTTGACGTCGGTCTTGTCGTAGTGGGCGACGACGTAGACGAGGCCCTCGCCCGACCCGGGCAGCTCGATCACGACGTTCTTCTGCGCGCTGAAGGGGTCGATCCACTCGGTGCGCAGGGGGTCGGCGAGGCCGAGCGCCGTGGCGCGCTGCTCGATCGCGCGACGCCGACCGCCGTTCGTCCAGCGGCTCGCGATCGCCTCGATCGACGTTGCGAGGCTCGCACCCGCGGTCGACGACGCGACGGCGTCGGGCACGGGGACGCGACTCGTCTGGCAGCCGGGCAGCGCGCAGAGCGCGGCGACGAGACCGAGTCCCATCCGGAAGGACACCGCGGGACGAGACATGCGCGCCATTGGGCCCGCGGCGGAGCGCGGCGTCAAGCGAATCCCCGCGGCGGTGTGACGGAGGGGCGCTGCGTTCGAGTATGCTGCGCACTTCGCAGCAGGAGGATCCCATGTCGCGTCTCGAAGGTCAGGTCGCATTGATCACGGGGGCCGCCTCGGGCATCGGATTCGCGACCGCGCTGCGCTTCGCGCGCGAGGGCGCGACCGTCGTCGGTCTCGATCTCGCCGAGAGCGCGGGCGGCGAATGGAAGCAGGTCGAAGACGCGGCGCCCGCCGCACGCTTCCACGTGGCCGACGTCCGCGACGCCGACGCGCAGAACGCCGTCGTCGCGAGCACGCTCGAGGAATGCGGCGCCGTCGACATCCTCGTCACCGCCGCGGGCATCGCCAACGGCGGCCCCGTCCACCTGATCACGCCCGAAGACTGGCAGCACGTGCAGGACGTGAACCTCAAAGGCACATTCCTCTCCGCGAAGGCGGTGCTGCCGACGATGCTCGAGCGCAAGCGCGGCAACATCGTGACGATCGCCAGCGTCGAGGGAATCGAGGGCGCCGAGGGCGGCAGCACCTACAACGCGAGCAAAGGCGGCGTCATCCTGCTCACGAAGAACATGGCGATGGACTACGGCCGCATGGGCATCCGCGTGAACTGCGTGTGCCCGGGCTTCATCGACACGCCGCTCTTCCGCTCGGTCGTCGGCAACGACGCCTTCCCGGCCGAGGTCCGCGAGCGGATCAAGACCCAGCACAAGCTCGGCCGCTTCGGGAAGCCCGAGGAGATCGCCGGCGCGGCGCTCTTCCTCGCTTCCGACGACGCGTCCTTCGTCACCGGCGTCGCGCTGCCGGTCGACGGCGGCTTCACGGCGGGGCACGGCGTGGGCGTCGTCGAAATGATGGGGCTCGGCGGCTAGCCGGTCGCACGCCGCCACACGCGGGCGCCCCTCGGCCGCCGAATGGGACGGGCTCAGGTTCCCCGGATGGCCTCCCGATGCAGCTCTCATGGCGTTCGAGGCGCACGGCGGGGTCGGCAAGCGCAAGGGCCAGGTGGGCTACGGCGAGGGTCGAGCCCGCATCGCCGAGGGCGACGATCTGCTGCTCGACCAGGAACGCATGGTCGAGAAGCTGCTCGCCAGCTTGAACGCCCCCGACTACCGCCCGCCGACGCTTCCCACCGTGGCGGTGCAGCTCATGGAGCTGTCGCAGAAGCCGGACGTCGACGTCGACGAGGTCGTCGCGGTCGTCGAGAAGGACGCCCTGATCGCGGGCAGGATCCTCAAGCGGGTCCAGTCGCCCCTCTACTCGGGCATCTCCCCCCTCACCTCGCTGCGAGAGGCCCTGATGCGCCTCGGCCTGAGGACGCTCCGCGATCTGGTCATGGAGATCGCGCTGAACCTCAAGATCTTCCGCTCGACGGATTACGGTGACACGATGGAGCTCTTGAGGCGGCACAGCTCCGCGACGGCGCACTTCTGCCGATTGATCTCGAAGTACACTGCCGTCGAGGGCGAGTACGCCTTTCTCTCGGGGCTGCTCCACGACGTGGGAATCGCCGGAACCCTCATCGCACTGTCGGAGCAGAAAGGCAGGCGCGAGGCACCGCCGGATCTGATCGCCATCTGGCCCGCCGTCGATCGGGTGCACGCGCACGCCGCGTCCCTGATCGCCGATCACTGGGGCCTGTCTCCCGACCTGAAGTTCGCGGTCTCCGCCCACCATCAGGTCCTGATCGGAGGGCATCCGCACCCCCTGGCCGCGACGGTGGCGCTCGCCGACGACCTCGCTCACGAGCTCGGCTTCGGTGTCGTTCCCGACCAGGACGACCTGTCGGACGAGCCGGACGAGCTGGAGCGAGCCTGCCTCCAGAGCCACACGGGCGTCGATCGCAGCCCGGCCACGACCCTCGAACACGCACGCGAGGCCCTCGCGCTGGGCGACGCACAGATGACCCTGATCCGGAACGAGGCGCCTGCCCTGCTCGAAGAGGTGGTCTAGTCCGCCCGCTCGAACCGCACCGGCACCTGCCGGTGCGATCGCGCCCAGATCGACGTCAGCCAGCCCGGTTCGCCGGTGAGCTCGTAGTCGGGCATGCGTGCGAGCAGCTCCTCGAAGGCGACGCGCGCTTCGAGCCGCGCCAGACGCGCGCCGAGGCAGAAGTGCGCGCCGTGGCCGAAGGCGAGATGGCGCGCTGCGCGGGTGACGTCGAAGCGCTCCGGCTCCAGGAACTCGCGCTCGTCGCGGTTGGCGGCGCCCCACACGAGGCGCACCTGGGCGCCGGCGGGGATCGTCGTGTCGTGGAAGCGGACGTCGCGCAGCACGCGGCGGGGCAGGGCCTGGGCGGGCGACTCGACGCGGAGCATCTCCTCGATCGCGTTCGGGATGCCGCCCGGGTCGCGCACGAGCTGCGCGCGTTGCTCGGGGTGCTCGGCGAGCAGCACCGCGCCGTTCGCGATCAGGTTCGTCGTCGTGTCGTTGCCGGCGACGATCAGCACGAAGCAGAAGCCGAGCAGCTCCTCCTCGGTGAGCTTCTCGCCGTCGAGCTCGGCGTCGAGGAGGGCGCTCATCAGGTCGTCGGCGCGCTGCTCGCGG
>JAHEJV010000347.1 GCA_024638705.1 Deltaproteobacteria bacterium | reverse complement strand
CTCAAGCAGCCGGACAACGGCATCGCGTATTCGCTCGAGGAGGCGGTCGGGATCGCCGACCGCGTCGGCTACCCGGTGCTGGTGCGGCCGAGCTACGTTCTCGGCGGCCGCGGCATGGAGACGTGCTTCGACGAGGCGGCGCTGCGGCGGTACATGCGGGCGGCGGTGGACGTCTCGGAGCTGGCGAACGCGCCGATCCTGATCGACCGGTTCCTCTCGGAGGCGGTCGAGGTCGACATCGACGTGATCGCCGACTTCCCGTCCGACGGGGGGCCGGACGCCGTCCGCCTCGACGGCGACGAGCCGCGGGCGCTGATCTGCGGCGTCATGGAGCACACCGAGGAGGCGGGCATCCACAGCGGCGACTCGATGTGCACGATCCCGCCGTTCGCCCTGCCGGACTCGATCCAGGAGGCCATCAAGGAGCAGGCGCGGCGGCTCGCCCGGCGGCTGGGCGTCCGCGGTCTCATGAACGTCCAGATGGCGGTCAAGGACGAGGAGATCAACATCCTCGAGGTCAACCCGCGGGCGTCGCGGACGGTTCCGTTCGTGTCGAAGGCCAAGGGGGTCTCGTGGGCCCGGCTCGCCGCCAAGGTGATGATGGGCGCCTCGCTCACCGAGCTCGACGCCCACGAGGTGCCGGACAGCGGCTTCTACGCCGTGAAGGAAGTGGTGCTGCCGTTCGACCGGTTCCCGGGCGTCGACGTGATCCTCGGCCCCGAGATGCGGTCGACGGGCGAGGTGATGGGGATGCACCGCGCGCTCCCGGTCGCCCTCGCCAAGGCCCAGATGGGGGCGGGCGTCATGCTCCCCACCGAGGGCAACATCTTCCTGTCGGTGAACCGGGAGGACCGGCCGAAGTGCATCGACATCGCCCGGATGCTCGCGTCGATGGGGTTCACGATCCTCTCGACCCGGGGCATGCACGACCTGCTGCTCTCGCACGGCATCAACACGGTGATGCTCCCCAAGATCTCCGAGGGCGCCCGGCCCAACGTCCAGGACAAGATCGCCAACGGCGAGATCTGCCTGATCATCAACACCGCCACCCGCCAGGGGGCGGACACCGACGAGGGCCGGATCCGCGGGCTCGCCGTCCGCTCGTCGGTGCCGATCATCACGACCACGAACGGGGCCCGGGCCGCGGTCCAGGCGATCGCCGCCCTCAAGGCGGGCGCGTGGTCGGTGGCGGCGATCCAGGACTACTTCCCTCACCTCGCCCGGGAGCCGGTCGGCGGCGGGGCGCCGGCGGGAGTTACCGTCTGAGCGAGTCGCCCGGCGGCCCGCGATCGGCTAACCTTCCGTCACGATGCCACCTCTGCCCGCGTTCCTGACGCCCCAGCTCATCACCTCGGTGATCGTGATCCTCACGGTCATCCACGTCGCGCTGATCGCCGCGGCGTACTTCATCCTGCTCGAGCGGAAGATCTGCGCTTGGGTGCAGGACCGGATCGGTCCGAATCGCGTCGGGCCCCTCGGGCTGCTGCAGCCGATCGCCGACGGCCTCAAGCTCTTCGTGAAGGAGGACTTCCTCCCGCGCGGAGCGGACAAGGCGCTGTTCATCCTCGCGCCGGGTCTCGCGGTCTTCCCGGCGATGATCGGCTTTGCCGTGATCCCGTGGGCGGGCACGCTCGTGGACACGTCGGCGATCCCCGTCGTCGGGGCGTGGCTCGGCGCGCACTCGGTCAAGCTCGTCGCGGCGGACGTCAACATCGGGATCGTCTACATCGTGGCGACGGCGTCCCTGGGCGTGTACGGCGTGGGGCTCGCGGGCTGGGCGTCGAACAACAAGTACTCGTTCATCGGCGGCCTGCGGGCGACGGCCCAGATGATCAGCTACGAGATTCCGATGGGGCTCGCGCTCCTGTGCGTGATCCTCGCCGCGGGGACGGTCCGGCCCGACGCCATGATCGCGCAGCAGCTCGACGGGGCGTGGTTCCTCGTCCAGCAGCCGCTCACCGCGCTGATCTTCTACGTGTGCCTGCTCGCGGAGTCGAACCGGGCCCCGTTCGACCTCGCGGAGGCGGAGCAGGAGCTGGTCGGCGGCTGGCACACCGAGTACTCCTCGATGAAGTGGGCGCTCTTCTTCATGGGCGAGTACATCCACCTGTTCGTCGGCAGCGCGTTCTTCGCGGTTCTGTTCCTCGGCGGCTGGTCGATCAACCCGTTCTTCGGGGCCGACCTGCCGATGGCCGGCGGCATCGGGCTGATCATGCTGCAGTTCGGCATCATGCTGGGCAAGGTGGTCGCGCTCGTCGCGCTCACGATGGTCGTGCGCTGGACGCTGCCGCGATTCCGCTTCGACCAGCTCATGCGTCTGGCGTGGGAGGGGATGATCCCCACCTCGCTCTTGCTGCTGCTGGTGACGAGCGTGTGGGTGTTCTTCGGCTGGACGGACCTGCTGTGGATCGGCTCGATCGCGGCGCTGGTCGTGATCCTGGTCGTCTACCCCTACCTGCCGAAGCAGCCGAACCCGAACCACCGGGTGCCGCTCATCGGAAGCCGCTTCAGCCCGGCGGATTGAGCGCTCCGTACGGCCCTCCGGGCCGACACTCGCTTTCGCTGAGCGATGGCCGGCCCACCACGGACAGCGAAGCGTCAGTGGTTCGGCGCCCGCAAACACCGAAGGCCCGGAGGGCCGCACGGAGCGCAATGAAACAGACGCCGATCGTCGGAGCGTCGATCGGCGTCTGCAAAAGGCGTGTGCGTTTCCCGGGTCCTCAATTACTGTAAGCGAACAGTTACCCGGCGCTCAAGCCCGTTTCCGGGAAATGTTCATTGCTGGTATCGGCTCGGTTCGCCGATCAGGCGAGCGCTCCGCCGCAGCTGCTGCCCGATCCGGCGGTGCAGCCGTAGCAATGATCGTCGGTTCCGATGGTGCGCTCGGCGAGTTCCGCGGCGGTGTAGTCCCACAGAAAACGCCCCGCGGCGCCGGGCATTTCGAGCCCGATCGCCTGGTTGAAATCGCAGTCGTAGAGGCGTCCCTGCGGATCGATCGAGACCTGGTGACGGCACATCAGGCCGTCGATGGTCGACGGGTTGTACGCGTCCATCAGCTTCGACATGTACCCCTCGAGCTGCCCGTCGCGATCCAGTTCGTGACGCCACCGCTTGATCGGCATGTTGGTGATCGTCCACAGGTGGTTGAACACCAGGCCGAACCGCTCGCTGAGCTCGCGCTTGTAGTCGGCCTCGAGCCCGGCCTGCGGGGGCGGCAAATGGGGGCCCACGGGGTTGTACACGAGGTTCAGCTCGAGCGCGGGATCGTGCCCGTAGCCCTCGTCGACGAGGGCGAGCAGGCCCTCGATCGAGGCACCGTAGGAGCCGCGCCCGCGTTGCCGTTCGACGTTGTCCTCGAGGTAGCACGGGAGCGAGGCGACCACGCCGACGCGGTGCCGGGCAAGAAAGCCGGGCACCCAGCCGTAGTCGGCGCCGGTCACCGGATCGACGTGGCCGATGATCGTCGGGTTGCACCGGTCGATGACCCGGCGGCCGTGGGCCGTGAGCTCCTCGACCATCCACCGGAAGTTCGGGTTCATCTCGGGGCTGCCGCCGGTGAAGTCGACGGTCTCGATCCCCGCGTGGGCCAGCGCCCAGTCGACGACCCGGCGGGCCGTGCCCTCGTCCATGTTCTCGCCCGGCGCCGTGCGGGCCGGCGACGACTCGACGTGACAGTGCCGGCACGCGAGGTTGCAGACGTACCCGATGTTCACCTGCAGGGTCGAGATGCGCGGCGCCGCCCGCAGCTCGGTCTCGAACCTGGCGTGGAATGGCGTCCCGTTCAGGATGGGCAGCCCGACGGTCACGGGCTCAACAGCAGCCGCCGCCCGCGTAGTGCCACGTGGAGTCGGTGATCGTGAGGTCGTCCCGGCCCAGCGCGGCGAGGGCCCCGGCGGTCTTGTCGCAGACGCCCAGCGGGATGTCCCGCACGAGCACGTGTCCCTGGCCGTCGTCGAAGTTGTGGTCGGGGCCGGTGTAGATCGCGCAGCGGCCGGTGAAGACGCACGGACCGTCAACCGGCACGTCGACCTTGTAGGCGGCGATCTCGAGGCTCTCGAGCAGGAGATCCTCGTCGAGGCCGTAGCGGGCGCGGTCGAGCATCCGGTAGGGCCGCCGGGCGCGGATCTCGATGCTGCCGAAGCCGGCGTCGACGATCTGCTGCACGTACTCGTCGTAGGTCAGGCAGCCCGAGATGCACTGCGCGCGAAGCACCTCGTCGGCGCGGAGGTGATCGGGGATCGGGCGGCGGGCGACGGGATCGCTCATCACCAGCCGGGCGTTCGGCTTGAGGACGCGACGCATCTCGGCCAGCGCCCGCTCGAGGTCGCCGGTCTTTCCATTGTCGCCGCTGTCCGCGGTCCGGAAGATGTTGAAGAGGCAGTTCTGCGCCGCGAGATCGACGGAGTCGTCCTCGACCGGAAGCGCGAGGGCGTCGCCATCGCGGATGTCGACGAAGGCCGGGTCGAACCAGCCATTGAGCTCCGCGGCCTCCTGCAAGTTGGTGGCCGCGACCTCGCGCATCTCGGCCACCGGGTCGATGGCCAGCACGCCGCCGGGGTGACGCGTGAAGTACGCGAACTCGAGTGCCTCGAGGCCGCCGCCGACGCCCACGTACAGCACCCGCTGCTCCTCCTGCATGTCGCGCAGGTGGATGGTCGTCCCGCATCCGTAGTTCATCTGATGCATGACGCGGGGGATCTGGAGGCCCGGGAGATAGCGCGGCGTCTGGGGGACGCAGCAGAGCGACGCGTCGGGGGCCTCGGCGGCCTTCCGGTAGACGTCCTGGACGGTGCTGAGATAGCTCACGGAGACTCCTGCGGGGGGGCGAATGGACGGGTATCGTACCCGGTCCAACTGCGCCGCGGCGACGTGTATTCCCGCGCGGTCGCCGCCCGCCGCTACGATGCC